>NZ_JASLGE010000073.1 GCF_030150285.1 Pseudomonas sp. | reverse complement strand
CGAAGGCACCGCCCCGGTGCGGGTGTTCTACGACAGCACCGACAATATCGACGGCCTGATTACCCTTAACAACGCCCTGCACGCACTGAATACGGACGGCACCGGCATCGAGCTGGGCAACGTCGAAGAAGGCTACGACCTGGGCCGTCGCCTGGGCAATACCGGCGTCAGCAGCGCACTGGTCGCCATCAACCTCGCCAGCATGGCCAGCTACCTCGACGGCGGCACCAGCGCCGTGGTCTACAACGGCAGCGACGGCACCACCACCGTACAGATGGTCCGCCCACCGGACGAAGCCACCAAAGCCCAAAACGCCAAAACCCGCTGGGCCGATCCCTTCCTCTTTGGTGCGCCGGGAGTCACGCAATGAAACGACCTGTTTGTTTAGGCGACGCCACCAGCAGTGGCGGTAAGGTCGTCGAATGCCAGCTTGCAGGCACTCACCAGCTCAACGGAAAAACCATAGCCGTGCTCGGCGACAAGGCCACCTGCCCGTTGCATGTGGGTATTTACGCGTTCACGGAAAGCCACCCACATCGGCGCATGAACGGCCTAAGCATCGTTCTGGATGGGCATCGGCTGGAATGCGGCTGCCACGGGGTAGCAAGCCATGCAGCCACCGTAAAGGTGGGTTGACTGCCCACCCCGTCAAGTGCCTAACCCCGTGCGTACAGAGCGGTCTGCGGAGAACAAAGACTCATGGCTTTCTGGGCTTGGCTCTAGCGGTAGCCTCTGCGATTAAAGGGTTGTCAGGCCAAAAGTGCTTTGGGTATCGACCCTTGAGGTCTTTTTTCACTTGCACATAGGTACTGCGCCAGAAGTTGGCCAGATCTTGGGTGACCTGTACGGGCCGGCGGGCCGGCGACAACAAATGCAGTGTCAGTGGCTGTTTGCCGTGAGCAATCCGAGGCGTTTCGGCCAGCCCGAACAACTCCTGTAGCCGCACAGCGAGAATTGGCGGGTACTCTGAATAGTCGATGCGGATGCTCGAACCCGAAGGCACCTGGATCGCCTGAGGTGCCTGGCTCTCCAACTCCTGCGCAAGCGCCCAAGGCAGCTGATTTCTGACTATCGAGGACAGGTCCAACTGACTGAAATGGCTTAGCCGGGTGACCTTGCCCAAGTAAGGCGTGAGCCACGCCTCAAGCGTCTGGATTAGATTGGCATCGCTCAAATCCGGCCATTTGCTTGCGGTCTGGCTATTCTGGATATCCAGTTGACGCAACAGTTCGACCCGCGCTTGCCACTGTCTTAACTCAGGCGTCCACGGCAGTAGCTCAATACCCTTACGCCTGACCAGGCTGACCAGAGCGAGCGAACGGGCTTGCTCGTCCAGGTTTGGCAACGGCTTTGTGGAAAGTACCAACTGCCCCACCTTCAATTGCCGCTCGGCCTTGAGCACCCCTTCTCGCTCATCCCAATCAAGTTCGTCTACCGACTTCACAAGGTCTGCTAATGCGTCGTCGAAGAGGGCCGGATCAAACTCGGCCGCCAGGTAGATGCGTTCCTCACGCTGGCCCTGTCGGCTGCCCAGGTCGGCAATCACCAGCCACGGGTGTTTCATCAGGCCATCGACCTCGTTGAAGAGGGCCGCACGACCATTGGCGAGGCGGTATTCCGCGCCGCCCGGTTTGCGTTGTTGCGCAATGCGGTCGGGGTAGGCCAGCGCCAGCAAGGCCCCCAGCCAGCGCGCATGCTGTGGGTCAGCTACCGGCCGGGTAGCCTTGCCACGCAAGTAGCCACGGTATTGTCGGGCCAGTTGTCGGGCGCGCTGAACCCCGCCCTGTGCGCCCCGCGCAGCTTGGTTTTCACCCGCCAATAAAGCCAGCCGGCTATGCACATCGGCACCGGCACCGCGCAAGATATCGCGCTCGCCCAAGAGCGCCGCCACGTCACTGGCCAGGGTGCCCAGGCCCAAGTCCTGCCCGCGCAGCAGCAGGTGCGCAATGCGCGGGTGGGCGGGCACCTCGGCCATTGCCTCGCCGTGAGGGGTGAGTGTGCAACTGGCGCTCAAGGCCCCCAACCGTTCAAGCAGTTGCTGAGCCTGTGCATAACTGGCAGCAGGAGGCACATCGAGCCAGGTCAACTCGCCCGGGGTCACGCCCCAGCGTGCCAGTTGCAGCGCCAACCCGGCCAGGTCGGCCTGCAACATTTCTGCACTGCCATACGCTGCCAGTTGCCCGTGCTGGTCTTCAGACCACAGGCGGTAACACACGCCGGGCTCCAGCCGCCCTGCCCGCCCGGCGCGCTGGGTGGCGCTGGCCCGTGAGATGCGCTGGGTGTCGAGGCGGGTCATGCCGCTGCCCGGATCAAAGCGCGGCACCCGCGCCAGCCCCGCGTCGATCACCACCCGTACACCATCAATGGTCAGGCTGGTTTCCGCGATATTGGTGGCCAGCACCACTTTGCGCGTGCCGGCGGGAGCGGGCTCGATGGCGGCCCGTTGTGCCGCCAGGTCCAATTCACCGTGTAAGGGGCACAGCAGGATGTCGTGCCGTGAATCCAGCGCCTCGGCCAGTTGCTGATGCACCCGGCGAATCTCGGCCTGGCCGGGCAAAAACACCAGCAGGCTGCCACTGTCATCGGTCAGGGCATCCAACACCGTTTGCACCACGCGCGGCTCAATAAACTCACCGGCCACAAACGGCCGACCCCAGCGCATGGCTACCGGGTACATGCGCCCTTCACTGCGCAGCACCGGCGCGTCATCGAGCAACCCGGCGAGCCGCTCGCCTTCGAGCGTGGCCGACATCAACAGGATTTTCAGCGGCTGCTCATCACGAAACAACTCACGGCCATTGAGGCTCAAGGCCAGCGCCAGGTCAGCGTCGAGGCTACGCTCATGAAACTCATCGAAGATCAGCAACCCTACACCTTCCAGTGCCGGGTCCTGCTGCAAACGCCGTGTCAGGATGCCTTCGGTGACCACTTCGATGCGGGTGTCGGGGCCCACTTTACTGTCGAGGCGGATGCGATAGCCGACCGTTTCACCGACCTTTTCACCCAGCTCGCTGGCCAGCCGCTCGGCAGCGGCGCGGGCGGCGAGCCGACGGGGTTCGAGCATAACGATGGTCTGCCCCGCCAGCCAAGGCTCGTTGAGCAAGGCCAGCGGCACACGGGTGGTTTTACCCGCACCGGGCGGCGCTTCGAGCACAACCTCGTTGCGTTCGCGCAATGCCTGACACAAGGCGGGTAAAACTTCATCAATCGGCAAGGAAATCATGGTGGCTCCAGAACAGTACGGCGAGTATAACGGCGAACTGTCTGGTATTAAGTGCGGTCTTAGACTTCACGTTTCTTCGAGGTGTTTGCTATGCGTAGCGTTTCGCGTGTGATCGGCGGTGTAGTAGCGGCGGCCCTGTTTACCCAACTGACGGCGTGCGGCAGTATTTTCTTCCCGGATCGGCGGGGCCAGATCGACGGCAAAATCGATCCTGTGGTGGTGGCGCTGGATGCCGTCGGCTTGCTGTTTTATGTGATTCCGGGGCTGATCGCGTTCGGCGTCGACTTCGCCACCGGAGCCATTTATTTCCCGCCGGGTAAAACCGCGCACATCGCCCCGGAAAAACTGAACGAAGCCATCGGCGCAGACGGCAAGGTCGATAACAGTAAGTTGCAGGCGATTCTTGAAAGTGAACTGGGCCATAGCTTCCCGCTGAACGACCCCCGCCTGATCCAGCACACAGGCAGCGCTCAACAACTGGCGATGTACGGCCTCAAACCCGCCGCCTGACTCAAGGACCGATTATGACCAGCAGCCAGGAACACGCCCGCCTGTTACGCCTGGCCACCCGCACGTCGGTGGCGGTGGCGGGTGTGCTGATCGTGACCAAGGCCATCGCCTGGTGGTTCAGCGGTTCTATCAGCATGCTCGCCGGGCTGACCGACTCGATGCTCGACGGCGTGACTTCGTTTCTCAACCTGCTGGCGGTGCATTACGCCTTGCGCCCCGCCGACGACGACCACCGTTATGGCCACGGCAAGGCCGAGTCGCTGGCGGGCATGGCGCAAGCGGTGTTTATCGCCGTGAGTGCGGTACTCATCGCCTACCAGGCGGTGGAACGCCTCAAGCACCCCGAGCCCGTGGGCGCGCCATGGCTCAGTATTGCCGTGATTATATTTTCGCTGGTGATGACCGTGGGGCTGCTGATGCTGCAACACCGCGTGGTCAAGGCGACGGGCTCCAACGCGGTGCGGGCGGACTCGCTGCATTACCGCTCGGACTTGATGCTCAATGGCAGTATTTTGGTGGCGCTGGTGCTGTCCACCGTGGGCTTTCCCCAACTGGATGCCTGGTTCGGCCTGGGCATTGCGGTGTACATCCTCTGGAGCGCACTCCAGATCGCCCGTGAGAGTTTCAAGGTGTTGATGGACGAAGAGTTGCCCAGCGACGTCAGCGAAAAAATGCTGGCGCTGGCTTGCAGCGTTCCCGGCGTACTGGGTGCCCACGACTTGCGCACGCGGGTCTCGGGCAATGTGTGGTTTGTGCAGTTGCACCTTGAACTGCCGGGCGAGCTGACGTTGTCAGCGGCCCATGCCATCAGCGACCAGGCCATGGACGCCATCAAGAACGCCTACCCGCAGGCCGACGTGCTGGTACACGCCGACCCGCCGGAAGTGGTCAAACCTAAAACCCGCTCACCGGTTTAATACGTCACCTGGTAACCCCGGCTGCTCAGGCAGGTGCCCTGCGCCTGCCGATAGGCCTGAACCACCGATGGCGCAGGCGCATAAGCCATATGCGCCGGGTCAAAGTGGCTCTGGTCCACCGACCAGCGGTAACAGTCGTAGCGGTCCTGATTGATTTGCGCAGGGCTTTGACCGTTCATCGGCCAGGCCACCACGTCATAACCGTTGTTGACGGGTGGCTGCACCGGTTGCGCAACGGGGGTGGGCGGCTGAACCACGATGTAGTCCTGGGTGCCAGGTTGGTAGGCGTAATACGCCCCGGCCGCCAGAAACAGCAACGTACTGCCAACCCATACTTCCCGCGCGTAGTCCGGCAAATACCCTACGCGAATGCCGTACGGTGGCTGCACCACGATGTAACGTGGGCCTTGCGGGCGATACCAATAACCGCCAGAAAAGAAGTAGTTCTGCCCCCGATACGGTACTTGCCAGTGCTGCCCGGGGAACCGATCGACGATATAGCCCGGCCGATACTGCGGCCCGGCCCCCCAGCCATTACCCTGCCCGCTTGGGCGGCCCGCCCAGCGCGAGTCACGGGGATGAGCGTCGGGCCTTGGGTTTGCCGCGCCCTGCCAAGGCGAGTGATAGCCGGGTTGACGGGGTGCGGTTTGCCAGGCGTTGCCTTGGCCAGGCCAAGAGCGTTGCACGGCCCCGGGTCGCGGCTGGATGGGCAAGGTGTTGCCCGGCGGCTGAGCGGGCGAAGCCGGGCGCACGTTGTCCTGATGAGGCCGACCTTGCCACTGGCCGCCCTGAGGCTCACCCCGGCCCGAGTTGGGCATCGCGCGATCGGGTCGAGACTGATTATTGCCCCTGTCGCCTTGCTCACCGCGCTGCTGGCCGCCGTTGGGGCGCGCCTGCTGAGGGTTGCCATCACCCGGCCCATCGGCCAGCACCTGCGCGCTGGCGCTCACATAAAGCAATCCCACAGCGGCCAAACGCCAGATGCGCGATGTCATGGTTGTTCTCATCAAGAAGGGGGGGTGTAAAGGTAAGACTGAGAAATCAGCAACCGGTTCTGCCAAGGGCCGCGTAGCGTGTCACTTATTTGTGACCATAAAAAAGGGCGACCCGTCGGTCGCCCTTTGAATTTTTCGGTCCTGGCTCAACACTCGTGATGTTGGCTCACCTCACACTGTCTTCTGAACGGTGCGTAGCCCGGGGGCCAGCGTTCCCCTGTGGGGTTGGCGGCCGCGGCTGGCCTGATTCGGCGGGCCGCTGTGGACTCTATGTCCGGGCAGTGATTCTGTTAATAAGCATAGGCCTGAGGCTGAAGCAGGGGATTGCGAAGATTGCTGAATAAAACATTACTTGCGCAATTTTTGCCTTAAGGCTGATACTTTCACGCAATAGTTATGAGAAAGGGTGTCTTCGTGAGCAAACTGGACCGGTACGACCTGAGCATTTTGGCGGAATTACAGCGCGATGCGCGCATCTCGAACCAGGAGTTGGCTGAGCGCATTGGTCTGTCACCTTCGCCTTGCTCACGGCGCGTCAAGCAATTGGAAGATGACGGCTACATTGACCGACAGGTCGCACTGCTGGACCGCAAAAAGCTGGGGCTGAGCCTGACCGCCTATGTGCTGATCGGCATGGACCGCCATACCCCCGAGCGGTTCGAGAACTTTGAAGCCTCGATCCGCAATCTGCCCCAAGTGCTGGAATGCAGCCTGGTCACGGGCGTCGACGCCGATTACCAGTTGAAAGTGGTGGTGCCGGACATGGATCACTATCAAAAGCTGCTGCTGGGCCATTTGACCCGCATCGACGGCGTGACCAGCGTTCGTTCGAGCTTTGTGCTCAATCAGGTGCTCAACAGCACCGAACTGCCGCTGACCCACCTGCGCACCTGAAGGCAACTACAGGAGCGAGCTTGCTCGCGATCTGTTGATCTTGAAAAATCGCAAGCCAAAGATCGCGAGCAAGCTCGCTCCTACAGATTGGGCTTGGCGCGCTGACGCCACGTTATTGTGGCAAAGCCTGTGGGAGCATCCGGTCGACGCTTGATTGCTCCTACACAGGTCAATCATCCCTCTCTGCCCCTTGGCGTATACTCCCTCGGCTTTTTGACCTTGCCCTTGCCGGAGAACACTGATGGATCCTGCCTTGCTTGAAGAGTGGATGATGACGATTCTGGTCAGCGTCCTGATCATTTTTATGGCCTTTATCGTCTGGGACCTGGCAAAGAAATCCAAGGCCGGGCGGTTCGGCTCGTTTATCCTGTTTTTCGTACTGGGCCTGGGCGTCGCCGCGTTTATCATCAAAAGTGTGGTGATCGGGCTGATCGAGTCCGGCGCGCTATAACGTGGCGGGCACTTCTTTGTAGTGCCCCTGCTCCAGCCCATCGATCGTCCAGTCGCCAATGCGCACGCGCACCAGACGCAAGGTTGGCAAGCCGACCGCTGCTGTCATGCGACGCACCTGACGATTGCGCCCCTCGCGAATCACCAGTTCCAGCCAAGACGTGGGCACGCTCTTGCGAAAGCGCACGGGCGGGTTACGCGGCCACAACGACGGTTCTTCCAGCGCACGGGCTTCGGCGGGCAAAGTCTTGCCGTCATTGAGTTCCACACCGTCACGCAACTGCTGCAACTGCTCATCGGTCGGCTCACCCTCCACTTGTACCCAATAGGTCTTGGGCAACTTGTGCTTGGGGTCGGCAATGCGCGCCTGTAACCGGCCATCATTGGTCAGCAACAACAAGCCTTCACTGTCACGGTCCAGGCGACCGGCCGGGTAAATGCCCGGTATGGGGATAAAATCCTTGAGCGTCGCCCGCCCGCCTTCATCGCTGAACTGGGTCAGCACATCGAACGGTTTATTGAACAGGTACAGCTTGGGGTCAGACGGCGCAGCCTTGGCCACACGGCGGTTGGCACCCTGAGGGCTGGGTTTTTTGGGGGCCGGACGGCGTGAGGCGGGGCGAACAGGACGGGACATGACAAAAAGAACATCCAGCGATCAGGGCTGGCAATGCTAGCTGCCTGACCGCTAAATGACCATTCGGATTAGCGGAACGGCGGCTCGTCGAAGCTGCGCAATTTACGCGAGTGCAACGAGTTGAGCTGGCTACGCATCAAATCCACGGCGGCGATGCCGATTTTCAAATGCTGGCTCACAGCGCGCTCGTAGAACGCGTTGGCCGAGCCTGGCAGTTTGATTTCACTGTGCAGCGGTTTATCCGACACGCACAGCAACGTGCCATACGGCACCCGCAGGCGATAACCCTGGGCCGCGATGGTGCCGCTTTCCATGTCCACGGCCACAGCGCGCGACAGGTTGATCAGCGGGCGTTCCTCGGCCCAGCGCAGTTCCCAGTTACGGTCGTCGTAAGTCAGTACGGTGCCGGTGCGCAGACGCTTTTTCAGCTCGTCGCCGCGCTCACCCGTGACTTGAGCCGCGGCTTCTTGCAACGCCAACTGCACTTCAGCCAACGCCGGGATCGGAATATTCGGCGGCACCACGCGGTCCAGAATGCCGTCGCGGCGCATGTACGCGTGGGCCAGCACATAGTCGCCAATGGTTTGCGACTGACGCAGGCCGCCACAGTGGCCAATCATCAGCCAGCAATGCGGGCGTAGCACGGCCAGGTGGTCGGTGATGTTCTTGGCGTTGGACGGGCCTACGCCGATATTGACCAGCGTCACCCCGTGGCCGTCGTTGGCCTGCAAGTGATAAGCAGGCATTTGGTAGCGGTGCCACACCACTCCCGCGGCAATAGCCTGGGCTTCGCCGTAGTCCATGGATTTTTCGATCAGCACGTTGCCCGGCAGAACCATACGCACAAAGCGTGGGTTGTCGCGCAATTGTTCAAGGCCGTGGAGGATGAACTGGTCGACATAGCGGTGGTAGTTGGTCAGCAGGATCCAGGGCTGCACATGCCGCCAGTCGCTGCCGGTGTAATGCACCAGGCGGCGCAGGGAAAAATCGACCCGGGCGGCGTCAAACAGCGCCAGCGGCAGCGGATCAGTGTTGGCCCAATCGTACAGACCGTCGGCAATGCCATCGGTGGCGGCCGACAGGTCGGTACTGGGGAAAACCCGCGCCAGCGCGGCGGCCGTAACCCCGGAGCCGGCCAACTCATCGCCCTGCTCAACCACATAGGGGTAAGGAATATTTTGCTGGCTCACGCCCACTTCAACCACAACCGTGAAGTCGCGCATCAGCGGCACCAGTTGCTCCAGCAGATAATTGCGAAAGGCCCCTGGGTGGGTCACGGTCACGCTGTAAGTGCCCGGCAACTGAACCTTGGCATAAGCGCGGGTCGTGGTCGGGATTTCGCCATGAATGGTATTGGTCAGCCGCAGTTCCGGGTAGCGGAACAGATCGCGCTCTTGCGCCGTGGGCTCGACGCGGTCCTTGAGGTAACGCTTGAGCGCCTGACTCAGCGCCGTGGTTGCGCGTTCGTGCAACGCGGCGAGCCGGTCGACGGCCTCTTCAGCGGTAGAAACGACCATAAAAGCTTCAGTCACAATAAGCATCCTGTCTTCAGAACGGGCAGGCCTTTATCTTGCCTGCATCGCTGCCTCACTGGAACACTGAATAGTGGCAAATTGAGATTTGGTGCAGCCGCCATACGCAGCAAGCCGCAGAACCTCAGATGCGGTGAGTTAACGGTTAAAGGCTCTACCCCCTATCAAATTTGGCTGACGCGAAGCTGCTAACCCTTGTGTGTAATAGCGACATAAAATTGGCACTCATGTCATAAAATAGAAATCAACTATGCATGTAGGAACAAGCTCTATATGACAATAGACAAATCCAACAACAGATAAAGATAAGTAACAGCCTTATCAAAGAACCGTCTTTTTTCCTAAAAAAAATTGACGTCCTAGCAAATTGACCACTACAGTTTTAATTCCTACAAAACACAATATGTGACTTGCGCACAAGATAAGGGAGCCACATTCAATGACCCCTCTTATAAAAATCGCCGAATCGAAAGTATCTGAAAGCGACATCTTAATTTTAGAGGGGAAAATATCCATCCCAAAACAATACTTACTAGAACGAGCGTTCTTAAAAAATACGAGCATTCTCGTTGTTGCAGGCAGCCTGATTGAAGGAATTGGTAGCATTCACTCTGATATAGACTGCATTGTAATGTGTGATCAAAGGCCTACAGCAATAGACATTGAGTCGCGTAAACATGCACTCGTTACAGATAGCAACTACCACTGCATCACTGGCGGCGAAGGCGTACATAACACGACAGACTTTTTTGGCGACACAAGCCTCCACATTGACGCAGACTACATAACATTCGATGAGCTCAGGAAAATAACACTCAAGATTGATAAAGCCTACCATCAAGTCACAAATGATCAGCGCTTTTTATATGAACCGGTACTATCAAATACGGAAAACAACGTCATTCATCGTTCACTAACAGGCCACGCATTAACGAATGAACAGAAGTTCAACCAACTAAAGTCCAGCCTCCCTATCGAGAAACATATCTATCTTGCCCACCGTGAAAAACTTCCCGTATTTTATGCATTCCAAGATGTCCAAGGTTGCTGGCAGTCAGGTAATCTCTGGATGGGGTGTGAAATTGTAAGAGACATGATGCTAAAAACAACCATGAGTTTTACCTACCTGACAGGAACGACCAACAAACATTACAAATGGATCTACTCTAACATCTTCAGAGTTAATGGTTTCAATGAAATCAAGGATGTATTTTTCTCTCTGAGTCGAGAAGGAGCCAACACAGAAGAAGAGTGCCGTCGATACATCCTTAAAACGCTTGACTTCATGGATATGGTTTTTCTAGCCATCGAGCAATTGTTAAAAAAATCTACCTTATATCCATCGACACAAAAATCCCTTACCGCACTAAATACAGAATTCAATAACCGCAACCACACCTACCACAAGGTATCCAAATGCGAATATTACTTCAGGATGAAATATTTTGCTGCTGAAGGAACACCTTCTTTAACGAGCCTTCTCAAAGAGTGGGACTGAAGCCTTTTCTCTATCATATTTCCATACGAGACCTACTACACCACGGTGATAGAATATGGAAATTGCCAGAATCTCGATTCCTTTAATACTCTCCAGGCTTGGCGAGATGATCGCCTCGCTTATCTATTTTTCATTCATAGGTCACTTCGCTGTTAGCGCACTAAGTGATGCATCATTTGCTTGGGCGTTAGCGTCATTTTTAACGGTTGTCGGCATTGGATTTTTTTCTCCACTGCTGGTAAAAGTGGCCGGATCGAACGATCTAACTAGAGACAACATTGCACACGATTTGAATATTTCTTTTCGATACGCCATATTATTCGGAGCTCTCATAATAAGCTGCATTACCATCCACACAATAATCCAATACAACTCACCCACCAAGGACATCAACTTACAAAGTAGCAAATTACTACTTATACTCTCGCTGCACCTTCCAGCCACCTTTATTCAGCTAACAATTTTCAACTTTTTCAATGCTATAAAAATAACAAAATACGAACTTACTTACGTATGGCTATTCAATTTTAGCATCGTCATAGCAGGAACCCTCCTTACACTTACCGACAAAAAAATAGAGGCTACATATTTCATATCAGCATATGTAGTGCTGAAGTGGCTTTTTACCGCACTAACATTATGCACGTTCAACTTGAATATCCGCGCTTACATCCCACAATTCCGTCATTATCAGAACATCTCAAGAGCGGCCTATGCAAAATTTTTCTTAAATGGATTGCCATTAGCACTTTGTCTCGGCGGAGAGAGTTCCTTATTTTTCATATTCACCCTTATTTCAAAATCCTTGGGTGACTCAAGCCTTGCTGCGTATCAAGCTTCTTTGCACTTCCTAAGCATTGTATATATGATCTCCATTGGAGTAGGTAACGGAACAGGTATTGTAGTAGCCCATCACTTTACATCAAAGAATTTTCCTAGTCTGAGAAGCTCATACATTCAAGGTATGTCAGTTGGACTCTCAGTGCTCATTCCAACTTTAATCGCATCACTTTTGTTCATCGAACACATATCACTCATATATACATCTAACACCGCGATACGCCGACTAATTGAAAAGAACATAATAATATCCTTACCCTTCATACTATTTGAATACATTTACATCATTACACGCACAACACTAAGAAGCATGGGGGATTTTTGGGTCCCAGCACTAATGACAATTCTATCACTTAACCTATTAGGCCTGACCACCTATAGCATTTTACATCTATTATACGAGCACAATCTCAGCGCGATATTTTTAACTTTAACCATTTGTTCATTAACCTTAATGCTTCTATTACTCAAACGATTTCTCTATATATTCAGAATAAGCAAAATTCTTAACCGATAGCTTTTTACAACCATTACTCAACTCGTATTACACGACCCAAAAAGGAAGTATCCGATGAGCCATGAAACAGAAATCCACGACCTAACAAAGAGAAATACATACCCAATAACCATAATTAGCGAGCATCATTGCTGGCGAACATTGAGTGGGATTCAGACTAGCAACTATTATATTTATCGCACTGCTATAAAAAACGGTTGCCATCTTCAGAACGTCTCATTTGCCCTTCGTCATCCTGAAGAAATGATCTGTGATTTAAGCAACCTTGAACCAATTTACAACGGCATGTCTAGCAAGGAAATATTAAGTATTTGGAATCACTTAAATTCAAGCTCCCGAAAAATCAAAAGAGTCGGAGTCGGTAGAGTTGAAGGCGATGGCTTGTCGCCTGAAATAGCTATTTTTGGTCCAGCCAAAGATACTCTTAAAAACTTGAAAACCTCGTTAGTCCGGGAAGCTTTTTTTACCATAAGTATGACTCACTGTACTTCAGAGAAAAAAAATTTAACCGAGGCATCTCTAAAAACCGCCTCTTGATAAACACTAGCGCACAGACCATAGACTTCCATAACATTTTTTGCGACTTTTACAGCAAATACGTATCTCATGAGCATTGGGACAGTTGCAGTGCATTCAATACCAGATACATATATGAAGATCACGAAGTCTGGCATCAAATTAATAAAATCTCAAAAAACAAGCTATTTATTTTATCAGCTGGTTTGCCTCTTGCTCTCGGATATATGGCCGCAACCGGAGATGAGCATATATACTTCTCAGAAATACATAGACAAAACGATGCAGGAATCCTGAATAAAGATAACTCATTTCATGGCATTTTCCCCACCCCAAAAAAACCCAATGACACATGGCTTATTATCGACAAGTCCTATACAGGAGGGAGTCTCAGACAGGCAGCAAATACAATAAGGGCACAATACGGTTATGACATAGAAATCAAAACAGTCGCACTGTTTCCAAAAACATTCAGTGCCTTTATCGCGGCGGATTATGCTGTGTACGCCGGAAAACTATTCGACGTAAGAGATTACGCCTCACTATTAGACAGAGATAGTTGGCATTTACAGCTTTTAAACGTTGAACCAACATGAGGCCCTTATTTCAGTGTGAAAAAATCGCGGAACTTGAAAATTGCTTATATGCGGCCAGAAAAGAGTTACGCCGTTATTGGGCCAGCATCTTGGCCGGCTTACCTGATTTCAAAAAAAACCAAAAGCCTGATTACTCCAAAACCTCATACGACCTAGACTGCCAGAAAATAATACTGGACTGCCTTTCCAATATTAGTCTATCCATTACAATTTTCTCTGAGGAACTGGAGAATCCTACACGAACACTTGGGCATACCGAAGAGTTCTACCTGCTTATCGACCCTTTAGATGGTACACATAATGCGATTTCAGGATTTCCAGCTTTTACATCAAGTGTTGCACTTTCTCATAACGGAATTTACATATACAGCTGGGTTTATGACATCTCAAGAGACTTATCATACTCCGCAGCATTAGGTGAAGGTGCTTTTCTTCAATCACCCATTATCATTAAACGACTTCAAACTCGTAATGTTAATAAAATAGAAGATATGCGAATCGCCTTTCACCGCCCAAAGTCACATAAAGATCAAATCCGCATGGAGCAACTTATTTGGGCGGCACATAAAATTAGAGTCTGTTCATGCTCCTCGCTAGAAATTTGCCTCATTGCTGCTGGTGCTCTCGATGCTTTTATTGATATTGGTAAGCCTGGGCATGAACGTAGCTGTGATATTGCCGCAGCGGAACTTATTCTGAAAGAAGCAGGCGGAGCGCTATTTGATGCATCAGGAACACCAAGAGCCTCATTACCCCCTTCAAATGCCGCTCTTTCAGATTACGGAACATTGATTGCCTTATCCTCTAAAGAGCTTATATCTATTGTAACATCACATTAACTTAATGGAATACCTGGCATGCTAATCGAAACCGTGAATCTTAAACTTGAACTATTATGCAAAGGTGTAAACCTCACCCAGAAATTCCTCAAATACTACAAATTCCAGACTGAATCAATTGAAAAGAGACGAGCATACGGTACAGGTGATAGCTTAATCCTTGATGCAAGCTTTCGTACACCTCAAGAAATAATTCTTGACAGCGGGATAATTGCTGGAGCCAACTACAATCCAAACTCCGAACTCGTCATAGATGTAGAGCACGATTCACCAATCCTTAGATATAAAAATAATATCATCAATATCACTTTCCCTAAGCGACCTATTTCATATGGAGAACTTTTGAGTAGCGGCGAGCTATTCGAGCAACATGTCACTGTATATGGGGATTCGACCCTGGGAATTTTTTCCCCAGGGCACTGTTACTATTTCAATGACGATCGAGAATGCAAGTTCTGCTCTTTGGGGGCGGCAAGAAACAGGTTATCAGATCATAAGATGTGTATTAAAGGTGATCTAGCAGGAGAAGCCGTAAGTTTGGCCATCAGGAAAGAAAGGGAACGATACACACGCGTTTTACTTAATGGGGGCACGATACCGAATTATGACAAGGGGTACTCAATGCATATGGACTTGCTTGAGCGTGTAAAAATAATAAACTCAAATAGCACGCTGGAATATCACTTGATTTCGATGCCGCCGAAAGATTTTCGTCTATTTGAGCGTTTTAAAACGCTTGGCAACAACATGTCCATGAGTTTAGAGGTATTCGACCCAGCACTTTTTTCGACCGTGTGCCCAGGAAAAGCTCAAGATTATACGCGAGATCGATTTCTTGCTGCTTTCGAGGCTGCAGTAGAAACTTTGGGACGTGGCAATGTGTACGTAGGTTTCGTGGCCGGCATGGAGCCTTTAGAGTCTCTTATTGAAGGTATTGAGTACTTTGGAAATATGGGGGTAGTACCCGCTGTTGCCGTTTTCCACCCAGATGCGGGGTCGCAGTTCGCAGAATTCCCGAGGCCCTCAACCAATTATCTAAGAGCACTCGGAAAGAAAATGTCGGAAATCTATCGAAAAGAGAATTTTCAGCCATTAATTGAGGGAAGCGGTAGAAACTCTTTAGACACAGAAGCCTATTTAGGAGGATTTGCATGAACACTACCCCTTGCCGTGCTTTGCTCATTGCATTCGAAGGCACTGATGGTGCCGGAAAGTCTACAACCGCGCGAGCTGTGTATGACAGAGTTTGCGGGTTTCACCCTCGATTAAGCTTCATCGATAAAAACAGACCGCCCGTAACAACAGGCTATACCGAATTCCATATGGCCCGGATTCGAGAAATTCTCTGGGACTATCCCGAGGATGCTCCATTAGAACAACTCGGAGACAGGCATTGGTTAAATTTAATAGCGGCTTGGTTTCAAGCCACCGATTATGCGGCTATCAGACCATTAATGGAGAATGGGACAAGTTGCATTACAGATGGTTGGTACTATAAATACTTAGCCCGTTTTTTACTCAAAGACTCAACAATAGCAGATGAGGCACTCGCAGTATTCACCACCATAAAGAAGCCTGATGCCATCATTTTTTTGGATGTTGACCCCATTATTGCCGCTCAAAGAAAAGGTGCTTTTCGCCTTAGTGAGAGCGGGGCTTACGACGGGGGCGATGAAGACCGCCTTAAGAGTTTTATCGACTATCAAAATCGGGTTCGCTCCAGCTACCAACGCTGCGGCTTGACAAACTGTGTGCGAATTGACACTACCGACCTTAGCGAGGAGGCCGTCATCGATAAGGCGGTTGACGTGATCAATAATATACTTAATAGAAAATAGATAAATGCACTCAAGAAACAACCATTACCTCCTAATAATTACTGACGGAGATCCTATCAATTCGTTGAAAATATATGGCTCGTAATAGCTGTAACACGCACAGCTATTGCGAGCGAGCTCCCAACCAAATGTCCCCTATGCACAGCCTTGCGGGGTTGAGCGAGCGACGATCGCTGCGACGTTCACTCCACGCGGCAAGGTGCCGTAGACGCGGCCGCTGCCCTGTAGGCGACTGGCAATAAACGCGTCGCTTACGTCGCTGTTGCCCGCCTCCAGCAGCAGTTTGGCCTGTAGGCCCAGCGCGATGTCTTCTGTCAGTTGGCGGGCGCGGTATGGCAGGGCGTCGGTGTCCTTGAGCGCCTGCTTCAGGTGGGTGATGTGTTGAGCCAAACGCGCGTCGCCGTGGCCGTCGCCCAGTTCGGCAAACAGGGCGTCCAGTACGCCTGCTTCTTTGGACAGGGCGCGCAATACGTCCAGGCACTGCACGTTGCCTGAACCTTCCCACGTGGAATTGACCGGGGCCTCGCGGTACAGCCGTGGCAGGATGCTGTCTTCGACATACCCCGCGCCGCCCATGCATTCGGCCGCTTCGTTGATCATTGCGGGGGCCCGTTTGCAGATCCAGTACTTGCCCACCGCTGTGACCAGACGCGCAAACGCCCCTTCCTGTGGATCGTCCAGGTGATCCAGCGCACGCCCCATGCGCAGGCTCAAGGCCAGGGCGGCTTCGCTTTCCAATGCCAGGTCTGCGAGTACGTTTTGCATCAGCGGCTGGTCTGCCAGTACCCGACCACCCACTAGCCGATGGGCACAGTGATGGCTGGCCTGGGTCAATGCCTGACGCATCAAAGCGCTGGATCCGACCATGCAATCGAAACGGGTCATGGCCACCATTTCAATAATCGTCGGCACGCCGCGCCCTTCTTCACCGATCATCCACGCCAACGCCCCACGGAACTCGACCTCGCTGGACGCGTTGGAGGTATTGCCCAATTTGTTTTTCAGCCGCTGGATATAGAACTCATTACGACTGCCGTCTGGTCGATGACGCGGTAGCAAAAAGCAGCTCAGGCCTTTGTCCGTCTGGGCCAGAGTCAGAAAGCCATCACCCATCGGGGCTGAACAGAACCATTTATGGCCCAGCAGTTCATAGGCCTGTCCCGGCCCCGAAGCACCCACCGGGTAGGCCCGGGTGGTGTTGGCCCGCACATCGGTGCCACCCTGTTTTTCGGTCATGGCCATGCCGAGGGTGACACCGCTTTTTTGACTAAAATCGACATTGCGCGGGTCGTATTCGGTGGCGAGCACCTTGGGCAGCCAGAGTCGGGCGATGTCCGGTTGCAACCGCAAGGCCGGGACGCTGGCGAAGGTCATGGTCAGCGGGCAACCGGTACCCGCTTCGGCTTGGGTGTGCAGGTACGTCATGGAGGCACGGGCCACATGAGCACCGGGTTGCGGGTCGGTCCAGGGCAAGGACGGCAAGCCGTGTTCAACCGCCGTGCGCATCAGCTCATGGTAGGCCGGATGAAAGTCCACGCGATCAATCCGATGGCCGTAGCGGTCATGGCTGACAAACACGGGTTTGTTTTCGTTGGCCAGAAAACCCGCCGCCATCAACGGCCCACCTGCCAGTGCGCCGTACCGATCAATTCGGTCCCGCGCCCAGGCAGCACCATAGCGCTGGCCCCACTGCTGCAAGGGCAGGTCAATGCGGTACAGGTTCACGCCATCCAACGATGGCGGTTGATTGGTCACATCGTGGGTTTCGGCGTAATCGTGCAGGTTCATGGCGCGGGCTCCTGAAAATGATGCCAAGCAGCCAGTGAAGCACGCCTCTGCGTCATCACAAGTGGCATATACGCCTAACTGTCGGCGTGTTTGCCCTATTGAACAGACCGCAACCCCTGTGAATGGGGCCGGTTACAGGCCGTCGAAAGGCTGAGGGGATGCCGCGACGTCGCCAGGCGCTTCGAGGTCCAGGGAAAAGCGGAACTGCGAACCCAGCCCCAATTCGGAATAGTGAGTCAGGTGGCCGCCCAGCAGTTCAACAACCTGTCGGCAGATCGCCAGCCCGATGCCCAACCCTCCGTACTCTCGGGTCATGGAGCCATCGACCTGAAAAAAATGCTGGTACAACATGGCACCTTCCTGGTGAACAAATCCGATGCCAGTGTCGATCACATCAAACACAAGGGTCCAACGACCCGCACTCAAGGGTTTGCCGGTGACCCGCAGCACCACCGAACCTTCACGGGTGAATTTCACCGCGTTATCCAGCAGGCATTCGAGGCATTGGCGAATTTTCTCGGCATCACCCACCCACAGTTCCGGCACATGGCGGGCAATATCGGGCCGGAACGTCAGGCCTTTACTGCGCGCCCGTGCTCCGAACGGCTGGCTCAAGCCCTGAACCAGTTGGTTCAGGCTGAACGGTCGGGGCTGGGCAACGAGCCGCCGCGCTTGCAGTTCCGTTAACGTCAACATGCCGTTAACCATGCTCATCATGGCCTTGGCCGAGGTTTCGGCAGTGTGGGTGTACTGTTCCAGCTCAGGGTGCATGTCCAGGGTTTTGATCAGCTCCAGTGAGCCGATCACTCCGTTCATGGGGGTGCGCAGTTCATGGGTCACGGTGGCCAGAAACTCGTCTTTGAGTTGATTACTGCGGGCCAGTTGCTGGTTCATTTCAGCGAGCTTTTGCCCGGATTCCTGCAACGTGCGGGCCTGCAGGTCGCGCATGGCATTGATACGGTCAGCCAGCGCCAGGGACAACAGCCCTACCTCGATGGCCGAACCTATCTGGCTGGCGTACATGGTCAGGAACACGTTGGGCAAATAACCCAGCACCATCAAGGTGTTGACCAGGCCACCCAATAAAAAGGCCGACCAGGCAATCACAAAATAGCGGGCCACTCGCAGGCCGCTGCACCAAGCCACAACACCGGAAACGAAGATGGTCACGATAAACGCCAGCGCCAACCCGGTGGCCAGGCGTAAGGAAATGGCATAGCTGGTGGTCAGCGCGAGCCCCATCACCAGCACGCCAAAGGCCATCAGGCCTACCAAGGCGCGATCCAGCCAACGGCTGTGAGAAGCCGTGAGCAAAAACGTGCGGGTAAACTGGCAGCCAAAGAACGCCGCCGCACCAATCAGAAAGGGGGTCGCGGCATTGGCCCACCACGGGTTGTTTGGCCAGAAGTACTGCACCGCAGCGCCGTTGACGGACAGTTGGTAAAGGCCAAACGAGGCGATATAGAGGATGTAATAGAGGTAGCTGGTGTCACGCACACTGATATAAATAAACAGGTTGTAAACCAGCATGCCCAGCAAGACGCCGTAAATCAGGCCCAGAATATAAATGCGGATGGGCTGTTCTTCGAGGTAGGACTGCGCCGACCAAAGCGTTAACGGAGCCTGGATTGATCCTTCGCTGGCCAGGCGCAGATAGAGCGTTTGCGCTTGCCCTGGGCTGAAATTGACCTCGAACAGGTAATTGTTTTCTTTGATCTGGCGGCTACTGAACGGCAACGCATCCCCTGTGCGCTCGACCAACTCGTACTGCCCATCGGGGCCAGCCTTATACAGGTCAATATGGTCCAGGGGCGGGTAAGCCAGTTCCAGCAGCCACGTGCGCTGGATACGGGGGTTCTGCGGTTGATAACGCAAATTCACTTTCAACCAGAAAGCCGAGCGCGAGTAACCCGCGTTCAGCGTGGTTTTATCATGGGGTTTGAACAGGCTGTCCTGGGCAATGACATCGGCCAGTGTCGCTTGGCCGCCGACGTCTTCGAACACCTGCATCACCCGGCCCAAGGGCAGACTTTCTGTGGTTTCGTCGAACGCTACTGCGCCGGCCAGCAGCGGTAGCCAGCCCAAAAACATCATCACCCAATAGCGCATACAGCCCCAGCAGTGCTCTCCCGATAACGCGCGCAGCCCCTCATTGCAGTGGGAGGCGGCGCTGGCCGGATGATCAGTTATAGATTTGAAGTCACTTTATCATAGCCGATGATGGCAAAAATACATCAACTTAAAAATCAAAGAGAAGGCTCTAAACTGGGCATTACAGCGGGAACAGGCCACAAAAAAAGCCCCTGCTCATGCCGAAAAACCACAGGTGTGCACGGTGCAAAGCGCCCCCAAAAACCGTTTGGTGGTAAGCTCGCGCACCATGAATACCTACAGCTCTCGCCCCGTTGTCCTCTGTCTCTCCGGCCATGACCCCAGTGGGGGTGCCGGCTTGCAGGCAGATATCGAAGCCCTGCTGGCCCAAGGTTGTCACGCCGCCCCGGTCGTGACGGCCCTGACCGTGCAGAACACCGTCAATGTCAGCGATTTTCGCGTGCTGGATCGAGCGTGGGTGCTGGCACAAGCCAACGCCGTGCTCAGCGACTCCACCATTGCGGCCGTCAAGCTGGGCATGCTCGGCTCCCTGGAAATGGTCGACACCGTGGTCGAACTGCTTCAGGCCAACCCGACGTTACCGATGGTCTGCGACCCGGTGCTGCGCGCGGGCGGCGGCGGGCGACTGGGCAAGGACGAGGTGGGATACGCCATGCGCGAGCGCCTGCTGCCGCTGGCCACCATTGCTACGCCGAACCTGCCCGAGGCCCGTATTCTGGCCGAACTGCCCGAAGGCAGCGCCGACGAATGCGCCGAAAAACTCCTGCCTTTTTGCAAACACGTGCTCATCACCGGTGGCCACGGCGATGAACACGAAGTCCATAACCGCCTGTACAGCCGCGACGGCAGCCGCCACACCTTCACCTGTTACCGCTTGCCGGGCAGCTATCACGGCTCGGGCTGCACATTGGCCAGTACGTTGGCCGGGCGCCTGGCCATTGGCGAAGGCCTGGTCAGTGCAGTCGAAACCGCGCTCAATTACACGTGGCGCACCTTGCGCGATGCGGAGCAACTGGGGCAGGGGCAATTTGTACCGCGCCGCTTGCCACTGGACTTCTGCTCATAACCCATGAGGCTCGACCTATGAAGCTGCGTGGCCTGTACGCCATCACCGACAGTGCACTGCTGACGGGCAAGTTTCTCCCGTATGTCGAGGCCGCCCTCGACGGCGGTTTGACGCTGTTGCAGTACCGCGACAAAAGTGGCGACGAGGCCCGCCGGCTGCGTGAAGCCGAAGCCTTGCAGGGTTTGTGTGAGCGTTACAAAGCGCACCTGATCATCAACGATGATGCCGAACTGGCGGCCAGGCTGGGCGTGGGCGTTCATCTGGGGCAGACAGATGGCCCGCTGACCCCAGCCCGTGCCCTTCTGGGCGCTAAAGCCATTATCGGTTCAACGTGCCACAGCCAGCTTGAATTAGCTGAACAGGCCACCCGAGAAGGTGCGAGCTATGTTGCGTTCGGCCGTTTTTTCAATTCCAGCACCAAACCCGGCGCACCCACTGCGACCCTGGACGTCCTCGACCAGGCACGCAAACAGCTGGACCTGCCCATTTGTGTGATCGGCGGCATTACCCTGGACAACGCAGCACCTCTGGTCGAACACGGCGCCGATTTGCTGGCGGTGGTTCATGGCCTGTTTGGAGCCGAATCAACCCGGGACGTGACCCGTCGCGCCCGCGCCTTCAACGATTTGCTTTCACTTTAAATACCGAATCCTGATTCTGAGAGAGCCCACCATGTCTCGTTCCGAAACCCTGTTTGCCAACGCTCAAAAACACATCCCCGGCGGTGTTAACTCCCCTGTTCGTGCGTTCAAGAGCGTAGGCGGCACCCCGTTGTTCTTCAAACACGCGGAAGGTGCCTACGTCACTGACGAAGACGACAAGCGTTATGTGGACTATGTGGGCTCGTGGGGGCCGATGATTTTGGGCCATAGCCACCCGGACGTGCTCGATGCGGTGCGTGCGCAACTGGAGCACGGCCTGTCATACGGCGCGCCGACCGCCATGGAAACCGAGATGGCTGACCTGGTGTGCGCCATCGTGCCGTCGATGGAAATGGTGCGCATGGTCAGTTCCGGTACCGAAGCCACCATGAGCGCCATTCGCCTGGCGCGTGGCTTTACAGGCCGCGACAACATCCTCAAATTTGAAGGCTGCTACCACGGCCATTCCGACAGCCTGCTGGTGAAAGCCGGTTCCGGCGCACTGACCCAAGGCGTGCCAAGCTCGGGCGGCGTGCCGGCCGACTTCGCCAAGCACACCCTGACCACCACGTTTAACGATATCGACGCGGTTGAAAAATTGTTGGCCGAAGTGGGCGACACCGTCGCCTGCATTATCGTCGAGCCGGTCGCAGGCAACATGAACTGCGTACCACCGGCACCGGGCTTCCTTGAAGGTCTGCGCCGCCTGTGCGACCAGCACGGCATCGTGCTGATTTTTGACGAAGTGATGACCGGCTTCCGCGTTGCCCTGGGGGGCGCACAGGCTCATTACGGCGTCACGCCAGACCTGAGCACGTTCGGCAAAATCATTGGTGGCGGCATGCCGGTCGGCTGTTTTGGCGGCAAGCGCGAAATCATGGGGTGCATTGCGCCGCTGGGCCCGGTCTACCAGGCAGGCACATTGTCGGGCAACCCGCTGGCCATGGCCGCCGGCCTGACTACGTTGCGCCTGATCAGCCGCCCGGGCTTCCATGCCGAGCTGACCGCGTACACCACCCGCCTGCTCGACGGCCTGCAACAGCGCGCCGATGCGGCGGGCATCCCGTTTGTTACCACACAGGCAGGCGGCATGTTCGGCCTGTACTTCAGCGGTGCCGATGACATCGTGACCTTTGACGATGTGATGGCCAGCGATGCAGACCTGTTCAAACGCTTCTTCCACCTGATGCTGGAAGGCGGTGTGTACTTGGCGCCGAGTGCCTTCGAGGCCGGTTTTACCTCCATCGCTCACGGCGAAGCGGAGTTGCAACTGACCCTGGACGCCGCTGAACGTGCGTTTGCAGCGCTGAAGTAACCCCGAACCCTCTGTAGGAGCGAGCTTGCTCGCGATCTTTTGATCGTAAAAAGCTCGCATCTACAGGGTTTGGTGTTCCTTAAATACGCCTTACAGCGCTAATCATTCACCCCGCCCGTCCAATATCGTCTTAAATCAATGCTTATGGCGGACACGCAGCAGAAAAACGAGTAAAGACTTTGTAAGGTTGGCTCCGCTTATTTCATAATGCGCGCTTACATATTCCTTGGTCGGGTCAGCCCGTCTTTCAGAGGTACGTCGATTCCCATGAACCGCACCGGCCGCGCCCTTGCACTGGGCTGCCTGTTGCTCCTACAGCCGCTGCTTGCCCAAGCAGGCGGTAACTCGTTGTTGATCCCAGCAATGGGTCGCTGCACCCTGAATACTCAGCCCGAAGACCTCGCCGAGGCACTCGCTGCCTGTGAACAGGCGGCTAAATCCGGGGATGCGCAAGCCGAATACGAGTTGGGCGAGTTCTATTACGACGGTAAAAACACCCCACGCGACCTCAACCTGGCCCTCACCTACTTCGAACAGGCCTCGCTGCAAGGCCACGCCCAGGCACAATTCCAGCTGGGTACCATGTTCTTCAAGGGCGAAGGCGTACCGGCCAATAACATCCAGGCGTACATCGTCTTGAAAATGGCGGCTGTCAACGGTGCCGAAGAGGCGCTGGACACCGCAGACGAAGTGGCCGAACAAATGCCCCGCGACCAACTCGAAACCGCGACCCAGATACTCGGCCAAATATTCCGCAACTACCTGCTAGAGCTGCAATCAGCAGACGGACGCTCACCGTTTTCGCCATTGCCTTGACGTTTAAACGGCTGCGAGTTCGGTTTCTCTCGCATGCATGGATCGAATACGCAACTGCAGAAACAAAAAACCTGCCAGCAAGCCTGCACTTTGTAGTCTCAGGTAGAAATGAATGTCTCTGGCCCCCACGCTGACAAAAAAAATAATCGGTATCAGCACACTCAACATCACGCTATTCATGATGAACTGAGGCACCAAGACATCGCGCATAACGCGTAAATGAGAGGTACTCAGAGATAGAACTGAACCACTAACCAAAAGACAACTGGCCGATATAAAAGCGCCACGATCAAACGTAACTATCTCCCCTCCCAACCCAAAAAAAATAGAGTGACCTGTTAATGAAAGCGCACAGAGCAGCACGCCAACCAACATCCATAACCCCAACTGACCTTTGACATAAAACTCCCAACGCCGCCCCGCATATCGACTGATATAAAGGCTGTGAGCCTGACAATAGGCTACAACAGGGATCATGAACAACCCGATCACCGACATATAAACTGATAACTGGGCGACCCATATCGCCATGGTTGACGCCAACTTTTCATTCAGCAAATAGAAATACAGCTTTTGCCCGGCCAACCCAAACGCAATAGGAAAACCCAACATCACAACATTCCGAACTGTACGTCTGCAATGCATCGGAGAAAACTCAAGTTCACGCGCCCATGAAAGCCTTACTAAACAAACCAACAACACGGTCTCCCCGAACAAAAAATACCCGGCCGCCCAAAAAATAAAATGCTCGACATCAACAACAAAAAAAACCACAACCAGATAGAACAATGATAAAGCAGTCGCTCCTGCCTTTATCATTGAGCACGCCCGAGCATCACCACTCGCCTCATGAAAAAAATGGAGAAACGTATTAACAACTAATAAGGGTATCGCACCGACGTAGATAACCGCCAAGAACTTAACCTTACCAACGCCCATCTGAGCGCCCGGAAAACAGTCCATCAACATAACAAGCCCAAGGCTAACCAGTAGAGCAATTGACGCCATTATCACAGCAACACTTAAACCTCCACGAAACAAACTCATTTTTTCATGTGGACTATTGGCATGCTCGGCAACGAGGTTACCCGTTGCAGCCAACGACATCGACACCATGACCGCCAACACTGAATAGATGGCCAGTACATAGGCAATAAATGCAAGATCGCTGGGGCGATTATGGCCAGTAAGAGTGTAATACCGCAGTAGGGCACGATTCGACTCGTGGTGAAAGGAAACAGGGAACGCCACATATAGATGTCATAACGCATCAGTTATCCCCCAAACAGAAACCATCTTCCTTCCAAATTCAATCTCGTGCAATGTTTGCACAACATCGAAAGCGACTCTCAAGTTAACCCCATCCTCTTCACTTCTAACCCCAAAATAAGGACAGTGATGCCAAATCTCGTCCACCTGAAACAAAGGAGGGAGAACTTGATAGTAATTAACGTATTTTTATTTAAGAAAAGAAAACCCCCTGCAATACTGCATTGCTATTTGAGCCCCCAACAGCATCCATTTACTGCACAGCAATACATCGTCAGAAACAAGCGTCTCCTTGATAAGTGAGAAATCCATCCTGTTAATAGACTTCACCGCACCCGCCAACATTGGTAGCCGATCAGCTGACAAGAAAACAATACGCTCACAGAAACTTAACACAATAAAAATCTAGACAGAAAAATATCAATCTTCAGTAAGAAAACACTTATATAAAGCCATGAAATTTCAAACACCCAGAAAACACAAACAACAGGATTGATCCGTCTTATATCAACCCTGCTCAAACTCTTGAAAATGCGGACATTTTTCGTGCAACAGGCTGGGCCTGTAAAAACCCGACACTGACTTTTAAAGGTTTTTTAGCCTGCCTGTTATGCGCCCTACTTCTCCGGCATCGGAAAAGGAAATGGCATCACGTTGCTCGTGCCACGGGCTTCGCTGATTTTCGGTGTGCCCAGGCGCTCGACTTCGTCGATGCGCACAATCGAGTGCATCGGCACAAAACTGCGCACCACGCCTTCGAATTGGGCCTTGAGTTTTTCTTCGCTCGGATCGACGACCATTTGCGTGCGCTCACCAAAGACGAATTCTTCTACCTCCAGGAAGCCCCACAGGTCACTTTGGTAGATCTGCTTGGCGTACATTTCGAACACCTGGCCCTGGTTGAGGAAAATCACCTTGTAGATTGGAGCTTCGCGTTTGGTCATGGTGGGCGGGTAAATATCTGAAGGTATAAAAGAGGGCGCGAACTATAGCATAGCCGCCGGACGCACAGCGGTAGATAGCCGCGAGCTTGCCCCCTATAATGCGCGGTTCTTTGAACCACTTGATGAACACCCATGGCCAAGAAGCTTTACATCGAAACCCACGGTTGCCAGATGAATGAGTACGACAGCTCACGCATGGTCGATCTGCTGGGTGAACATCAGGCCCTGGAAGTCACAGCGCGCGC
>NZ_JASLGE010000070.1 GCF_030150285.1 Pseudomonas sp. | reverse complement strand
ACAGCTTTTCAAAGTGGCACGGCGTAAGGCCGGAACCTCAAGTGGCCGTGACCGCAGCAATGGATAGAGTTGCTGCACGACAGCGCGGCTGTCATTGCGCTTTTAAAAATCAAAAGATCGCGAGCAAGCTCGCTCCTACGCGTGAATGAACACCGTGCTTTTGATCTGGCTTTTGATCCAAGGCCCCCCCTAAACCACGCTGGCCGAACGCAGGTTTTGCGCAGTGGGTAACCCGGCAGGACGCCGGGTTAGCCGCGACACGGCCAGGGACGGCCCCTCCTACAGCGATCTGCTGATCCAGTATGGCGGGTTACCACATCAGGTCGTCTGGGATCTGGTACGCCGCATACGGATCGTCTTCTTCCGGCGTTTTCGGTTCGACCAGAATATTCAATTGCACAATTCGGCGCGGGTCGCGCTCCTGGATCTTCAGCGCCGCCTCACGCGGGATCACTTCATAGCCGCCGCCGTGCTGGACGATGGCCAGTGAGCCATTAGCCAGCTTGTTGCGCATCAAGGTGTTGACTGACAGGCGTTTAACCTTCTTGTCATCCACAAAGTTGTAATAGTCTTCCGTGGTCAGCTTGGGCAGGCGCGACACTTCAATCAATTGCTTGATCTGGGCTGCACGGGCTTTTTGCTCGGCCTTTTCCTGCTGCTGGCGATTGAGTTCCTGATCGCGCTTGACCTTCTCGGCCTTGGCTTCGGCGGCCAGGCGCTGCTGCGTGTCGTCCAGTTCGATCTGGCCTTTATGCGCCAGTCGTTGCTGTTTCTGCTTTTCTTTGCCGGCCTGTTTGGCCTGCTTCTCGTTGACCAGTCCGGCTTTGAGCAACTGGTCGCGTAGGGAAATGCTCATCTGCTTACTCACTTAGGCACATTCAGCCGCAGCTGGGTAAATTCTGTTCCTGGCGCTTGGCTTCACCCCACAGGGCATCCAGGTCTTCAAGGGTGCAATTTTCAATGGGACGCAGGGTATCGCGCAATGCCTGCTCGATAAACCGGAAACGTCTGTCAAATTTGGCATTTGCACCACGTAAGGCGGTTTCGGGGTCAACCTTAAGGTGACGCGCCAGGTTTACCACCGAAAACAGCAAGTCACCGACCTCATCACGGATCGCCGCGGCGTCGTTATCCGCCATGGCTTCCAGCACTTCATCGAGCTCTTCACGCACCTTGTCCAGCACTGGCAAGGCCGCAGGCCAGTCAAACCCGACCTGGGCCGCACGCTTTTGCAACTTGGCTGCCCGGGACAACGCTGGCAATGCCACCGGCACGTCATCGAGCAGAGACAATTGCTGCGGTACAGCCGACTTCTCAGCACGTTCTTCGGCCTTGATCTGCTCCCAACGCAGCTTGACCTGTTCTTCACTCAGCCGGGGTGCGTCGAGTGGCGCATACAGATCACCCGTCGGAAACACATGGGGATGACGGCGAATCAGCTTGCGGGTAATGCTGTCGATGACACCGGCAAACTCGAACCGGCCCTCTTCGCGGGCCAGTTGGCTGTAATACACCACCTGAAACAGCAAATCGCCCAGTTCCCCTTGCAGATGCTCGAAATCACCTTGCTCAATCGCGTCAGCGACCTCGTAGGCTTCTTCCAGGGTGTAGGGGACGATAGTCTTGTAGGTTTGTTTGATATCCCACGGGCAGCCGAACTGCGGGTCGCGCAGACGGGCCATCAGGTTTAGCAAGTCGTCGAGGGTGTACATCATTAATCCTTTGTTCAGAACCCTGTAGGAGACGCCGGTTGTCGCGCGATGGCTCGCGATCATTTAAAGGTCAAAAGATCGCGAGCAAGCTCGCTCCTACGCAGGATCAGCGCGGCTCACTACGCCCGATACGGCGGGTCTCGATGATATTGGGCAACTGCGCGATGCGCCCCAGCAACCGACCCAGCGCGTCCAGCCCCGGGATTTCGATGGTCAGGGACATCAACGCCGTGTTGTCTTCCTTGTTCGACCGGGTGTTGACCGCCAGCACGTTGATACGTTCGTTAAGCAGCACTTGCGACACATCGCGCAGCAAGCCCGAACGGTCGTAGGCACGGATTTCGATATCGACCGGGTACGTCGACACCGGGATCGGCCCCCAGTTGACCTGAATGATGCGCTCAGGCTCACGGCTTCCCAGTTGCAGCACTGAGGCACAGTCCTGGCGATGAATGCTCACGCCACGGCCCTGGGTGATGTAACCCACAATTGCGTCGCCCGGCAGCGGTTGGCAGCAACCGGCCATTTGGGTGAGCAAGTTGCCCACACCTTCGATCTGAATATCGCCACGCTTGCCCGGCTTGTAACCCGTGGCTTTGCGTGGAATCAGCTCCATCTGCTCGCTGCCGCGCTCCGGCTCGACCAGCTGTTGCGCCAGGTTGATCAACTGCGCCAGACGCAAATCGCCGGCACCAAGGGCCGCGTACATGTCCTCGGCGGTTTTCATGTTGGCTTTGTCGGCGAGCTTCTCGTAATCGACGGCGGGCAAGCCCAGGCGGCCCAGTTCACGCTCCAGCAGGGTTTTACCCGCTGCCACGTTCTGATCGCGCGCCTGTAACTTGAACCAGTGAACAATCTTGGCCCGGGCCCGTGACGTGGTGATGTAGCCCAGGTTGGGGTTCAACCAGTCGCGGCTCGGCGTACCGTGTTTGCTGGTGATGATCTCGACCTGCTCACCGGTCTGCAGGCTGTAGTTGAGCGGCACGATGCGCCCGTTGATCTTGGCACCCCGGCAGTTGTGGCCGATTTCGGTATGCACCCGGTAAGCGAAATCCAGCGGGGTAGCACCTTTGGGCAAGTCGATGGCGTGACCGTCGGGGGTAAAAATATACACCCGGTCCGGCTCGATATCGACGCGCAACTGTTCGGCCAGGCCGCCGATGTCGCCCAGTTCTTCGTGCCACTCCAGCACTTGGCGCAGCCACGATATTTTCTCTTCGTACTGGCTGGACCCGGACTTGACGTCTGTGCCCTTGTAACGCCAGTGCGCGCACACCCCCAATTCGGCCTCTTCGTGCATAGCATGGGTGCGGATCTGTACTTCCAGCACTTTGCCTTCCGGGCCGATCACGGCCGTGTGCAAAGAGCGGTAACCGTTCTCCTTGGGGTTGGCGATGTAGTCGTCGAATTCCTTGGGAATATGCCGCCAGAGGGTATGAACGATGCCCAGCGCGGTGTAGCAGTCGCGCATTTCCGGCACCAGCACCCGCACGGCGCGCACGTCATAGATCTGGCTGAAGGCCAGGCCCTTGCGCTGCATTTTCCGCCAGATGGAATAGATGTGCTTGGCACGGCCACTGATGTCAGCGTCCATCACGCCCGTGGCTTCCAGTTCGGTACGCAACTGGTTCATCACATCGCTGATAAAACGCTCGCGGTCGAGACGACGCTCATGCAGCAATGTGGCAATTTGCTTGTATTGCTCAGGCTCCAGGTAGCGGAAGGACAAATCCTCCAGCTCCCATTTGATATGGCCGATGCCCAAACGGTGCGCCAGCGGCGCGTAGATATCGAACACTTCGCGGGCAACGCGAATGCGTTTCTCGTCCGAGGCATTTTTGACTTCGCGGATAGCGCAGGTACGTTCGGCCAGCTTGATCAGTGCGACACGCACGTCATCGACCATTGCCACCAACATTTTGCGCAGGTTTTCGACCTGCCCCTGGGAGCCCATCACCATGGATTGTCGCGGGCTAAGGCTGGCGCTGATCGCCGCCATGCGCAGCACACCATCGATGAGCTTGGACACCACCGGACCAAAACGCTGGCTGACCGCCGGAAGCTGGATCTGCCCCTCGCGCACGCCGCGATACAGAATGGCGGCGACCAGAGAGTCTTGATCCAGTTTCAGATCGGCCAGAATCTCGGCGATTTCCAAACCGGTGCGAAAGCTCGACGTGCCCTCGGCCCACACATTTTTGGCCGCATTCGCTTGCTGTTCCGCCTCGCGCGCAAACTCGCACGCTTCCTTCAAGGCTTCTCGGTCCAGCGCCACATCGACACTCACCGCATGATCCAGCCATGCCTCAAGGTTGAGAGTGCCGTCGGTGTTGATCGGCTGGTGTGCTCTGACCTGTACCATCTTGCTTACCTTCCCTACAGCGCACGTTTAATGCGCCGAAATCACTGACCCGAATCCCAACCGCACCCTACAGGGCCAAGTAGCGTGCGTTTGCGGGCCCGTCGAAATAGGCAGACATCCTAGTCTGCTTCAAATAACGCCATTGCCTCGACATGCGCGGTTTGCGGAAACATATCGAGGATCCCGGCACGTTTTAACCGATACCCCTGCTTCATCAACTCGACCGTGTCACGCGCCAGCGTGGCCGGATTACACGACACATAGACTAGACGCTTGGCACCCAGCCCCGACACCTTACGCACCACCTCAAAGGCACCATCACGCGGCGGGTCAAGCAACACAGCACCAAACCCGTCTTTGGCCCAAGGGGCGTTCAGCAGCGGTTGCGACAAGTCGGCCTGAAAGAAGCGCGCATTGTGCAGGTCGTTATGGACCGCATTTTGCGCAGCACGTTCGACCATCGTTGCAACCCCTTCAACCGCGACCACTTCGCGTACCTGACGCGCCAGCGGCAAGGCGAAATTACCCAGCCCGCAAAACAAGTCAAGCACCCGTTCATCGGCACGCGGAGCCAGCCACGCCAGCGCCTGCGCCACCATGGCTTCATTGACGCCCGCGTTGACCTGAACAAAATCGCCGGGGCGATAGGCCACGCTTAAATTCCATTGCTCTAAACGGTAGCCCAAGGTCTGGCTCAAATCGACCGGTTGCGGCTCACCTTCACCGTGCAGCCACAGCTGTGCGTTGTGCGTGACGCAAAATGCCTGTAGCACCTGCACATCTGCATCGCTCAGCGGTGCCATATGGCGCAGCAACACGGCAATGGCCGAACCGCTGAACAGCTCGACATGGCCCAGAGCCTTGGGGTTGCCCAGTTGGCGCAACATGGCAGGCAAGCCGGTCATAATAGGTTGCAAGGCCTGTACCAGCACCAGACAGTGATCGATGGCCACGATGTCCTGGCTGCCGGCGGCCCGAAAACCCACGTCCAGCCGCTTGGCCCGCGCATCCCAGCGCACGGCAATACGCGCCCTGCGCCGGTAACCAAACTCAGGGCCGGTCAAGGGTGCAGCCCACTCCTGGGGCTCAACGCCCGCCACACGGGACAGTTGTTCAGCGAGCATGCGCTGTTTCAGTGCGAGTTGTTCTTCATGGGGCAGATGCTGAACACTGCAGCCACCACATTGGCCAGCGTGGGCACAAGGCGCTTCACGGCGTATGTCGCTGGCCTTGAACACGCGCTCAGTGCGCGCCTCAACGACCTTGCCGTGGGCACCCAACACCCGGGTTTCAACCTCTTCACCGGCCAACGCCCCCGCCACGAACCAGGTGCGTCCGTCAATAAAGGCGATACCCCGGCCGTCGTTGGCCAGACGCTCGATTGTCAAACGCTGTTTCTTGCCCACAGGCACCTGCGCAACCCGGGTGCCGCCAGCGGGCTGAAAACGCAGGCCTCTCTCTTGCTTAGCCATCAGTTAGGCGCATCGTAAATGCCGGTCGACAAGTAACGGTCGCCACGATCACAGATGATTGCCACCATCACGGCGTTCTCGACTTCCTGGGACAGGCGCAACATCGCCGCCACGGCTCCGCCCGAGGACACACCACAGAAAATGCCTTCTTCACGGGCCAGACGCCGCATCACGTCCTCCGCTTCGCGTTGGGCCATGTCGACAATGCGGTCAACCCGGTCGGCCTGGTAGATCTTCGGCAAGTACTCGGTCGGCCAACGGCGGATGCCAGGAATCGCCGCGCCTTCCATCGGTTGCAAACCGACGATTTGCACGCCCGGGTTTTGCTCTTTGAGGTAGCGCGAAACACCCATGATGGTGCCGGTGGTACCCATCGAGCTAACGAAATGGGTGATCGTGCCTTGGGTCTGGCGCCAGATTTCCGGGCCGGTGCTGGTGTAGTGCGCTTCGGGGTTATCACCGTTGGCGAATTGATCCAGCACCTTGCCGCGCCCTTCAGCCTGGAGTTTGTCCGCCAGGTCGCGGGCACCTTCCATGCCTTCTTCCTGGCTCACCAGAATCAGCTCAGCACCATAAGCGGTCATGGCCGCCTTGCGCTCGGCACTGGAGTTGTCGGGCATGATCAGGATCATTTTGTAACCCTTGATCGCCGCCGCCATCGCCAGCGCAATCCCGGTATTCCCCGAGGTGGCCTCGATCAGCGTATCGCCGGGTCGGATCTGGCCACGCGTCTCAGCGCGGGTAATCATCGACAGCGCCGGGCGATCCTTGACCGAGCCTGCCGGGTTATTCCCCTCAAGCTTGAGCAACAAGGTGTTGGTGGTGTCTCCTGCCAGTCGCTGCAAGCGCACCAGCGGAGTGTTGCCGACACAGTCGGCGATAGTGGGGTACTGCAAGGTCATGGCGTATTCGCAATCCAGACTGCGGGGGCGCACATCATACCGACAAACAGCCGTTCCCCATATCACGCAAAGTGCGCCGCTTATAAGCGATAGTTATAAACATTTTGTAAGAGACTTGCCCTTATGCCGCCGCGAGCGTCACATTGACCCGCAAACCGTGCGCCGTATTCTCGGCCCACAGGCTGCCACCTTGCAGGCGCAAGGCATTGCGCGCGATGCTCAAGCCCAGGCCAAAACCGCCGTCGCCTGGCCGGGAACCGTCGAGCCGGGTAAAGGGCGCAAAGATGCGTTCCAATGCTTGAGGGTCTACCCCCCCACCCTGATCATCCAGCCATAAGTGCCACACATCGCCCTCACGTTGGCCGCCCAGGCTGACGATGCCTTCGGGCGGAGAATGACGAATGGCATTGCGCAATACGTTCTCCAACGCCTGGGCAAGGCTATTAAGATTGCCCCGCACCCAGCAGTGGGCGTCCACCCGGCAGGGCAACCGGGATTCGGGCCAGCCGCTTTCAAAGCGGGCGTTCTCGGTGAGCATCTCCCACAAGGCCTGGATCTGAATAGCCTCCACGGGCAGCGGATCACGCTGAGCGTCCAGCCAGGCCAATTGTAAGGTGTCATCAACCAGCCGCTGCATGCCATCCACTTCACGGCCCAACCGTTCGCGCAGGGCGTTGACGTCCTGCTCGCTGTCGCAGGCCACCCGTAACCGGCTCAAGGGTGTACGCAGTTCATGGGACAGGTCGCGTAATAATTGCTGCTGCTGGGCGACGGTGGTTTGCAAACGCTCGGACATTTGATCGAAGGCCCGCCCCAACTCCCCCAACTCATCCTGACGGCTGGTGGTCTGGCTCGACAGCCGGGCCCCCAATTGATCCGCCCTCCAGGCATGGGCCTGCTCGCGCAAATGATTGAGCGGCACGATCAGTAACCGGTACAAGCCCACACACAAGAGCAACGTGAACAGCCCGGGAATGAGGCCGTTGGTGATCACTCGCCAGACCACTTGCCAATTACCGGGCATAAACCGCTGTGGCAGCTCGATCACCAGGTAGCCCGCGGCGGGGTCCTTGAGAAACGGCACCTTGACCCACGGGCGCGCGGCTTTCAAATGGCTGATGGGCCAGTCCAGCCCGCGCAGGAATGTCAGCCGCTGGGTTTCGACCTCTGTCAGCGGGTAGCTGCTCAAGGCCTGCAAATCCTGGCCCACAACGCCGAGCCAGCCGGATTCCTTGTGCCCCATGGCCTGCAGCCATTGATCGACGCCCGTTTGCTGGCCTGACTCCCACGCGCGTTCAGCCTCACCTGCATAGCGCTGCAAGGTGATGCGCGCCTGCTCAGACAGATACCCCGTGCGTTTGTCCATGTAACGGCCCCAGGACCAACTGAGCCAGATCATCAACAAACAAAAGGCCACCAGTAAACAGGCCAGCTTCCAGAATACGGAGTGCTTGCCGGGCAACTTAGGGCGCATCGCTGGCGCTCAACACATAACCCTTACCCCAGACCGTGCGCAGTTCACGCGCGTGAAAGCCAATGGTTTTGAGCTTGCGGCGGATCTGGCTGACATGCATGTCCAGGCTGCGATCATGGGCCGCGTAACCGCGTTGCAACACATGCTGATAGAGAAAAGCCTTGCTCAGCACTTCATCGGTGTTGCGGTGCAGGGTATCGAGCAAGCGAAACTCGCTGCGGGTCAGCCCGCCCCACCGCTGACCATGGCGTACATCGCAGGCGTTTTCGTCGAAAAACAATTCAGCGTCGACACCCGCTGCCTCCCCTGGCACCTCCTTGCGAGGCATGCGGTCCAATGCCACACGCCGCAGGATCGCCTGAATCCGTACCCGTAGCTCCGCCATGCTGAACGGCTTGGGCAAATAGTCATCGGCCCCCAACTGGAACCCGCTGATGCGATCCGCCTCAGCCCCCAGCGCCGACATCAAAATGACGGGCAGCGCGTGGGTCTGGCGCAATTGCGTCAGCACTTGCAGGCCATTCATGCCCGGCAGCAGGATGTCCATCAGGACCACATCAAAGTGCCCTTGTTGGGCGTGCATAAGGCCTTCCTGACCGTTCTTGCACCACATCACGTCGAACCCGCTGCGCACCAACTGCTCATGCAGATAGGCCCCCAGCACGGGATCATCTTCGATAGCCAACAGCCGCGACGGGCTAACTGCTTCAGGATTCATTTACGTCTGCAAGTCATTCTCAATCGCTCAGTATTCAAGATTGAGCCGCCCCGAGCAACCATCACACCGCCTGCTGAACCGGTATTCGATCAAAGGCCTCACACTCGCCGGTAAATTTTCGAAGGTTTGCCCGGCATCAAATAGCTACACTGCGCCAAGCGCTGTGCCATGTGGGCAGCAAATGTTTAAAGTGTGTGGGCTGGAGAGTGGCGTGCTGAAAAACCTGGGGATCAAAGGCCGCGTATTGTTGCTCACGCTCGTGCCTGTGACGCTGATGGCCATGGTGCTGGGCGGCTACTTCACCTGGCTGCAGCAGTCCGAGCTGCAATCGCAGTTGCTGCAGCGCGGCGAAATGATCGCTGAACAACTCGCGCCGCTGGTCGCCCCTGCCATGGGCCGGCAAGACTCGGCACTGCTGAGCCGCATTGCTACCGAGTCCCTGGAGCAACCGGATGTACGGGCCGTGGCGTTTCTGGGGGCCAACCATGAAGTCCTCGCGCATGCGGGCCCGACCATGCTCAACCGCCCACCACTGGGTAATAGCACGCAATTGCTGCAACGCTCAGACAACGACGCCACCCGCTATTTATTGCCGGTGTTTGGCCGTCACCGCAACCTGGCCGGCGATGTCATTCCAGACGAAGTCCATCGCCTGCTGGGCTGGGTAGAACTGGAATTGACCCACAACAACATGCTGCTGCGGGGTTACCGAAGCCTGTTTGCCAGCCTGCTGTTGATTGGTGCCGGCTTGATACTCAGCGCCCTGCTGGCATTGCGCATGAGCCGCACGATCAATGCGCCGCTCGACCAAATCAAACAGGCCGTGGCGCAACTCAAGGACGGGCAGTTGCAAACCCGCTTGCCACCGCTGGGCAGCCATGAACTGGACGAGTTGGCGTCCGGTATCAATCGCATGGCCGAAACCTTGCAAAATGCTCAGGAAGAACTGCAACACAGCGTCGACCAGGCCACCGAAGACGTGCGCCAGAATCTGGAAACCATTGAAATCCAGAACCTGGAGCTCAACCTGGCGCGTAAAGAGGCCCTGGAGGCCAGCCGCATCAAGTCCGAGTTCCTGGCCAACATGAGCCACGAGATCCGCACCCCGCTCAACGGCATCCTGGGGTTCACCCACTTGCTGCAAAAAAGCGAACTGACGCCCCGCCAACTCGACTACCTGCACACCATCGAAAAATCGGCCGACAGCCTGCTGGGCATCATTAACGAAATTCTCGACTTCTCAAAAATCGAGGCCGGCAAACTGGTGCTCGACAGCACCCCGTTCAATTTGCGCGACTTGCTGCAAGACACCCTGACTATTCTGGCCCCTTCGGCCCATGAAAAAGGCTTGGAACTGGTCAGCCTGACGTACCGCGATACACCGCTGTCACTGATCGGCGACCCGCTGCGGCTCAAACAAATCCTCACCAACCTGGTGAATAACGCGATCAAGTTTACCCGCGAAGGCACGATTGTCGTGCGGGCCATGCTTGATGATGACGATGAATTCAAGACTGAAGGCAGCGCGCAGTTGCGCATCAGTGTGCAAGACACCGGCATCGGCCTGACCAGCCAGGATGTGCAGGCGCTGTTCCAGGCTTTCAGCCAGGCCGACAACTCCTTGTCTCGCCAACCTGGCGGCACCGGGCTGGGCCTGGTGATTTCCAAGCGGTTAATTGAGCAGATGGGCGGTGAAATCGGCGTTGAGAGCATCCCCGGCGAAGGCTCGGTGTTCTGGATCAGCGTCCGGTTACCCAAAGACCGTGTTGACAGTGAAGACCTGCCTGGCCCACCGCTGCTGGGGACTCGCGTGGTCCTGCTGGAAAAACACGACCTTGCGCGCCAGGCCCAGCAACATCAATTGGAAGACTGCGGCCTGGATGTAACGCCGTTTACTACCCTGGAAAATCTTACCAACTGCGTGACAGGTGCCCACCAGACCCCACAGGCCATTGGCCTGGCGGTGCTGGGGGTCACGGCCAACGACATTCCGCCCGAACGCCTTAACCAGTCAATATGGGACCTGGAGCGCCTGGGCTGCAAAGTGTTGGTGTTGTGCCCCACCACCGAACAAGCCCTGTTCAGTACCTCCGTGCCCAACCCCCACAGCCAGCTCCAATCCAAACCGGCCTGCACCCGAAAACTGCGGCGGTCACTGGCCGATCTGATCAGCCCGCAACAGGCTCGCACCGAGCCCGGCGAGCGACTGGCCAGCCGGGCACCGCGCATTTTGTGTGTCGATGACAACCCCGCCAACCTGTTGCTGGTGCAAACCCTGCTGGAAGGCATGGGGGCCAAGATCACGGCAGTCGACAGCGGCTACGCGGCCATCGATGCGATCAAGGCTTACGATTTTGACATGGTCCTGATGGACGTCCAGATGCCCGGCATGGACGGCCGCGAGACCACAGAGGTGGTGCGCCAATGGGAAAACGATCAACAGCGGACGCCACTGCCGATCATTGCCCTGACGGCTCACGCGATGGCCAATGAGAAACGCGCACTGTTGCACAGTGGCATGGACGACTACCTGACCAAGCCCATCAGCGAACGCCAACTGGGCCAGGTGGTTTTGAAGTGGACCGGGCTGGCCCTGCGCAGTAACACCCGCGAAGAACACTTTGAGAACGCCCGCGACAAAGCGGCACTCCCCGTTCTGGACCACGAGGAAGGCCTGCGCCTGGCCGCTGGCAAGGCCGATCTGGCCCAGGAGATGCTGGCCATGCTCCTGACCTCGCTGGACGCTGACCGTGAAGCGATTCTGCAGGCGCGCCATCTGCGCGACAACACCGCGCTGATCGAACGCGTGCATCGCCTGCACGGCGCGACCCGCTACTGCGGCGTCCCGCAACTGCGCGCGGCCTGTCATCGCAGCGAAACCCTGCTCAAACAGGATAACCCCCACGCCTGGGCCGCCATCGACGAACTGGATCAAGCCATTACCCGCCTGGCCAATGAAGCACGCCACACCCCCTGAGCACGCCGCACACCAAGGAAGACCACCATGCGCATGATTCTCTTCAGCAGCCAGACCTATGACCGCGACAGTTTTACCGCCGCTGCCCAGCCTGATGACCTGGAACTGCACTTTCAACCCGCGCGCCTGACCCTCGATACGGCGCTCCTGGCCCATGACCATGAGGTCGTCTGCCCGTTTATCAACGATGACTTGAGCGCCCCCGTACTCGAGCAATTAGCCGCGGGCGGCACCCGCCTGATCGCGCTGCGTTCGGCCGGGTATAACCACGTCGACCTGACGGCGGCCAAGCGCCTGGGCTTGAACGTGGTGCGGGTACCCGCGTATTCGCCTCATGCTGTCGCAGAACATGCCGTGGCCCTGATTCTGGCGTTGAACCGCCGCCTGCACCGCGCGTACAACCGTACCCGTGAAGGCGATTTCACCCTGCACGGGTTGACCGGCTTTGATCTGGTGGGCAAAACCGTGGGTGTGGTGGGCACCGGTCAGATCGGTGCAACCTTCGGCAAAATCATGACCGGCTTCGGTTGCAAGCTGCTGTGCTTCGACCCGCACCCCAACCCGCAGTTGCTGGCCTTGGGGGCCGAGTATGTGAGCCTGCCGGCGCTGCTGGCCGGGTCGCACATCATCAGCCTGCATTGCCCGCTGACCTCCGACAACAAACACCTGATCAATCGCCAGTCGCTGGCGACCCTCAAGCACGGTGCCATGCTGATCAACACCGGGCGCGGAGCGCTGGTGCACACGGCCGCCCTGATCGACGCGTTAAAAAGCGGCCAGCTCGGCTATTTGGGGCTGGATGTGTATGAAGAGGAAGCCCAGTTGTTTTTCGAGGACCGCTCCGACCTGCCGTTACAAGACGACGTGCTCGCCCGGCTGTTGACCTTCCCCAACGTGATCATCACCGCACACCAGGCTTTTCTGACCCACGAGGCGCTGAATGCCATTGCCGGCACCACGCTGGACAACATCGCCGCCTGGAGAAACGGCACGCCGCACAACCTGATCGAAGGTTGAAACCTCAAGGCGAGGCCCTTGATGTCTGCGTGCTAGCATAGCGGCCTATTTGGAGGACCCATGGTCGAACACGATTTCCGCTACAACCTGTTGAGCCCACAACACACCTTGATCGAATGCCGCGCCCTGATGCCGGGCCGTTATCAAGTCACCGGTAACGGTGGCTCGATCCAGAACAATGATGTGTTGATCGTAACCCTCAAGGGCAGCAAGGACTTGGCCATGCGCTTGACGGTCGAGAAAGTCCGCCACCTGATCAACCCGCGTGGCCAGTGGGTGGCCGTGGCCAACGGGCCGGTGTTTGGCGAGTTGGCCATCCATGAATGGCAAGTCAGCTGCGATGCCTGTGCCAAAGTGCTGAAATTTGAGTTCGCGGTCGATGCCAAACTGGGTGCCAAGGCGCAAAAGCCGGCAGCCAGCGCGCGTATCGCTGAACTGGGCTGGCGCACCGAAGGCAGCCAACACCTGTGCCGCAACTGCCAAAAGGCTGCGCAATGAAACGCCTGATGCTGTTGGCGCTGACAGGTGCAGGCCTGGCAGGCTGTGCAGGGGACCCGGTGACGTTGCAGCACAACCACGCTTACGTGGTGGAGTGGATTGGCGAGCGCCCGCTGATCGACAGCAGCCACCTGACCGTGACCTTCGATGACAAGGGCCGGGCTTACGGCAGCGGCGGGTGCAACCACTGGTTCGCCCCCTACACCCTGAACGGCAGTACGCTGACCTTCGGCGGCGTGGGCAGCACTCGCAAGGCCTGCGCCCCGGCGCTGATGGAGCAAGAGCAGCGGTTCTTCACGGCCCTGCAAGCGGTTCAACGCTGGGACATCTCACCCATCGAGCAAGTGCGCTTCTGGCCCGCCGAAGGCAAGCCATTGCGGCTATGGCCTGAAGAAGGCTGACCCAACCGTAGGAGCGAGCGTGCTCGCGATCTTTTGAGCTTTTGCTTCGCCAACATCAAAAGCTCGCTCCTGCAACGGGGTTGGCGTCAAGCCCCTTTCAATTCCTTGATTTTGGCCAGCACGCCCGCCGCTGTCTGCTCGCCCATCATCTGGGCGCGTACCTTGCCCTTTTCATCAATGATGTAAGTCACAGGCAATGCTTCGCTGCGCGGCAGCTCAAAGAACTCGGCCGGGTCCTGCGCCAAGACGGTAAAGGTGATGCCCATCGCGGTGCTGGCATCGCTCAATTCCTTGCCCTGCAAGCCGTCGAAATTGACCCCGAAGACGCCGACCGACTGCCCTTGCAACTGTTTTTCCAGCGCATTGAGCTCCGGGATTTCGACCCGGCACGGCCCGCACCATTCAGCCCAGTAGTTAATCACCTTCCACTGCTTGTCCAGTCGCTCGGAAGCGACCTTCTGACCGTGCTGATCGACCCCGTAATCATTGCCGCAACCCGCCAGCAGTAACGTGGCGGCGACGACCGCAGTCGCCATGAGTCGCTTGAACATGCGTTGATCCTTCTCGATAAAGACACAAAAAGTAAAATCGACAGCGGCCATTTACCGCACACGGTTCAGGCTCGCCCGCCAGGCGGGTAGAATAGCCGCCACCTTACGCAAGAAGCGACCCGCACATGACCGATCTGACGCTTTATCACAACCCGCGCTGCTCGAAATCGCGCGGTGCGCTCGAACTGCTTGAAGCCCGCGGCCTCGCCCCCCATGTGGTGCGCTACCTCGACACCCCGCTCAACGCGGCCCAACTGAGTGCCTTGCTCGGCAAGCTGAATAGGACGGCGCGCCAACTCTTGCGCACCGGCGAGGACGAGTACAAAACCCTCAACCTGGCCGATGCCAGCCTGAGCGAGGCGCACTTGATCGCGGCGATGGCGGCACACCCCAAGCTGATCGAACGGCCGATTCTGGTCGTCGGTGACAAGGCCGTCATTGGCCGTCCACCGGAAGCGATTCTGGAGATCCTGCCGTGAGCGAGCCCTACATCCTGGTGCTGTATTACAGCCGGCACGGTGCCACTGCCGAGATGGCCCGCCACATTGCCCGAGGTGTCGAACAGGGCGGCCTGGAAGCGCGCCTGCGCACAGTGCCGGCCATTTCGACGGAATGCGAAGCGGTGTCTCCCGACATTCCCGAAGACGGCCCCCTGTACGCCAGCCTCGATGACCTGAAGCACTGCGCGGGCTTGGCCCTTGGCAGCCCGACACGCTTCGGCAACATGGCCGCGCCCCTCAAGTACTTTCTGGACGGCACCAGCACGCTGTGGCTGACCGGTGCCCTGGTTGGCAAACCGGCGGGCGTGTTCACCTCCACCGCCAGCCTGCATGGCGGCCAGGAAAGCACATTACTGTCGATGCTGCTGCCCTTGATGCACCACGGCATGCTGGTCACGGGCCTGCCGTACAGCGAATCGGCGCTGCTCAACACCACGGGCGGCGGCACGCCTTACGGCCCGAGCCACTACGCGGGAGCCGAAGGCAAACGCACACTGGACGAGCACGAAACCGCCCTGTGCAAAGCCCTTGGCCTGCGCCTGGCGACTATCGCCTCGAAACTGGAGAACCGCCGTGGCTAAACAGCCAAAGGTGCTTCCCTCCATCGACTGGTTGGTGCCACGTGTGCGGCAGATGCGGGCACTGAGCCTGGTGTGCTTCTTCGGCCTCATTGGCTTGTTGTGCGTGTACTACCTGGCGTTTGCCAACCTGCACGGCGCGCGGCCTTGGGTGATCCTTTTGATCGAACTGGTGCCGCTGGCCATCCTCGTGCCCGGCATGTTGATGGGCAGCGCACGCGGTCACTCGTTCACCTGTTACGTGGTCAACCTGTACCTGATCAAGGGCGCATTGGCTGCGTTTGATCCCAACCGGCAACTGTTCGGCCTGCTGGAAATCGCGGCCAGTGTAGCGGTGTTCATCAGCGCGATGCTGTACGTGCGTTGGCGTTACCAGTTGGACCGTCGTTTGGCGGGGGAGTAAACAACCCTGTAGGCGCTTGCTCGCGATCTGTTGATCTTTAAAAGCTTCGGCCTATCCATTACTGCGGTCACGGCTACATAAGGTGCCGGCCAGCGTGGTTTAAGATCAACAGATCACGAGCAAGCTCGTTCCCACAAACACTCCCATCCGTAGGAGCGAGCTTGCTCGCGATCTTTTAAAGATCAAAAGATCGCGAGCCATCGAGCGTCGACCGGCTGTTCCTACAGCCGCCATACGCTCAAGCGGTCAGTGGTTAACGGTGAACGCCAGCATTTGAGACAACTGGCACATTGGCCGGCCACTGTCGGCATGCCACTGATTAAAGGCGTTCTGCACAATGGCCAGGTCGCGCAGGCTGGTGGGTGCCTTATCTACCAGTTGCTGAGCGTTCAATGCGGCGACCACGTCGTCGCTCGGCACGAAGGTGTCCTTACCCACCATGCGCAAGAAGCGCGGGGCCGACAAGCCGCCCAACTGGTGCCCATGTTTGGCCAGGTATTTCCATAAGCCAACAATGTCCGTGACCGGCCAATCGGCAATAAACGCCCCGAAACTGCCGTGTTCATGGGCAATATCGAGCACCATCTGGGCATTGCGCGGCACACTTTTGAGCTTGCCCAGGTGACGGATAATCCGTGTGTCCTGCATCAAGCGTTCCAAGTGTTCAGCCCCCATCAGAACGACTTTTTCCGGGGCGAAACCAAAGAACACGTCTTCAAATGCCGGCCACTTGGCATCCACCACACTGTGTTTGAGCCCGGCGCGAAACACCCGCAAGGCCAAGGTCGACAGGTAACGGTCATCGCTGATCTGGCGCAATTGCGCCGGGGTGCGCGGAACGGGCAACTCGGCTTCCAGTGCGGCTGACGAACCAAAGCGGTTCAAACAGTATTCGTGCAGCCATTTGTAGTCGCGCATGCCCTTTGCTCCCGGTAAATGGCGATGACTTTAGAGGTTCAGCAGGTTGACGAAACGAGGCGTGGCGCTGTCGTCGATCTTCAGGCTGGCAAAGTCAAACAGGTTACGGTCCGCCAGTTGCGACGGATTCACGTGTTGCAGGCTGCGAAAGATACTCTCCGTGCGACCTGGCGTCTTGCGGTCCCACTCTTGCAGCATGTCTTTGACCACCTGGCGCTGCAGGTTTTCCTGAGAACCACAGAGGTTGCACGGGATGATCGGGAATTGCTGCAGGTCGGAATACGCTTGAATGTCCTTTTCATTGCAATACGCAAGCGGGCGAATCACCACGTTGCGCCCATCATCGGAACGCAGCTTGGGCGGCATCGCCTTGAGGGTGCCGTTGAAGAACATATTAAGGAAGAAGGTTTCAACGATGTCATCACGGTGATGACCCAGCGCCATTTTGGTCGCACCAATCTGGTCGGCAAAGGTGTATAGCGTGCCACGACGCAGGCGCGAACACAGCGAGCAGGTGGTCTTGCCTTCAGGGATCAGTTCCTTGACCACCGAGTACGTGTCTTTTTCGACGATGTGGTATTCCACACCCAGAGCCTCGAGGTACGCAGGCAGTACATCCTCGGGGAAGCCTGGCTGTTTCTGGTCCATGTTCACGGCCACAATTTCAAACTGGATGGGCGCCACCTTCTGCAGGTGCAAGAGCACATCCAGCAGGGTGTAACTGTCCTTCCCGCCTGACAGACACACCATGACCTTGTCGCCGTCTTCAATCATGTTGAAGTCAGCCACCGCCTCGCCTGCCAACCGACGCAGGCGCTTCTGGAGTTTAAGTTGAGAAACCGAAAGAGTGCCCATAGCCCTTCAAATCCGCGAGTTAAGACCAAAAGCGGGGGATTTTACTGAAAAACCCGCAGTGGACGAAGCCCCTTTAACCACTTCAAAGACTGCAAAGCCATAAGCCCGCGTTTCACAGAACTATTTGCTCTAAGCACCCGCCCATGCAGTTCTATAAGTTCCCTATACTGATAGATGAAGGCATTGAGCCAGCATCTCTATTCGCAGTAGATGCAATTCACATCAGGAGCGCCAGCCATGATCCATCACGTAGTAGGGCTGTTTACACACCCCGATAAAGAGTGGCGCCAGATCCGTGTTGATGCCGAAGAAAGTATCGGCCACATGTACCTCACCCATACCCTGATTCTGGCCGCTATCCCGGCTGTCTCAGCCTATATCGGCACCACCCGGGTGGGCTGGGAGATCGGCAGCCGCGCAGCCGTCATGCTGACCCCGAGCAGTGCCTTATGGATGGCACTGATGTCCTACGCCGCGATGCTGACCGGGGTGGGTATCATGAGCGCCTTTATTCACTGGATGGCCCGTACCTACGATGCGCAACCCAGCTTGGCACGCTGCGTCGCATTCGCCACCTACACCTCGACCCCCCTGTTTATTGGCGGGCTGGCAGCGCTCTACCCGCACCTGTGGGTGGGCCTGATGGTCGGCTCGGCGGCGATTTGCTACACGGTGTACTTGCTGTACGTCGGTTTGCCGACCTTTATGAGCATCGATCCGAGTGAAGGCTTTTTATTCTCAACGTCGGTGCTGGCGGTAGGCTTGATTGTGCTAGTGGCGATCATGGCGTTCACTGTCATTGTCTGGGGCCTGGGCGTAGGGCCCGAGTACGTCGGTTAAAAGCCCGAACCTGGCATCGCACACCCGTGCTCGCGAACTGCTCAACAGATCGCGAGCCCATGCCTGAACCATTCAGCGCCATCTGCTTCGGAACCCATGATGCTTGCGGCATAATCGCGGCTTCAGGAGAACCGAACCGCATGCCCGAGCTGCTCAATAACCGCGTCGAACACTGTTTCCAACAGGCTGAACTGTTTTTCAAACGACCCTTCAAGCGCCCCGTGGTGAGCTTTAAGCTGCGCGGGCAAAAAGCCGGCGTCGCCCACCTGCATGACAATCTGCTGCGTTTTAACCCGCAGTTGTACCGCGAAAACCGCGACGACTTTCTCAAGCAAACCGTCCCCCACGAAGTCGCACACTTGATTGCTCACCAATTGTTTGGTGACCGTATCGCGCCCCACGGCGAAGAATGGCAACTCATCATGCGCGGGGTCTACGAACTGCCTCCCAACCGCTGCCACACTTACGCAATCAAGCGTCGCAGCGCAACACGCTATATCTACCGCTGCCCCTGCCCCGACAGCGATTTTGCGTTCACCGCCCAGCGCCATGGCCTGGTCAGGCAAGGCCGCGGTTATGTGTGCCGCCGCTGCCGCCAGCCCCTGGTGTTCAGCGGCCTGACACGGGTCGAATAAAAGGTGAAAAAAAACCCATCCGAAGATGGGTTTTTTATGCGCTTAACGTTACTTCATGACTTGAGACGGCATCTGACCTTCAGCAACCAGTTGGTCATCTTCAGGCATTGTGTTGTCCAGCGGGCTACCACCGGATGCCAGCTCGCGCTGCATCACGTCGGTGTCCAGCTCTTTCACCCACTTGGCAACCACCAGCGTGGCAACCGCGTTGCCAATCAGGTTGGTCAAGGCACGGGCTTCGGACATGAAGCGGTCAATACCCAGGATCAGCGCCAAACCTGCCACCGGCAAGTGGCCGACAGCCGACAGGGTGGCGGCCAGGACGATAAAGCCGCTACCGGTCACACCCGCCGCCCCTTTGGACGACAGCAGCAGCACCAGCAACAGGGTGATCTGGTGAGAGAGGTCCATGTGGGTGTCGGTCGCCTGAGCGATAAACACAGCGGCCATGGTCAGGTAGATCGAAGTACCGTCCAGGTTAAACGAGTAACCGGTCGGGATCACCAGACCCACCACCGACTTCTTGGCACCCAGGCGCTCCATTTTCACCAGCATGCGCGGCAGGGCCGACTCCGAAGAGGACGTGCCCAGTACGATCAGCAGCTCTTCACGGATGTAGCGGATCAGCTTGATCACGCTGAAACCATGAGCGCGGGCGATGCCACCCAGAACGACCAGTACGAACAGCACGCAGGTGATGTAGAAGCAAATCATCAACTGGCCCAGTTGCACCAGCGAGCCCACACCGTAAGCCCCGATGGTGAACGCCATGGCACCCAGCGCACCGATGGGGGCCAGCTTCATGATCATGTTGATGATGTTGAACATCACGTGGGCGAAGCGGTCGATGAAGTCCAGTACCGGCTTGCCGTAGGCACCCAAGCGATGCAGGGCAAAACCGAACAGCACCGAGAACATCAGCACTTGCAGAATGTCGCCATTGGCGAACGCGCCAACGATGGTCGACGGGATCACGTTGAGGATAAAGCCAACGATACTTTGATCCGCGCCCGCCGTGACGTAGGCCGCGACTTTGGAGGCGTCCAGGGTGGACACGTCAATGTGCATGCCAGCGCCTGGCTGCACCACGTTTACAACGATCAAGCCGATCAACAGCGCAACCGTCGAGACAATTTCAAAGTAGAGCAAGGCATAACCACCGGTCTTGCCGACCGACTTCATGTTCTGCATGCCGGCAATACCACTCACCACCGTACAGAAAATGATGGGCGCGATGACCATCTTGATCAGTTTGATAAAACCATCACCCAGGGGTTTGAGTGCGACACCCGTTTCCGGGTAGTAGTGGCCCAACAAAATACCGATTGCGATCGCTAAGATCACTTGCACATACAGGGATTTGTACAGTGGCTGACGAGTCGTCATTGCAAAGTTCCTCAAGTGCATCACTCGGCCATCATTCCATCTGAGACCGGCGATACCTAAAGCGCGAACCCTCCTGAACGTGGAGGGATTTGTTGTGTGGAGCTGCTCTTGTGGCAGACCTCTCTCGCACTTATTGCAAGCCATGGGCCAATTTCAGTAAAAGCCGCGCAATGGCCGATGGCACCTGAGCTTGTAGGATTTCACTGCGATTTCTTGTAGGACAATACTTGGCGGATTTCCGCCCGTTGCAGGGGATACGGCCATCATGATGGCGGATATCCGCCTGCTGCTGGCCTCTGATGTAGAGGTGAACGCAGCGTCGCAGAAGGGCGGCTTCTCCTACGGATGACCGCAGCAATGGATAGGATTGCTGCACGACAGCGCGGTACCGTTTTTAAAGGTCAACAGATCGCGAGCAAGCTCGCTCCTACAAGGGGGGGGGTTAGAGGGTTGGGAATTGGATGCGGAACGCCGCACCGCCCAGCGACGAGTCTTCCAGGGTCAACTGCGCGTCGTAGCTTTCGATAATGTCCTTGACCACCGCCAGGCCAATGCCCTGCCCCGGATGCTGGCGGTCCAGGCGTTCGCCACGCTGCAGGATCCGCGCGCGCTGGTCCGGCGGCACACCGGGGCCGTCGTCCTCTACACACACCTCCAGCCCGTCGGCCGTATGGTGCAAGCTGATACGCACGTGCCCCAGGCACAGCCGGTAGGCGTTTTCCAGCAAGTTGCCCAGCAACTCCAGCAGCGCGTTTTGCTCGATAGGCACATGGCTCAGCGGCGCAATGTCGCAACTGACCTTGACCTTTTTGTCGCGGTAGACCTTGTCCAGGGTGTTACACAGGCTCTCGACCACCGGCAGTAGCTCGACCTGATGGCGCACCAGGCCACTTTTACGCAGGCTGGCACGCTGCAACTGGTAGCTGATTTGCTGGTTCATGCGTTCGATCTGGGTTTGCAGCACCCAGGCCTGCTCACGGTCGGCCGGACGCTGAGCCATGCTTTCACTGACGCCTTGCAGCACCGCCAAGGGGGTTTTCAGGCTATGAGCCAGGTCGTCCAGTGAATCCCGGTAGCGCGCGCGCTGCTCGCGCTCACTTTGCAGCAGGCGGTTCAGTGAGCCCGTGAGGCGCAACAGTTCACGGGGGTGTTCTTCACTGAGGCTTTCGCGCGCGCCATTTTCGATCTGGTCCAGCTCCTGGCTTAAGCGGCGCAGCGCCCGCAGGCCCCAGGTCAAACCAATCCAGAGCAGCGCCAGCAACACAAACAAGGCCGCACCAAACCCCAGGTACAGGTTTTCGCGCAGCCCGGCGAGGGTCATGTTGTATTCACGCATGGGTTGCAACGCGACAAAGCTGAACGCGGCGCTCTTGCCGCCCAGCAACTTGACCTCCACGTCGTAGATAAAGAACTCTTCGCCATTGGCCTCGCGGATACTCACAAACTCATTACCGCGCCCGTCATAGCGCGGCGTGTAGTTAATGGTTTCCTCTTGCGTGGCCCGCGAGCGCCACACCAGGTGCCCCTCGCGGTCATAGATGTAGCCGAGCAGACGGCTGTCCGGCAGGTTGAATTGCTCGTCCGGCAGCAGGGCCGGCATTTTCAGATGGTTTTTTTCGACTTTGGCCGCTGAAATCAGCGTGGTGACATCAGAGGCCAAGCGCTGCTCGATGGCGTCCTTGAGCGCCAGGCTAAAAGCCCCTTGCATGGCAGGTAACAGCGCCAGCATAAACAGCACCGCCAACAGGGTAGCGGCCAGCATCAAGCGAACGCGAAGCGAACGAATCATCGGCAGCGCTCAGTAAACAGGTACCCCAACCCGCGCACCGTATCGATAGGTTTAAAACCGTTTGCCCCCTCAAGCTTGCGTCGCAGGCGCCCAACCAACACCTCGATCACATTCGGATCACGCTCCTCGTCATCCGGGTACAACTGTTCCATCAAGCGATCCTTGGCCACCACTTGCTGATGATGGCGCATCAGGTACTCCAGAATCCGGTACTCATATGCCGTCAGGGCCAGCGGCTCGCCTTCCAGCACCGCTTGTTTGCGATTGATGTCCAGTACCAGCTTTCCCGCCTCGATGGTGGATTGGGTGAAACCGCTGGAACGGCGCAGCAAGGCATTGAGGCGCGCTTCCAGTTCTTCAAACTGGAACGGCTTGACCACGTAGTCATCTGCCCCGGCCGCCAGCCCTTCGACCTTGTCTTGCCAATTGCCGCGCGCGGTGAGAATCAGGATCGGAAAGGTCTTGCCGAGTTTGCGCATTTCACGGATCAGCTCCAGCCCGCCCATACCCGGCAACCCCAGATCAATCATCGCCAGGTCGTGGTTGTACTGACCCACCTGGTACAGCGCCTCATCGGCATTGGCCACAGCCTCGACCACATGCCCGTTTTCGCTCAGGCGTGTTTGCAAGTGATGGCGCAGCAGCGCCTCGTCTTCAACCACCAGCAGTTTCATTGCGCTCTCCCAAGCCAACTCTCTAAGGACCTGTGTCCTGCTACAGCCTAGTCACAATAAGCCGCACCCCCTGAACACATTCTGAACAGTGGCCGACTGGCCACTACCCAGCCAGTGGCAGACCCGGCAAAATGCCCAGCATGAATCGACTTCCCGCCTTGCCTGCCTGCTGCACCCCGTTGCGTGCTGACTGGCCCTTGCCCCAAGCACTGCCCGGCAGTGTGTGGCTCAGCACTGATTTCACCCCGGCCCTGTTGGCCGCTGACGATTTTGCGCGCAGTGCTATTGAAATGCCTGAAAGTATTCAACGCTCAGTAGCCAAACGCCAGACCGAATTTCTGGCCGGGCGCCTGTGCGCCCGGGCAGCCCTGTTGCGGCTGGACGGCACCCAGGCCACGCCTGCTTCGGGCGAAGACCGCGCCCCGGTGTGGCCCGCCCATATCAGCGGGGCCATCAGCCACAGCCACGGGCGGGCCGCTGCCATCGTGGCCCTTAAACGGGATTGGCAAGGCGTAGGGATCGACCTCGAACGCGTGCTCAGCGCTGAGCGCGCGCAACGGCTGGTCAAGGAAGTGCTGACCCCGGATGAACGCCAGCGCCTGGCCACCGGGCGGGCCGAAGACCTTGCGCTGCTGGTCACACTGACGTTCTCGGTCAAGGAGAGCCTGTTCAAAGCGCTATACCCATTGGTGCACAAGCGTTTTTACTTCGAACACGCGGAAGTAGTGAGCTGGACACCCGAGGGCCAGATACGCCTGCGCCTGCTCACTGACCTGACGCCTGAGTGGCATCACGGCCGTGAGCTGGATGCCCAGTTTGGTCTACAGGAAGGGCTGTTGCTCAGCCTGGTGGCGATCAAAGGGCAACCCACCCCATGACCGGCCACCTGGCCCAGGTTCAGGAAACGTCCATAGCCTGGTCCTGAGACGCGCGTTGCGCCTGCTCCGTCAGCTCCTCGATCAACCCGTTGATTCGCTGATCCCGGCCCTCTGTCAGCTCGGTGCCCCTTTGCAACTCAACGTCCTCTGTCAGCCCAACCTCTTTGGACAGGGCGGTGTAATCCTGCTGATACTGGGCCTCAATAGCGGCAAACCGTTCGGCATACCGGGTTTTCAGATAACCGAGCCAGAAAGTTTGCTGGGAAAGCGAAAAACGAAATTCCGGGCGGTTTTCCTTTTCAAGGATTTGATCACTGATTTCAATCACTTGCGCGGCGGTGAGTTGCGCCTCTGAGGCATAGAGGGGCTTTTCGGTATGGATGGGTAAATCCAGCGCCCCTGCCAGTTTGAACCGGTAATGCAAGACGATCTCGTACCCATCGACCTCGGGCTGCACCGCCTCTCTGCGAGCGCCAGCCCCCACGGGCCTTGCATCCATTTCAATCATTCTCTGGCGATAGATAGCGGCAATCGCATCCCCGGCCAATGCGTCAACCTGCTCAAGACGGAACAACATTCTGGCAAAGTTAAAATGGTCCGACTCTTGTTGACTGCCACGCACCCGTTGTTCGAACTCATGGGTCAGCACCGTCATCTCTCTGTTGACAAAGTGCACCATCACCCCGTCTTCACAGGTAGGCACATAATCGGCTTCCATTATTTTTTCGCGCAACAAGGTGTCCTTCAATGCGCTTGTAATCAGTGACCACACGCGCGTCTTCAAGCGGTTCTGCTCAACGCCCGACATAACCGCTTGGGCTTTAGCCAAATCCTTGAGCATGTTTGTAAAGTGCAGGGTGCCGGCTTCGGGGCGCGTAATCAGATCCCACTGCTCTGTCTTCAGGGTTTTTTCCGTTTGCGGCATATCCGCTGACAACCAAGGGTTAATGCCCTGTTGCTGCGATCGATCTTGCGCCGCGGACGGGCCCGCTTCGTGAAACCGCACAGGAATGACACCGAAATTTATATGGGTACGCGTCCGATACTCGGAAAGCTGGCGATGCGTTTCAACCGATAACGGGTTGCCCTGTAGCCGGGTCGCCCGGTTAGCCAGCGCAGGTTGCGAAGCGTCAAACACGGCTTCAGGAATAGTCGTAATCTGATTGGAACGTAGGTCGAGATTTGTCAACCGAGTGAGCCCCAACGCCCCGGTAGGCCACTGTGTAATGCCGGTGCGCCGCAAGTTGAGTTCATGCAAGCGGGTCATGCCGGTAATATCCGGAGGCACCCCCAAAGGGTTACCTTCAAGATACAACCTGCGCAACTGGGTACACCCCGCCAACTGCTGCACACTCTGCGCAGTCAGCACAAGGTGGTTATTCGTCAGGTTGAGGTGCATTAACAATGGCATCCGGCTGATAGCCGTAGGCAAGCGTGTGAGGCTGTTATCAATCATGGTCAGTCTGCGCAGCCCCGGGAAACCATTCAAAAACGCATCAGAACCGCGATGCAGATTCATCTGATCCATATGAAGCGCGCCGACATGACTGAAGTCCCCCGTTAAAGCGGGTAGATCTCCCACCTCGAGCCCGAAGAAATCCAGCGTGTAACCGAGTGCAGTACCATGATTATCTCGAGCGACTTCGCTTTCCCGCCGCCAGGCCCGTTCAATCCTTTGGCGCACCTGCTGGCGGTGAGCCGGGGTCGAAACACCGACATGGGACCCTGTAGTGGGGTAAATGTCCTGGCGCTCCCAATTCGCCAACTCAACCCTGAGCGCTTCGTACTGCGCCCTTTGAGTCGCCAATACCGCCATCCGACTGCCTTCATCAACGCCTAACTGATCGAGAAAGCGAATAAGGTCAGCGGAACTCATGCCCGGGTATAACCCCCGGGCCTGCCGCACCAGGTCCAACGAATGACTCGAGTTGTCATATTCCAGCGTGAAGGGATAGGCAAGAAATGAGATGTCACGCTGCATTGGCGGTTGCTGCCATGGCTTGGGCGGTGGTAACTCAAGCAAGTCGCGAATGGCGCTTCTATGCTTGATCGCCTGCTCACTGATTTTTTGCGCCAGTACGGACGTCTCGCTGACATCCTTGATGCCAATTGCGGCACGTTCCGCGTCATCCAAAGAATGCAGGATGGATGACAACAAGTTATTGCTGGTCATCGACTCCGGATTAAGCGCCACCCCCTCTTGCGAATACGCCCGATACCGGTTGTCGTGCTTGACCAGCACCCGGGTAGTGACACTGTCGGCCGGCCCCAGGCGATCGATCACTGCGCCGTTCAGGTCCTGCTGGCGAACCTCAATACGGATACCGGCCGGCCAACCCGCCAGTGTGGGCAGCATATGCAGGGTCAGTTTTTCACTGTCCGGGGTTGCTGCGGCCTCCAGATACAAACCCTCGTAGGCGCGGGCAAGACGCACCTCTCTGGCGGTCCAGTTGATTTGCTCGTTCACCCTGGGCGGAACGAGCCCGGCATCCAGAAACTGCTTTTGCTCAACCGCAGTGGTGTAGTCAAGCACGTGCTCAATGACACGCTTGGGCAATGTGGGGTGTTTGGCTTGCACCACTTGCACATGGGGGTTATTGCTGCGCTCCTGACTGTCGTAAACCACTTCAAACACATTGGCGGCATGTTCGCGGGCTTTGTCGGCAATTTTCTTGCCCAAGGCCAGCATGCGCGCGTCCAACGACGGGTTGTAATCGCCCAGTAAAAGCCGGGTATCGGCTTCGCTCATCTGGGACAGCAAGGCACGCAGGAAGCTGCCGTTGCGGGTGTCGTCGTAAGTGATTTTGGTACGCGGTAGGCCCGGGCTAAGATCTGGCCCGTATTCCTTCAAGGTCACCCCCTCCTTGTCGACAATTTGCAGCACCTTGCCCCAGGGCCACCCGGCCACACTTTGCAGCAGCACCAATTGCAGATCACTGCGGGCCCGGGACAATGTGTGGGGTGATTGCATATCTTCGATAAAGGTTTGAATCTCATCCGCGACCTTGAAACGCTTCCAGGTGTCCATCAACACCGGCGGAGGTTTGAGGTTGTTGGCATGCACCTGGCGCAATACCCCTTCGTCGGTGTGGCTCACGTCCATGATCTGGCGGCCCACCGCATCGCTTACCGTCCCTCGTTCGGCACGCAAGCGCCGCAGCAATGTCAGGCCAGCCCATTGCAGCGGGTTTTCGCTGCTCAGACGCCAGGCCCCATCACCGTTGTGCTCAAGGGTGGGCGAATTAACGCCTACTTTACTGGGGTGCTTGAAGCGCCATGCATGGCGCGACGCATCGAATTCCACCTGATACACCGAACCGAATAACGTGAGGTATTTATTGGCACCGATCTCGTAGAGCCCCAATTCGCCAGGCACCTTGTCATACACCAGGGTTTTATCGCGCTCGTATTGCGCATTTGAGGTGTCCCACAGGTTAACCCTGCCATCCGGCTGGCGTTTAGCAAGCATGGCATCACCCACACGCTGGCGAAGCCCCTTCGCGTCTACCTCACCGTTCATCCCCAACAGCGTCCGCTCGTGAGGCTGCAAGCGGGCGCTGATTGCCAGGTAAAACTGATCATGGCCCAGCCCTGAGCCGTCCAGTGAGCTGCTCTGAAAACTCCGCGATTTATAGGTGTCATTGCCGTAATAGACCAACTCTACTGTCGGGTCTGCAGGCCCTTGAGGGTCATAATAGCGGCCCGGTTCGGAGGTACTTCTATCGGTAATCACCAGGTCGCGCGATAGCGTGTCATTGAGCACGCCTCTTGCGAATTCTCGCGTCCACAGGTCGATATCACGGTGGTAAGCCCGTGTGTGATAAATGCCATCCAGGGCCTGGTCAACCCGAAGCCTGATGATCAATTGATCGACTGCACGGGCAAATGCCAAGGGCTGGGCATTGTCCGGTCCCAGGGCTCGGCTCACTTGGTAGGGTGTGAACGGGTGGGCGGCCAGGAGCGGCTCAAGGCACTCGATGGACAACGATGGATTGATCTCATGGAGCTTGGCCAGCAGCGGCGTTGTGCTGTCGGCTATGGGCGGGCAGAACACGGGCAAGTACTGACTGGCCGGGTCAGCACTGGCCACCGGATCGCTGCGCTTGTGCCCTTCGAGCCCTGTCAGCGCTTTGAAAATCAGCGTTCGGTCGGCTTTGGCCAAGCCTGCGATCTGCTCCCGAACAAGGGCGATTCGACCGCTATCGCTCAGTACCCTGTCACTCAACTGCCCTAACCGGGACGCAGGCGGCTGCTGCTTAAGAATCAGAGTAAACAACGGCTCTGCACCACCCGGTTGAGTCACTTCGCCCCTGGCCGCATAGCCACCACGATCAAGATGCGTCAGTTCGACATGATTGAGCATCACCCCCGCGCTGTGATCCTGGCCATAGGTATGCGTCAAATGGCCTTGCTGGTTATACACATCCAGCACGGTATCGGCCGGCCAATGCTCAAGCCGGGTCAGCAAGGCAAACACTGCGCCCTCAGCGTTCAACGGCATTTCGCCGCGCAGCGGCAGGTCAGAAATGATCTGGTCAATCAGCCGGTCAGCCTGCAGTCGCAGCACCCCATCGGCCAGCGGCCCGGGTATGGGCTGACCTTGCCAGGTGTTCAGCAAGTCCTCACGGGTCGCGCCCGTGATGTCCAGCACCCGTTGCAGGTCGGTGGGCGTTTTAGTCGGTGCGTCCCCGGGTAGCATGCGGTCAAGCAACTGAATCTCGCTCAAGTTTTGAGCATCATCCAGCGCTAGCCGCCAGGTTGAGGTCGTGGCATCGAACACCACCGGCGGCTTGAACCCGCCTGCCTTGCGGGGCTTGAGGCTAAAAGTTTTACCTTGGGCATCGCGGATCACTTCCAGCGCTACGACCGTGTCACCGTCCTTCACCTTGGCGTACAGCTTGCCGCCGACCTCGTACACACCCTCTGCCGTGGGAGAAAGGGCGTTGAGCGCATCGGCTTCAAGGTGCGGGTAAGTACTGAGGTCCGGGTTCCACAATTCAACCGAGCCGTCCTCACGGGTCACTTTGCGCAACTTGCCGGTGCGGTTCCACAGCGATTGCATGCGCTGACGATGAGCCTTGATCCCCCACCGCGCGACAAAGCCACTGATGATCATGTCTGCGGTATCGCCCAGGGCACCCGCAAAATTACTGGCGTTCCCTTTACTGGCTTCTACAACGCCTTGAACAATGTTGTAGGCCAGAGACCCAAAAATAGCTGTCTGCATGATTCTGTTCAGCCCCAGCACACCGCCTGGCATGGGCGTCGTCAGCATGACCAGAACTTCACTGCCGATAGCGATGGCCTGGTCTTTGAACGCTTGCCAATCCGCAGCAGACCGGGTAGTTGCCAAGCGGCCGATGTTGGCCTGATAGCGACTCTGCTGGCGCTCTGCCAACCAGTCCAGCAGCGTCGGTTTGGGTGACGGGAGTTTCTGCTTGTCAAACTTCAAGTTGGCCAATGACGGCTTGGGGAAAACTGCGTGAGTGCCGTCATAGAGCAGCCCTGCCAGCGGGTTCAAACCTTTGGGGCGTGCCTCATCGCTCAGCAAGCTTTGAAAATGTGCCAGCTCATGCAGTGGCCACTGGCGAGCGAACCACCCCAATTCATTGTTGCGATGATCCTCAATCAGTTGTCGCTTGAAGTGAGGCACGGCATCGCTGCCATTTTCGTGGTAGCGCACTGCGCCACCGAGACGCTGGGGGAAATAACTATAAATGCCTGCGTCGCCCGTGAACTTGATCAATACAAGTGGCGTCGGGAGGTAATCGGGAACAAACGCATTCGGCTCACGCGCCATCAGCATCGGCTCAATTTCAGCGCCAATCTGAAGATTCAACACATTGAGCAGCCTTACATACGCCGTGTGATCAATACCGCTAGTGGCAGCGTTGCGGTAAGCCTCCAGCAGTTCAAACTCAAAGGTGGTACGTGACGCCTCGCGAATAAGCCCCTTTAAAGCGCCTTCGTCCCCCATCTCCCTCAGTAAGGTGGCTGCCAGCGCAGAGCCTATATCCAGACGCCGTACAATTTCGACAAAGGGCGCGACCGGGTATTCCCCTGCGGGCTGGCCCAAGCGAATGTAACTGGCCTGCTCGTAGCTGAACGGCTTGAGCAGGACCGAATCCGTTGCATAACCAAAATTGGCGCACGCCGCATCCCACAGCGTGATGGAGTGCAGCCGGTCTACGTACTTCGACTCATCCAGCGCTCGGCGTTCGCGGCTCGGGTTGAGCGTTTGCAGAGGCTCAGGCGGCCCCCCCCCACGCAGTACATCCAGCGGCGAACGGCTTTCCTTGAACGCCCGGTAACGGGTGTAGATACGGGCCGATTCAGGGTCTACATCGACCCCCATCGCCGCCTTGAGTTCGCGTTTGAGGGCACTCAAATGAGTCGCCTTAAAGGTGTCGCGAATGCGCGTACTTTCGCTCTCCACCGCTTGTAATGCCGCCACCGCTTGGCGCTGCAACTCGACATAGCGCGTTCTCAGCTCATCACTGAGGCCTGCGAAATTGGCTTTCACCCTGTCAGCCATGTATTCAAGGGCTTCTTTTTGTGCCCATTGTTCATGGTTCAGTAAGAGCGGTTTGCGGTCACGCACCGCCGGGGCGTTCATCGAAGCCTTGAGCAGGTCAACGTGTGTCAGCAACTGTGCGGCTTCATCGCGCGACGAGGTAAATCGATTGGGCATCATCATGCCTCCATTCAGGGTTGTTCCCCAACATAGCCCTGCCCGCGTTCAAGCCTGCGGTAGATAAATAGCCATTGGGCCTACGGCGGCGGCCACCACCGCCATGCTATCTTTCGCGCCCCCTTCTCTTAGAGTGCCCGCCCGCTATGCCCGTGACTTTCCGCCATCTGCGTCTGGCGCTGTACACCGTGTTGATTCTGACCGGCACCGTGCTGGCAGGCGGCTGGGCCATGCATCAGGCAGAACGCCATGCCCTACAGGAAAGTGCTGATCGCGGGCCCGAACAGCTCAGCCTGTATGCCAACTCGCTGCACACCCTGATCGAGCGATACCGCGCCCTGCCCGCCGTGCTGGCGCTGGACGCCGAACTCATCACCGCCCTGAGCCACCCCATCACGCCCCAGGTGCAGGACGCCCTCAATCGCAAACTGGAACACATCAATGGTACCGCCGGGTCATCCACTCTGGAATTGCTCGACAGCAGCGGCCTGGCCGTGGCCGCCAGCAACTGGAACACCACCAACAGTTACGTCGGCCACAATTACGGATTTCGCCCGTACTTCCATCAAACCCGCAGCCAGGGTAGCGGGCGCTTTTACGCGGTGGGCGTGACCAGCGGAATTCCCGGCTACTTTCTGTCCAGCGCGGTATTGGCCCCCGATGGCACGTTTCTGGGGGCCATTGTGGTCAAACTGGAGTTTCCGCAACTGGAGCGCGAGTGGAGCCAGGGCAGCGACCTGCTGCTGGTCAGCGATGCTCGGGGTATCGTCTTTATCGCCAACCAGCCTGAGTGGCGTTATCGCTTGCTGCGCCCCCTGTCAGACAGCGACCGCAGCGAAATTTCCCTGACACGCCAGTACCATAAGCAGCCGCTGACGCCCATGACCACGCAGACCCTGCTCAGCCTGGGTGAAAACAGCAACCTGGCACGCCTGGATGGCCCCGAAGGCCCGAGGCAGTATCTGTGGAACTCCATGGCGCTCAGCCCCGAAGGCTGGACCCTGCATTTGCTGCGCCGCCCACAGGTTGCCGCCGAAGACAGCCGCAATGCAGCACTGGCTGCCGGCGGGTTGTGGTTGACGCTGGTGTTTTTGGGCCTGTTTCTGATGCAGCGCTGGCGCCTGGCCCGTTTGCGCCAGCGTAACCGTGAGGAGCTGGAGCAATTGGTCGAGGCCCGTACCCGCGACTTGCGTACCGCCCAGGATGGCCTGGTGCAATCGGCAAAGCTGGCGGCACTGGGGCAGATGTCTGCGGCGCTGGCCCATGAAATCAACCAACCGCTCACCGCCCAGCGCATGCAACTGGCAACCCTGCGCCTGCTACTGGATCACGGCCGCCACGACGACGCTTACAAGGCGCTGACACCGTTGGATCACATGCTTACGCGCATGGCGGCGCTTACCGGCCACCTCAAGACCTACGCGCGGCAAAGCCCCAGCGGTTTACGCGAGCGGCTGGACCTGGCGAATGTGGTGGATCAAGCCCTGCACATGCTTCAGGCACGCCTGAAGGAAGAAGCCGTAGACCTGAACGTCCAACTGACCCGTCCGGCCTGGGTACGGGGCGATGCGATTCGTCTGGAGCAAGTGATGATCAACCTGCTGCGCAACGCGCTGGATGCGATGCGCGACTCACCGCGAAAGCACTTGCACGTTCGTATCAGCGCAGATCAGCAGTTATGGCACCTGACCGTCAGCGACAGCGGTGGCGGGATTAAAGAAGAGCATCTGGGTAAACTCTTCGACCCTTTTTTCACCACCAAACCGGTGGGCGACGGGCTCGGCCTGGGCCTGGCGGTTTCCTACGCCATTGTTCATGAACTCGGCGGTCGCCTGACCGCTTGCAACCAGGGCGACGGCGCGCAGTTTACGCTCACGCTGCCCATCGCACAGGAGGCTTGAAGCATGCTCAACTCGGTGATTGTCGTCGACGATGAGGCCAGTATTCGTACCGCCATTGAGCAATGGCTCAGCCTGAGCGGGTTCGCAGTGCAGGTTTTTGCCTGTGCTGAAGACTGCCTCAACGCACTGCCCGAGCATTTTGCCGGGGTGGTTGTGAGCGATGTGCGTATGCCCGGCATGGGTGGGCTGGCGCTGCTGGCCAGGTTGCAGCAACGGGAAGCTGACTTGCCGGTGATTATGCTGACCGGGCACGGCGATGTACCGATGGCCGTGGAAGCCATGCGCGACGGGGCCTACGATTTTCTGGAGAAACCCTTCAGCCCTGAAGACCTGTTGACCTGCCTGCGTCGTGCATTGGAAAAACGCCAACTGGTGCTGGAAAACCGCCGGCTGCACGAACAGGTCGACAGGCGTGAACAGCTCGACAGCCGCTTGCTGGGCGCGTCTCGCAGCTTGCAGACCTTGCGCCGTCAGGTGCTGGAACTGGCACCGCTGCCCGTCAATGTGTTGATCCGCGGCGAGACCGGCAGCGGCAAAGAGCTGGTCGCCCGCTGCCTGCATGATTTTGGCCCGCGCGCCGACAAGCCCTTTGTGGCGCTCAACTGCGCAGCCATCCCCGAGCACTTGTTCGAGGCCGAGTTATTCGGCCATGAAAGCGGCGCATTTACCGGTGCGCAGGGCAAACGCATCGGCAAACTGGAGTACGCCGACGGCGGCACCTTGTTCCTCGACGAAATCGAAAGCATGCCGCTGGCCCAACAGGCCAAATTGCTGCGCGTGCTGCAGGAGCAAAAACTGGAGCGACTGGGTTCTAACCACAGCATTCACGTGGACCTGCGCATCATTGCCGCGACCAAGCCCGACCTGCTTGAAGAAGCCCGGGCCGGACGCTTTCGCGAAGACCTGGCCTACCGCCTGACCGTGGCCGAGTTGCGCCTGCCGCCGTTGCGCGAGCGCCGCGAAGATATCCCCTTGTTGTACGAATGTTTTTCCCGGCATGCGGCTGAACGCTTGGGACGCAGCGCACAGCCGGTGAGCGGCGCGCAGTTGACGCGCTTGTTGAGCCACGACTGGCCGGGCAATGTCCGCGAACTGGCCAACGTGGCTGAACGCGACGTACTGGGCCTGGGCGAGCAGCCCGACGAATCCCCTGACATCGGCCAATCGCTGGTTGCCCAACAGGAAGCTTTCGAGGCTCAGTGCCTGCGCGCGGCACTGACCCGGCACAAGGGCGAAATCAAAGCGGTGATGGCAGAACTGCAACTGCCGCGGCGTACCCTCAATGAAAAAATGCAACGCCACGCCCTGGTACGCGAAGCATTCACCCAGCCCCACGAGTAAACACCGCAATGGCCCCGTAGGAGCGAGCTTGCTCGCGATCTTTTGATCTGGCTTTTGATCTGGCTTTTGATTTTCAAAGTGGCACGGCGTAAAGCCGGAACCTTAAGTGGCCGTGACCGCAGCAATGGAGAGGATTGCTGTGCGACAGCGCGGCGTCATTGAGCGTTTAAAGATCAAAAGATCGCGAGCAAGCTCGCTCCTACAGGCTTAGTCATGAGCGGATTTCCGCTTATGCAGGCATCTGCAATCAGCGACAATCCGCTCACCCTTCCCCCTTCCCCCTTATAAACCGGGTGTTTCAGCCTTGGCACAACTCCTGCTATAGCCCCCGCAAGCACGCGTTATGACGCGCGACAATAAATCCAAAAAACCAAGGATCCATTTAATGGATAACTCTAGCTCCCTGCCTGCCGGGTCAGCCGCTGTGGCACCCAAAGAAAAAACGACCTCCAGCCGTATCAAATCCATCTTCAGTGGTTCCGTCGGCAATATGGTCGAATGGTACGACTGGTACGTGTACGCCGCGTTCTCGCTGTACTTCGCCAAGGCCTTTTTCCCGAAAGGCGATACCACCGCCCAATTGCTCAACACCGCCGCGATTTTCGCCGTGGGCTTTCTGATGCGCCCGATTGGCGGCTGGCTGATGGGCCTGTACGCAGACCGTAAAGGTCGCAAGGCCGCACTGATGGCCTCGGTGCTGCTGATGTGTTTTGGCTCGCTGATTATCGCGCTGACCCCAAGCTATGAAGTCATCGGCGTCGGTGCCCCGGTACTGCTGGTCTTCGCCCGATTGCTGCAAGGCTTGTCGGTGGGTGGCGAATACGGTACCTCGGCCACCTACCTGAGCGAGATGGCGACCAAGGAACGTCGCGGTTTCTTCTCCAGCTTCCAGTACGTGACCCTGATCTCGGGGCAGCTCATCGCGCTGGCCGTATTGATCGTCCTGCAGCAAACCCTGACCGAAGAGCAGTTGTACAGCTGGGGCTGGCGGATCCCGTTCGTGATCGGCGCACTGTGTGCGGTGGTTGCCTTGTACCTGCGTCGTGGCATGCAAGAAACCGAGTCATTCAACAAGGTGAAGGTCAAGCCTAAAGAAAGCGCCATGCGCACGTTGCTGCGCCACCCCAAGGAACTGATGACCGTGGTTGGCCTGACCATGGGCGGCACGCTGGCGTTCTACACCTACACCACGTACATGCAGAAGTACCTGGTGAATACGGTGGGCATGAGTATTTCGGACTCCACCACCATTTCAGCCGCCACGCTGTTCCTGTTTATGTGCATCCAGCCCTTGGTGGGCGGGCTGTCGGACAAGATCGGCCGTCGTCCGATCCTGATCGCGTTCGGTGTACTGGGCACCCTGTTTACCGTACCGATCCTGACCACCCTGCACACCATCACCACCTGGTGGGGCGCGTTCTTCCTGATCATGGCAGCGCTGATCATTGTCAGCGGTTATACGTCGATTAACGCCGTGGTTAAGGCCGAGCTGTTCCCCACCGAGATTCGCGCGCTGGGTGTAGGCCTGCCGTATGCATTGACCGTCTCGATCTTTGGCGGCACCGCTGAATACATCGCGCTGTGGTTCAAAAGTGCGGGCATGGAAACCGGTTACTACTGGTACGTGACCGCGTGTATCGCCTGCTCGCTGGCGGTATACGCCACGATGAAGGACACCCGCACGCACTCACGCATCGAAACCGACTAAAGCGCCGCACCCTGTCGCCGCGGCGGCTGCGATCAAACCCGCAACGGGGGGCTGCTACTTGGCAGCCCATCGCAACGTTGAGCCGCGGCTACAGGACTCCCCCACCTAAATCCCCACTCTCAAATCGGATTTTTCTGACTTAATGGTCAGTTAATTCTGATCGGTCATTCTTTTCCTACACAAAGCTTCATCCGGATGACCGGCACGATCACAGGCCATTGGCCCATTGGATCCCTTCGGTTATCAGGCGAGCCTTGGGCCAATACATCGATTAAACCGATTGATTAGTGCTATTTTTTGCGCTTTTTAATCAAATTAATCGGCGTAGTCTTTAACCCATACCCACTGCACACCGAAACAGGAACCTCATCATGAAAAGCAAACTCATCATCGCCGCCGCTTTCTCCGCTCTGGCCTTCAACGCTTTTGCAGCTGACGGTTTTGACAGCACTCGCTCAGCGTCTTTCGCTGAAAATGGCTACGACCGCACCGGCTCTGCTGCCTTCGCTGAAAACGGCTACGACCGCACTGGCTCTGCTGCCTTCGCTGAAAACGGTTATGACCGCACTGGCTCCGCTGCCTTCGCTGAAAACGGCTACGACCGCACTGGCTCCGCTGCCTTTGCTGAAAACGGTTACGATCGCACCAAGAGCGCTAACTTCAGCTAACACCTGAGGTTGGCATTCCAGCCCGGCCTCGGCCGGGCTCTGTCGTTTCTGGGGGAAAGGAAATCATCGTACCGCCGAAAAGATCGCGGCCACGCTCGCCCCTGCGAAGCGATTGCCGGATCGGTGGCGCGCGCTTTTCAATCGACGCCAGGCCTTGCACTATAGGAACCTCTAACTCAGTTGTTTGCGGACTCTTGTGATGCCTGACGATATCCACTTTTACGAACCTTCCCAAGGCCACGGCCTGCCCCACGACCCGTTCAATGCCATTGTCGGGCCGCGCCCGATTGGCTGGATCTCGTCTCAGGATGCTGAAGGCCGGCTGAACCTTGCGCCCTATAGCTTTTTCAATGCGTTCAACTACATCCCACCCATCATCGGGTTCTGTAGCGTGGGCCGCAAAGACAGCCTCAATAATATTGAGCAATCCGGAGAATTCGTCTGGAACCTGGCCACGCGCTCACTCGCCGAGGCGATGAACCAAAGCTGTGCAAGGGTTGAGCCGCACGTAAACGAATTTGAACTGGCCGGGCTGACCACCGCCGCTTCACGCATCGTGAGCGTGCCGCGCGTGGCCGAAACGCCCGTGTCGTTTGAATGCAAGGTTTCGCAGATCATTCAGCTCAAACGTGCGGATCAGGCACTGGTACCCAGTTGGCTGATTCTGGGCGAAGTGGTAGCGGTGCACATTGCCAAGCACTTGCTCAAAGACGGGATTTACGACACCGCCGCCGCCGAACCGATTCTACGCGGCGGTGGCCCAGCGGATTACTTCCAGTTGGGCCCTGAGGCCCTGTTCAAGATGTACCGCCCGCAGTAAGCGCTACCAGACCAGCTCGGCGTCCTCGGTGACGCCTTGCAGGTTCTCAAGCTGAGCCGCCGCCGCGTCGTCCGCCAGGCTGGCGGTCTTGAACGTCTGCTCGGGCAATACTTTATGAAAGCGCGGTGCTCCACCTTCATATAAGGCTTTTACCGCAATCGCTGCGTGATAAACGCCCGGTTCGACCGGAACAACAGCCGATACCGCTTCAAACTTGTCAAATTCCCTACGCGCCATGCTTCACATTCCGGCCAGTGAAAAAAACGCATTCTACCCGCTTAACCGGCGCGCATCTGCAAGGGGCTGCTTGCCGCTTCGTTGAAGGTCTGAAAATCCAGGCTATCGACCACCTGTTGCTGCACCAGCACGCTGAACACCTCCATCAAGGGCGAATTGAAATAAGCCTGCATGCTGGGTTCATCCTGCCAATAGCCGGCCACCTGCCACAAAAGCGGGTCACGCTGTGAGTGCTGCACCGTAAACTGCAGGCAACCCGGGGTTTGCAGAGTCGGTTCGATCAACGGCTGCAGGCACGCGTGAACCTGAGCCGAGCACCCGACGCGAGCGCGAACCAGAGTCAAATGACTGACGACAGTGTGCTGGGGCATGGGAGCCTCCACAGAAGAGAGTGGCATTAGGGGGATTCAAAGCTTAAAGCGCCGGGCGGGGGGCCGTTAGTCGATTCCTGCCCAAGGCTTGCACGATTCTGCAAGAACGCCGCCGAGCGAACCGGGTGCACGGCCCCATACCGCTACACGGCGTACCGGCAGTTTGAGCAATAAGGCACGTCTGCGAGGGCGTTTTGCGCGGCAAACCGTGCCCTGTCGACAGGATCAGGCAAGATAACGACAGAAATTGGCTACCTCTGTGTCTTGCACAAACTTAAGCTAGACCCACTCGCCACCCCATGAGGACTCGCCGTATGTCACTGCCGGCGTCATCGCACCCCGTGCTTGATCCCGCCCTGGAGAAGCAGCGCGCGGAACTGGCTGACCTGATCTACCGTCACGCCGATCAGGACGGTACGTTCGATACCCCTATCGAGGCATTGTTTGTGTCGCGATACAGTCAATCCAGCGACTTTTCGCCCAGCCTGGCGCAGCCCGCACTGTGCATCCTGGCGCAAGGCCGCAAGGAAGTGCTTCTGGCCGATGAGCAGTTCGCCTATGACCCACTCAGTTACCTGGTGGTGTCGGTGTCGATGCCCATCAGAGGCCGTGTCGTTGAAGTGTCGCCCGAGCGGCCGATTCTGGCTTTGCGCCTGAACATCGACCCCGGCGAAATTGCCACGCTGATCCGTGATGCCAGCCCCATGGGGGTGCCTTCGCGGCCCGCCGGGTTCGGGCTGTACGTCGAGGCCCTCGACCCGCCCATGCTGGACGCGGTGCTGCGCCTGACACGCTTGCTCGACACCCCGAAAGACATCCCCATGCTGGCACCGCTGATCCGCCGAGAAATTCTGTACCGCCTGTTACGCAGCCCGCAGGGTCATCGGTTGTATGAGATCGCCACTGAAAGCACTCAGACCCATCGTGTCAGCCGCGCCATTGCCTGGCTCAATGGCCATTTCGAGCAACCCTTGCGTATTGATGACCTGGCCCGCGAAGCCAACCTCAGCGTGTCGACCTTGCATCACCGCTTTAAAGCGATCACCGCCATGAGCCCGCTGCAATATCAGAAACAGTTGCGCCTCAATGAAGCGCGGCGCCTGATGCTGATGGAAGGGCTGGATGCCTCGGCGGCCGGGTATCGCGTGGGCTATGAAAGCCCCTCGCAATTCAGCCGCGAGTACAGTCGCCAGTTTGGTGCGCCGCCGGTGCGGGATGTGGCGAGGTTGCGCGCAGCGTTGTAAGCAGAACCGGTAAAACGGCGCCAGGCTGATGGGCAAGCCTGCCGACCGTTTAGCTCAGTAACCGACGGTAAAGCGCTGACGAGAATGCCGGGGGTGTTCGACTTCATCCAGCAGCGCGATGGCAAAATCGGCGAAGCTGATCGCACTTTTACCCTGTTCATCGAATAGCAAATGGTCGGTACCCAAGCGAAATGCCCCGGTGCGCGGCCCTTCGATAAACTCGGCTGACGGCGACAGGAACGTCCAGTCCAGGTCTTTTTCTTGAAGCAGCGTGGCTAAGTATTCGCTGCCCGCCGAAGCTTCTGCCTTGTAGGCGGCCGGAAAGTCCGGGCTGTCGATGACACGGCTACCGTCTGGCAGCAACAACGAACCGGCACCGCCGACAAACAGCAGGCGCTTGACCCCGGCCGCTTTCACAGGCTCAAGGATGGCCCTGGCCGGCAGCGTCGAGAAATGGGCCGCACTCAGCACCACATCGTGACCGGCCACGGCCTTTTGCAAAGCCGAGGCATCGCTGGCATCCACGTCGATGCTCACCACACCGGCACGTTCACCGAGGCGTGAGGCGTGACGGGCAATGGCGGTAACCTGATGACCACGACGCAGGGCTTCCTCCAGCAATTGGCTGCCCGCGCGACCGGTCGCCCCGATAATTGCAATCTTGCTCATGTCGATCTCCTGTTAATTACAGGCGGCGTGAATGCCACCCGGTATTGAAAGCACGTCAGCGCTGGCGAGCTCACCACTGCACTTCGCCCTTGGCGACTTTAGCGCTCAGCGCCAACGAAGAGGCCTCACCCAGGTCGGGGTAACGCTTGGTCATTGCGCCAATCAGTTCATCCGCGTTCTTGGCTTTAAAGGTTTCTTCATCAAAGGCCTTGATGTAGTCGCGGGTGAAACTCACCGCACGCATTGAATGGTCGCTGTCACCCAGGTAATGCCCTGGCACCACGATGTCGGGCTGCAGGCTTTCGATACGCTTCAGTGTGGCCAGCCACTGCTTGTGGGATTGCGGAGTTTGGGTGTCCGCCATCCACACGTGCAAGTTGTCTGCCACCACCACGCCACCGACCACCGCCTTGAGCGACGGGATCCAGACAAAACTGCGCTGCGGCTGACGACCGGTCAGGCCAACGATATCCAGCTCATGCCCTTCCAGGTCCAGGGTGTTGCCCTTCAGCACCTCGGGCACGATCACCGCCCCCGGCACATCGGCCCCCATCTGCGGCCCCCAGAAGGCGAGCTTGGCATCTTTGGTGGCCTTGATATGTTCAACCGTGGGGGCCGACGCCACGACCTTGGCGTGCGGGAACGCCCGGGTTAGGGTTTCCAGGCCAAAGTAGTAGTCCGGGTCACCGTGGCTGATGTAGATCGTGGTCAGGTGTTTGCCGCTGGCACGCACCTTGTCGACAAGCTGTTGGGCCTGAGGCCGGGCAAATTGCGCATCCACCAGAATCGCGTCGTGCTCGCCCAGCACCAATACCGAAGACACCGGGAACATCGCCGTCGCGCCGGGGTTGTAAACGTCCAGGGTCAAAGGCGCGGAAGCCGCAGCCACGTGAGCGGCAAAGCCCAGCGCGACAGCACAGAGGAACAAACGACGAAGGGTTGGGAATACGGTCATGGGCATCCTGGGTCAGAAGCAGCGGTCAGCAATGGAACCAGCTTAGTTGCCCGGCGGCGAACAAAAAAAGCAATGCTTTAACATAGTTTGTTTCAGAAAACGGTCAAACCATGAATCGCCTGACCGCCATCCAGGTGTTTGTCACTGTCGTCGACTTCGCCAGCCAACCGTCTTGGGATCAGAATCTGTAGGAATAATCCCACTGCAAGACCTTCCGGTGTGACCGCTCGTACCGTCACCCGGCCAACCGCAACAGCCTGAGCTAGCCTCAAGGGCGTGAAGTTCTGACTCCGATTGAATCAGGAGGGACGAATGCCATGACCACTCACACCAAAACCACCCTAAAGACGGTGTTTATCGTGTTGGCAGGTGCACTGCTGTTTACGGCAGCGTGCTATCGCGCCGAACAAACGCGCCAAGCCGCCGCAATGGCCGTCAGTTGCAGCGGTGCCCATTGCAGCGCCATGTTCGGCGCACTCCACTAAACCCAACCTGCCCCATGAACTGGCGTACTTCGCCAGCTCATGGGCGGCGCGCGGCCTTTGTAAAAAATGATCGCAGGCTTGCTTACGAGACTATCGAATAGGGGCCTATCGAGTACACTGGGCGGCATTCCGCCACCGGCCTGCCGCCCTGTGGCTCAGCGTCCACAGGTGCTTCGTGACTAACCTGAATCAACCGCCACAGCCCAAACCCGCCATTCGCAGTATTTTAGTCGCCCTGATGCTGGCGATTTTCCTGGGAGCACTGGACCAGACGATCGTGGCGGTCTCCATCCCGGCCATCTCAGCGCAATTCAAAGACGTCAGCCAACTGGCCTGGGTGATCTCGGGCTATATGGTGGCGATGACGGTCTCAGTCCCGATCTACGGCAAGCTTGGCGACTTGTACGGGCGCAGGCGCTTGATGTTGTTTGGCATGGGGCTGTTTACGCTGGCTTCGCTGTTTTGTGGCCTGGCGCAGAACATGGAACAACTGGTGCTGGCGCGGATCATTCAGGGCATTGGTGCAGGCGGCATGATTTCGGTCAGCCAGGCCATCATTGGCGACATCGTGCCGCCCCGTGAACGCGGGCGTTATCAGGGTTACTTCAGCAGCATGTACGCCATCGCCAGTGTTGCCGGGCCGGTGCTGGGCGGCTACATGACGCAATACCTGTCGTGGCGTTGGGTGTTTTTGATCAATTTGCCATTGGGCCTGGTGTCGTGGTGGATCGCCCATCGCACGCTGGTCGGCTTGCCTGTGCCCCAGCGCCGACCGATCATTGATTACTTGGGCACGGTGCTGATGATCGTCGGCCTGACATCGCTGTTGCTGGGCGTTACCTTTATTGGCCAGGGCCACCACTGGCGCGATGATCAAGTGCTGGGCCTGTTGGCGGCGGCGCTGCTCGCGCTGGGACTGTTTGTGTGGCATGAACGCCGCACGCTGGAACCGTTGCTGCCCATGCACCTGTTTGCCAATCGCAACGCGGTACTGTGCTGGTGCACCATTTTTTTCACCAGCTTTCAAGCCATCTCGCTGATCGTGTTGATGCCACTGCGTTATCAAAGCATCACCGGAGCCGGTGCCGACAGCGCCGCCCTGCACCTGCTGCCGCTGGCCATGGGCTTGCCGATGGGGGCTTATTTTGCCGGCCGTATGACCTCCGTGACCGGCTACTACAAACCGATGATTCTGGGTGGTGCCGTGCTGATGCCGTTGTCCATCCTTGGCATGGCCTTCAGCCCACCCAGTGCCGAGTTCGTCAGCGGGGCCTTTATGTTGCTCAGCGGCATTGCGGCCGGGATGCAGTTCCCGACATCGCTGGTGGGGGCACAGAACTCGGTGCAGCAACAGGATATTGGCGTGGCCACCAGCACCACCAACCTGTTCCGCTCCCTTGGCGGCGCGATGGGTGTGGCGTTGATGTCAGCCCTGTTGCTGGCACTGCTGCATGACTCAATCCTTGCGCCAGTCACCGGTCAGCCACTGCTGGGGGAGGGCAGCTCGGGCAATGTGTTATTGGACAGCCTCAATGCGGTACAAGGCCCCGCACTGGAAAACCTGCGCGCGCACTTGCTGACAACCTTCCGCCACTTGCTGATGGTCAGCGCCAGCATTTCACTACTCGGCTTGGCGGCGGCGTTGGCGATGCCCAATCAAGTGCTGCGCGGCCGTGAGGACAAAGCGAAGTAGCCGAAGCAGAAACCGGCCGAGCGTATAAAAACGCGGTGTGTTAGCCCCACCTATCTAGTAGCCGAGGCCAGCGAGGCACCGCAACCTTGAGTGGGCGGTCTGTACACGATCAAAAGATCGCGAGCAATCGAGCGTCGACCGGCCCCTCCTACGGATGGCAGCGTTTGTAGGAACGAGCTTGCTCGTGATCTTTTGATCTGGCTTTTGATCTAAAGGGCCTCCTTAAACCACGCTGGCCGAACGCAGGTTTTGCGCAGTGGGTAACCCGGCACGGCCAGGGACGGCCGATCGCGGCGGGCCCACGGCGTAAAGCCGGAACCTTAAGTAGCCGTGACCGCAGCAATGGATAGGCCGAAGCTTTTAAAGATCAACAGATCGCGAGCAAGCTCGCTCCTACGGGTGGCCCCCCCCTGTCGTCGTTGACGAGCTTTGCGAGGCTACGTCCGCTGCTGAAGGTGTCGTGAAATCAAGCGCAGGGTCAAGGCCGGGGGTTGAGTTGCTTCTGCAGGCTTTGAATCTGGCTTTGCAGGCTGTTGATGTTGCGCGTGACCTGGCCACGGAACACATCAAATTCGGCGTTACTGGCACCCTGCGCAGGGGCCGGGCGGTTTTCCAACTGGCTTTTGAGCACCAGCAGCTCCTGCTCCAGGCGCTCAACCGCCGCGCCGGGATTACCCAGCTTTTTCAAGGCGGCCACCTCGGTGCCTTGTTGGGCGATGCTGGCCTTGAGCGATGACATTTCAGTACTCAGGCCTTTTATCTGGGTTTCGAGCGTGGCCTGGCTTTCTTTCTGCGCGGTGACCTGCATCAAAATCGCCGCATTGATCTGTTCGAAACGGCTGTCCAGCTCGCCCTGCTGCCCGGCCACAGCCCCCTGTTGACGCTTGGCTTGCTCCAGCAGTTGCTCTTCCAACTGTTTGATTTGCAGCTTCAGGGCTTCGCTGCCGGTGTTGAGGGTCGATTCGCTGGCCACGACTTTCCCGGAGATGACCTGCAACCGCCCCGCCGCCTCTTCGCTGATGCGGGCAAAACTTTCCTGAGTCGCCACCAGTTGCTGCTCCATCAGCGACATCTGTTGGAAGCTCCACCACCCAAGCCCTGCAACTGCCAGTACCAGCGCGCAGATCAATGCCCAAAGCGGCCCGGTACCGGGAGCCTTGACCTTAATCACTGGCGTATCACGCGAGTACACCGTGGTGCGCTCACGGGCAGCGGCCGTCGAAACCCGCTCATCGTGATCATGTATGTCAGCACGCAGGGGCGAAATATCGTCAAAATCATCGCGGGCATCATTACGCATGGCAAAACCTTTGTTGGGTCTTAAAGACAGTTTCAAGCGGTAAACACGCAGGCCTTAACGATAAGGCGATTCCTGGGCTTTCCACCACCCGCAAAACTCATCCAGCGCAGCCCACAGGCTGACTTTGGGGTCGTAGTCGAGGGCGTGCCGGGCGCGGCTGATGTCGAGGGTAAAGTCCTTGTCCATGATCTGTACACCTAAACGCGACTGCGAGGGTTCAGGCTGGCCCGGCCACAGTTTGCAGCCCAGCTCGTTGAACGCTGCGCGGGTATAGGCCATGCCGTAGCCACGATAGCGCGTCACTTGCGGTACCTGCATCTGGCGCATGACGTAGTTGATGACATCCCACAGTGGGATCGGGCTGCCATTACTGATGTTGTAAGCCTTGCCCAAGGCCGAGCCCGTGGTCAACAACGCGCTCATGAGCGCCTCACTCAAATTGTGCACGCTGGTGAAGTCCACCTTGTTCAGGCCATTGCCAACAATCGCCAAGCGCCCCTTGCGCTGCTGTTTGATCAAACGGGGAAACAGGCTCATGTCACCGGCACCCGTGACGCTGCGCGGGCGCAAGGCGATGACTTCAAGGCCGAACTCCTGGGCCCCGAAGACTTTCTGCTCAGCCAGGTACCGGGTTTCAGCATAGGGGTGGGCAAAGCGTCTGGGCACCTGATCTTCCGTCAGCCCCTGGTGGGCGCGGCCGTCGAAATACACCGCCGCTGACGATAAATGCACCAGCCGCCGCACCCGCTGCTTGAGGCAGGCCTCCACCACGTTCTCAGTGACCAGTACGTTGTCGCGGAAGAAGTCCTGATAGCGCCCCCACGTCCCCACGTGCCCCGCGCAATGCACCACGGCATCGACATCAACACACAGGTCGCGCACCAGCAAACCATCGGTCAAATCACCCGGGATAAATTCAGCGCCGCGACGTACCAGGTGCTCGACACCTTCGGCTCGCCGCCCGCTGACCCGCACGTCAAAGCCCTGCTCCAGGGCGCAACGCGCAAAGCGCCCGCCAATAAAGCCGCTCGCGCCGGTGACCAGAATCTTCATCAATCACTCCAAATACTGTAAGTCGTGTTACCTGCTGTTTAAACGCTGCCTGTCAGGCCAAAGGCACTAACCAGCGCGCTGCCGAACGGGATAAATGTTCGGTCAGTTGTTCCAGCAGTTGTCCGCCATTGCGCCAATGATGCCAGTACAGTGGCACGTCGATGGGTTTATCTGGCAAAAGCTCCACCAGCGCGCCACTGGCCAATTGTTCACGCACTTGCAGTTCGGGTACCAAGCCCCAGCCCAGGCCCGCTTCGGTGAGGCGGATAAAACCTTCGGACGACGGGCATAAATGGTGTTCGAACCCGCCATCAACACCCAGTGCGGCCAGGTAACGGTGCTGGAGGAAATCATCCGGGCCAAACACCAGAGCCGGCGTCTTGGGCAGCAGCGCGGCGCTCACCCCGTGTGGAAAATGCCGCGCCACAAATGACGGGCTGGCCAGGGCCCGGTACCGCATGGCCCCCAGCAGCCGGCTGCGTGCACCAGCCACCGGCCGTTCGCTGGCACACAAGCAAGCGGCCACTTCACCGGCTCGCATACGCTTGAGCCCTACCGTCTGGTCCTCGACCACCAGGTCCAGCAACAGGTGCTGTTCGGCGCAGAAGTCACCCACTGCGGGGGCCCACCAGGTGGCCAGGCTGTCGGCATTCAACGCGATGCGCAGCCGCTCAGGCAAGCCTTCGTCGTCCAGCGCCGGAACGGCACTTTGCAGGTCGCGCTCCAGCAGGCGTACTTGCTGCACATGGTTAAGCAAGCGGCGACCGATTTCGGTCGGACTGGGCGGCGTGGCACGGATCAACACAGGTTGCCCGATGCGCGCCTCCAGCAACTTGATGCGCTGGGAGATGGCCGACTGAGACAAACCCAGGACCTGCGCAGCGCGTTCAAAACCGGCTTGTTCTACTACAGCCGCCAAGGCTGAAAGCAATTTATAGTCGAACATCAGTTTTCCTAATGAGCGATCAGCAATATTGGTTTTTCTTATACAGCCAAGGGCACGATAATAGCCAGCAGCAAACCTCTATTCCCGCCTGTCGTTGATGAGTAATTCTTATGTGGCAAAGCTACCTTAATGGCCTGTTGGTCGCGTTTGGTCTAATCATGGCCATCGGCACACAGAATGCGTTCGTGCTCGCGCAAAGCCTGCGCCGCGAACACCACCTGCCGGTGGCAGCCTTTTGCGTAGTGTGCGACGCCTTGCTCGTGGCCGCCGGGGTGTTTGGCCTGGCGACGATTCTTGCGCAGAACCCGCTGCTGCTCAGTGTGGCCCGCTGGGGTGGCGCGGTGTTCTTGCTGTGGTACGGCACACAAGCCCTGCGCCGCGCGTTCTCTGACTCCAGCCTTGAGCAATCGGCTGGTCAGACAGCGCGCTCACTTAAAGCGGTGATGCTCAGCGCCCTGGCCGTAACCCTGCTCAACCCTCATGTTTACCTCGACACCGTCTTGCTGATCGGCTCACTCGGCGCGCAGCAAAGTGTTCCTGGTGCTTATGTTATCGGGGCGGCCAGTGCCTCGCTGCTGTGGTTTTTCACCCTGGCGCTGGGGGCTGCATGGCTGGCTCCGTGGCTGTCGCGTCCTTCGACCTGGCGCATCCTCGACCTGCTGGTGGCGGTGATGATGTACGCCGTGGCGTTCCAGTTGATTGTGGTGGGCTGACGCCAGAACGGCGGCGCTTACCCAATCGTCGACCCTCCCCCCTAAAGCCTGCGGGCAAGGCCGCACCCGCCCTGTTTGGCTGGGTTGAAAAACAACCGGGATATTCTTTCAATCACGCTGAAACGTCTATTCCACACAGTTGTCGCGTGGTTATGCGCTGACCCCGGTGCTATGATCCAGCGCTTGCGCCGCAAAGAGTACAAACTCCCCGGCGCGTGTTTGGCCGCCCGTGATCGGCCTTGCGCTTACCGCAACTGACCTGATTAGGAGAATCATCATGGCTTTCGAATTGCCGCCGCTGCCCTACGCACACGATGCCCTGCAGCCGCACATCTCCAAGGAAACCCTGGAGTTTCACCACGACAAGCACCACAACACCTACGTCGTGAACCTGAACAACCTGGTGCCAGGCACCGAGTTCGAAGGCAAAACCCTGGAAGAGATCGTTAAAACCTCTTCGGGCGGTATTTTCAACAACGCCGCACAAGTCTGGAACCACACGTTCTACTGGAACTGCCTGGCACCCAACGCCGGCGGCGAACCGACTGGCGCACTGGCCGAAGCCATCAACGCGGCGTTCGGCTCTTTCGACAAGTTCAAAGAAGAGTTCAGCAAAACCTCCATCGGCACCTTCGGCTCCGGCTGGGGCTGGCTGGTGAAGAAAGCTGACGGTTCCCTGGCACTGGCCAGCACCATCGGTGCCGGCAACCCGCTGACCAGCGGCGACACCCCGCTGCTGACTTGCGACGTATGGGAACACGCCTACTACATCGACTACCGCAACGTACGTCCGAAGTATGTAGAAGCCTTCTGGAACCTCGTAAACTGGAAGTTCGTCGCTGAGCAGTTCGAAGGCAAAACCTTCACCGCTTAAGCCTGACGCCCTAAAAAAAACCGGCCTTGGCCGGTTTTTTTGCGCCGATTAAAAGCGGCCATCGCTCTTCACAAGCGCACAAGCCCAGCTAGTATCAAAGCGTTCAATTTATTTTAACCATCCACTCAAGTTAAAGGAGCAACAGACCGACACATAAGCACAGTGAACGCGCGCCATGATGACACCCCACGTTTCGCACAGTGATCCTGTGAATCCATACGCACGGCATTATCGATCGGTCAGAAACAAGGAATAGCGCTTTGAAGCTGGAATTCAAGCACAGCTTATCGGTCAAGTTGCTCCGCATCGTGCTGCTGTCAGCACTGGTCGTGGGCAGCGCACTCGGTTGCGCCCAAATTGTGTTCAACGCCTATGAAACCCGCCAGGCCGTCGCCAATGACGCCCAGCGCATCCTCGATATGTTTCGCGACCCCTCAACCCAGGCGCTCTACAGCCTGGACCGCGATATGGCCATGCAAGTGCTTGAAGGTTTGTTCCAGGACAATGCCGTTCGCCAGGCGTCCATCGGTAACCCCCAAGACGATGCCCTTGCTGAAAAGACACGGCCCCTGCATGAGTCGTCAGGCCGTTGGCTGACCGATCTGATTTTGGGGCAGCAGCGCACCTACAGCGTGCCGCTGGTGAGCCGCGAGCAGTACAGCGAGTACTACGGTGACCTGAGCATTACGCTCGACACCTCCACCTATGGCGAGAACTTCCTGACCAATGCGGTGATTATTTTTTTCTCCGGCATACTCCGGGCCCTGCTGATGGGGCTGGTGCTGTACCTGGTGTATCACTGGCTGTTGACCCAACCCCTGTCAAAAATCATCCAGCACCTGACCAGCATTAACCCGGACCGCCCCGGCGAGCACGTGATGCCCCCGCTCAAAGGCCACGAGCACAACGAACTGGGTGTCTGGGTCAACACGGCCAACCAGTTACTGGCCTCGATAGAGCGCAACACCCATCTGCGCCACGAAGCCGAAAACTCGCTGCTGCGCATGTCGCAGTACGATTTTTTGACCGGTTTGCCCAACCGCCAACAGTTACAGGACCAACTGGGCAAAACCTTGACCGAAGCCGTTCGCCCCCAGCGTGGCGTGGCCGTGTTGTGCGTCGGCCTGGACGACTTCAAAGGCATCAACGAGCAGTTTGGCTATCAGACCGGCGACGAGTTGCTGCAAGCGCTGACCGACCGCCTGCGTGCCTACAGCGGCAGCCAGGGGGCACTGGCCCGGTTGGGGGGTGACCAGTTCGCGCTGGTTCAGTCGCATATTGAACAACCCTACGAAGCCGCCGAGCTGGCCCAAAGCATTCTGGATGACCTGGAAACGGCCTTTCGCGTGGACCAGCAGAACATTCGTCTGCGCGCCACCATTGGCATCACCCTGTTTCCTGAAGATGGCGATACGTCTGAGCAACTGCTGCAAAAAGCCGAACAGACCATGACACTGGCCAAGAGCCGCTCGCGCAGCCGTTATCAGTTCTATATCGCCAGCGTGGACCGCGAAATGCGTCGACGTCGTGAACTGGAAAAAGACTTGCGCGATGCGCTGCTGGGCAACCAGTTTCACCTCGTTTACCAGCCGCAAATCCGTTACAGCGATCACCATGTGGTCGGCGTGGAAGCCCTGTTGCGTTGGCAACACCCTGAGTACGGCCTGATTCCCCCCGATGTGTTCATTCCCCTGGCCGAAAAGAACGGCAGCATCATCGCTATTGGTGAATGGGTGCTGGACCACGCCTGCAGCCAATTGCGCGAATGGCACGATCAGGGCTTCACCGAGCTGCGCATGGCGGTCAACCTGTCAACGGTGCAACTGCACCACACCGAGCTGCCCCGCGTGGTCAACAACCTGCTGCAACAACATCGCTTGCCACCCCGTAGCCTTGAGCTGGAAGTCACCGAAACCGGCCTGATGGAAGACATCAGCACCGCCGCCCAACATCTGTTGAGCCTGCGCCGCTCCGGGGCCCTGATCGCCATTGATGACTTTGGCACCGGCTATTCGTCATTGAGCTATCTCAAGAGCCTGCCGCTGGACAAAATCAAGATCGACAAGAGCTTTGTGCAGGACCTGATTGACGATGACGACGATGCAACCATCGTGCGCGCCATCATTCAGCTCGGTAAAAGCCTGGGCATGCAGGTCATCGCCGAAGGTGTCGAAACCCTCGGGCAGGAAGCCTATGTGATTAAAGAAGGCTGCCATGAAGGTCAGGGCTACCTGTACAGCAAGCCCCTGAGCGCGCGGGAATTAAGCGTCTGGTTAAAGCAGGCCAGACGTCAAAACGCCCTGATGATCTGAAACCAGCGTCCAGAATCCGTGAAACCAGCCCAAAAAACTGACGTGAATAAGAAATATTTCCAACACTAACCCTTTACAGAAAATGCAAATCTTTCGCATCATGTGGCAGTTTTGCGTGCAGCCGCACGCGGGTCCCACCTCTCGAAGCAGGATTTTCGCCATGATTCGTATGCCCCTGGCCACCGCCAGTCTGCTAGCCATTGCTATTTCACTCGCCGGCTGTGGCGACAAGGACAAGGAAAAAACCGCGGCCGCACCGGCCCCTGCTGCCGCTGCAGCCACCACCGCGGCCACACCGGCCACCGACGTCACGGCCGCAAAAGTGGATGAAGCCGCAGCCAAAGCGGTTGTTGCGCATTACGCCGACATGGTTCATGCCGTTTACAGTGATTCTGAAGCGACAGCCAAAAAACTGCAGACCGCGATCGATGCTTTCCTGGCCAAACCCAATGACGACACGCTGAAAGCCGCCAGACAAGCCTGGGTTGAAGCACGCGTGCCGTACCTGCAAAGCGAAGTGTTCCGCTTTGGCAACACCATCATTGATGAATGGGAAGGCCAAGTGAACGCCTGGCCGCTGGACGAAGGCCTGATCGACTACGTTGACGCCAGCTATGCCGGTGCACTGGGCAACCCGGGGGCCAACGCCAACATCATCGCTAACACCCAGATCCAGGTCGGCGAAGACAAGATCGACGTCACCGAAATCACCCCTGAAACTCTGGCCAGCCTGAACGAGCTGGGCGGTTCAGAAGCCAACGTGGCCACCGGCTACCACGCCATCGAATTCCTGCTGTGGGGCCAGGACCTCAACGGCACTGGCCCGGGCGCAGGCAATCGCCCGGCATCTGACTACCTGGAAGGTGAAGGTGCCACCGGCGGCAACAATGAACGCCGCCGCACTTACCTCAAGGCCGTGACCCAGCTGCTGGTCAACGACCTGAATGAAATGGTCGACAACTGGGCTCCAAACGTGAGCGACAACTACCGCGCCACACTGGAAGCCGAGCCGGTACAAAATGGCTTGCGCAAAATGCTGTTCGGCATGGGCAGCCTGTCGCTGGGTGAACTGGCGGGCGAACGCATGAAAGTGTCCCTGGAAGCCAACTCTCCAGAAGACGAGCAGGACTGCTTCAGCGACAACACCCACAACTCGCACTTCTACGATGCCAAAGGTATTCGTAACGTGTACCTGGGTGAGTACACCCGCGCCGACGGCACGCAAATGACCGGACCAAGCCTGTCTTCGCTGGTCGTGGTCATCGACCCGGCCACTGATGCCACGCTGAAATCCGACCTCGCCGACACCGAAGCCAAGATCCAGGTCATGGTTGACCTCGCCAACAAGGGCGAGCACTACGACCAGTTGATCGCGGCGGGTAACGAAGCGGGCAACCAGGTGGTACGTGACGCCATCGCCGCCCTGGTCAAGCAGACCGGCGCAATCGAGCAGGCTGCAGGCAAACTGGGCATCAGTGACCTGAACCCGGACAACGCCGATCACGAGTTCTGATCAGCAACGTTTGCGTGAGTGAACGATGAGGCGGCCTTAGGGCCGCCTTTTTTATGGAACCCTGAAAAATGAAGAAGCCTGCAGAGCGGATGTGAACCCGCAACACATCAAATCAAACGCCAATAAATCTTCAGGCGATAGATATACACGCCCTTCACCGCATTTAAACTTGATTCAATAAAAGCCCAGAACACATTGAGCAAGGAATAAATAGGGCTATTACCACGACTCCCTTTCACGCAAATGGCTCGCCACTGCTGCTGCCCAATCAAACAATGTCACCGGGACAATATCTCTCGTCTGAAAATGGGCGATTTCGGTTGATACTGCAAGCTGATGGAAACCTGGTTATCAAGGAAAATGAAATCATTGTGTGGGTTGCAGATAGCAACCAAGCTCACAGTAAAACGTTGCATCGCAAGAAAATGCGCGAACCTCTACACTTCGTCATCAGCAATAGTGGCTTTCTATATGATCCGTCTAGAAAACGCTTATGGATTGCTGAAAGCACTCATAGCGTTGATAAATCGCTTTGGTACAACGCATGCATGGTTATTCAGAATGATGGTAGTTTATGATCAACGCACAGGAAATCCATGCTGGGCTCGGTTTGGATTCGTTCCAGGTCGAATGGCAAAAAGAGTATTCAACGTGATCAATATATTGCCTGACGGAGCACCGTTTACTCTATGGGAGTTTTAACCAATCCAAAAAACGATTTCGACATATGACATGCTACACCCTTAATTCTTTAATACTGCCGGAGGGTGCAGACAATAATATCCGTACGGATCCGTATGGCATTGATAAGCAAGTTCTGGACTGTAGCCTTTGGAAAATAGACGACCGTTGGCACAGCCAGAAATTATTACCAATATAAACACCCATAAAAGTACTTTCATAACTACTCCGTATTTTTTGACAAGCATAATATTTCAAGTAAACAAATTACATATCATTCATCTCTGACTCTTCTGTGGGAAATACCAGCTGTATTACTAAGCCATGTAGGATTTAACACATCAGAGGCAAGAGCAAACCTAATGCCAGTCAGTCAATCTGATTGGCATTTTTAACCATGATCGACTCAACCCCTGGACCGCACAGGCTGTGATCGCAAGCAAACGTCTTCTCATGAGCGTTGTGGCTAAAACCCCAACCAAACGCTAATTCCTCTTATTTCAATTCACCTTCCCTGATAAACTTTGTGCCCTCGATTTTCCTCGCTGCTCTGGACGCTTGATGCCCTCGTTGCCTCTTCGCCTGTCGATACTCGTTACCGCCCTGGTTCTGGCCGGCTGTGATGACGCACCGCGCTTTACCCAACCCGAGCCCGGTGAAGCGCGCTCGGGCGGGGCTACGACGGTGCGCAAAACCGATCACAACGCCTTTTCCATGCCGTCTGCCAACTTGTCCCCGAGCCGTCGTCTGGATTTCAGCGTGGGCAACAGCTTCTTTCGCAGCCCTTGGGTGATCGCGCCCTCCACCACCACGGCACGTGATGGCCTGGGCCCACTGTTTAATACCAACGGCTGCCAGAACTGCCACATCAAGGACGGTCGCGGCCACCCGCCCGCCCCTGATGCAAAGAACGCCGTGTCGATGCTGGTACGCCTGTCTATCCCCAATGACCCCGCCTTCGCTCAAGTCATCGAGCAGGTCGGGGTCATACCTGAGCCGGTCTACGGCGGGCAACTGCAAGATATGGCCGTGCCCGGCGTAGCCCCTGAAGGCAAGGTGCGGGTCGAGTACACGCCCGTGCCGGTGGTCTTCAAGGACGGCACCGAGGTTGAACTGCGCAAGCCCACGCTGCAAATCACTCAATTGGGCTATGGCCCCATGCACCCCGATACCCGTTTTTCGGCGCGCATTGCGCCGCCGATGATCGGCTTGGGTTTGCTGGAGGCCATCCCCAACGAGGCCATTCTGGCGAATGCCGACCTTCAGAAAAAGCGCAATGACGGCGTCAGTGGGCGCCCCAATTGGGTCTGGGACGATGCCCAGCAAAAAACCGTACTAGGGCGTTTTGGCTGGAAAGCCGGGCAACCGAACCTCAATCAACAAAACGTTCACGCGTTTTCTGGTGATATGGGGCTCACCACGTCCCTGAGACCGTTCGATGATTGCACGCCCGCACAAACGGCCTGCCTTGAAGCGCCCAATGGCAATGGCCCCGATGGCGAGCCGGAAGTCAGCGACAACATTTTGCGCCTGGTTGAGTTTTATACCCGCAACCTCGCCGTACCGGCGCGCCGTGACGTGGGTTCGCCGCAGGTGCTGGCCGGTAAAAACCTGTTTTATCAAGCGGGCTGTGCGTCCTGCCATACACCGACCTTTACCACGTCGGCCAACGCTGCTGAGCCCGAACTGGCCAATCAGGTCATTCACCCCTACAGCGACCTGTTGCTGCACGATATGGGCGAAGGCCTGGCCGACAACCGTACCGAGTTCACGGCGTCAGGCCGGGAGTGGCGCACGCCGCCGCTATGGGGGATTGGTTTGACGCAAGCCGTGAGTGGCCATACGCAATTGCTGCACGATGGACGTGCCCGCAACCTGCTCGAAGCCGTGCTGTGGCATGGCGGTGAGGCCGAACCGGCCCGCCAGCAGGTTCTACGCTTCAATGCCGAGCAGCGTGCCGCGCTGCTGGCGTTCCTGAACTCTCTTTAACGCTTACACGATCGGGGACCCCGACATGTTTCGACCCAAGCTTCTGTTCACCAGCCTTGCCGCCATCGCTCTGGCCGCCTGCTCGCCGCAAGACCCGCAAGCCGTTACCTCGGCGGCCATCGCCAAGCAAGTGATCCTGCCGACCTACAGCCGCTGGGTTGAAGCCGACCGGCAACTGGCCGTCAGCGCACTGGCCTACTGCGAAGGCAAAGAGTCGCTGGACACCGCCCGCGCCGATTTCCTGCACGCACAAAAAGCCTGGGCCGAGCTGCAACCGCTGCTGATCGGGCCGCTGGCTGAAGGCAATCGCTCGTGGCAAGTGCAGTTCTGGCCCGACAAAAAGAACCTGGTGGGCCGCCAGGTCGAGCAATTGGTGATCGCCCAGCCCGACATCGATGCCGCCGCCTTGGCCAAGTCCAGCGTTGTGGTGCAAGGCTTGTCGGCTTACGAATACATTTTGTTCGATAGCCAAATCGACCTGGCCGATGCCACGCAAAAAGCCCGGTACTGCCCGCTGCTGACCGCCATTGGCGAGCGTCAGAAACAACTGGCCGAGGAGATCCTGGCCAGTTGGAACAGCACCGACGGCATGTTGGCGCAAATGAGCAAGTTTCCGAACCAGCGTTATGCCGACTCCCACGAGGCCATCGCCGACTTGCTGCGTGTACAGGTCACTGCCCTGGACACCCTGAAGAAAAAACTCGGCACGCCGATGGGCCGTCAGAGCAAGGGCATCGCCCAACCGATGCAGGCCGACGGATGGCGCAGCCAGGCCTCGCTGCAAAGTCTGGCCGCCAGCCTGGCCGCGGCACAAACCGTTTGGGTGGGCGTCGACAACAAGGGGCTGCGCGGGTTGCTGCCGGCTGAGCAAAAACCTTTGGCCGACAAAATTGATGCCGCTTATGCCGCCTCGCTCAAACTGTTCAATGACAACCAGCGCACACTTAATGAGCTGCTGGCGGACGACGCAGGGCGCGCTCAACTGAACGCCATCTATGACAGCCTGAACGTGGTGCATCGCCTGCATGAAGCCGAACTGGCGAAGGCGCTGGGCATTCAGTTGGGCTTTAACGCCAACGACGGCGATTGATAAAGGAAGGTTCGATGATGCGCAGGCAAGCTCTCAAACTCGGTGGTGTATTGCTGAGCGCCATGACATTGGGCGGCTGGTCGCTGTTCAAGCAAAGAGGCCAGAGCCCACTGCTGCTGAGTGCCCGTGATGATGTGGACGGCAATCACTATGCCGTGGGCTATCGGCTGGATGGCACTCAGGTGTTCAGTACGAAAGTCGCCCAACGCTGCCATGACATCATCAACCACCCCACGCACCCCATTGCGCTGTTCGTGGCCCGTCGCCCTGGCACTGAAAGCTACTTGATCAACCTGAACGACGGGCAACTGCTGCAAACCCTGAAGTCCCTGCCCAACCGCCATTTTTATGGTCACGCCGTGATCCATAAAGACGGCGAATGGCTGTACACGACCGAAAATGACACCCTCGATCCCGGTCGCGGTTTGCTCGGGGTGTATCGTTTCGAAGGCGACCGGCTGGTGCACGCGGGCGAGATCCCGACCCATGGGGTAGGCCCGCATCAGGTGTCGTGGATGCCGGACGGTGAAACACTGGTGGTGGCAAACGGCGGCATCCGCACCGAAGCTGAAAGCCGCGTCGAAATGAACCTCAACGCCATGGAACCCAGCCTGGTGCTGATGCAGCGCGACGGTACCCTGCTGAGCAAGGAAACCCTGAGCCAGCAGATGAACAGCGTGCGCCATTTGGGTATTGCCACCGACGGCACCATCGTGGCGTGTCAGCAATTTATGGGCGACGCCCATGAGTTGTCCGAACTGCTGGCCATCAAACGTCCGGGGCAGCCTTTTCAGCCGTTTCCCGTGGCAGAACCCCAGTTGCGCGCCATGGGCCATTACACGGCCAGCGTGGCGGTGCACAGCGAATTACGTCTGGTGGCACTGACTGCGCCGCGTGGCAACCGGTTCTTTGTATGGGACCTGGACAGCGGCGCGCTGCGCCTCGATGCACCGTTGCCCGATTGCGCAGGTGTTGGCGCGGTAAACGATGGGTTTGTGGTGACATCCGGGCAGGGTCGCTGCCGTTTTTACGATTGCCGCCAAGCCGAACTGACCGCCAAGCCGCTAGAGTTACCGGCCGGGCTGTGGGACAACCACTTACACGTGATATAGCACGCGCAAAGCCAGGCCCAAGCCAGATCCGCTGTAATGCCCAGCGGATCTGGCTTGGGCCTGGGTGATGGGCGTATGCCCCAACCGCTTGGCGATTATTTGCCTTGCGCCATGCCAAACATGAACAGCAACAGTTGGTGATCGGGTTGTGCAACGGACGCCACTTTCACCGCACGCGGCAAAGGGCAATGCGCACCATTTGCGGTGGCGCTGATCACCTGAGTGCCCGGTTCCTCCCAGGCGGCCAACGCCACAGAGGCAACCGCCAGTGCCCCCAGCAGAAACAAACTTCGAGCTATTTCTCGTTTCATCATCGTAACCCTTTGATGGCGCTGCCAAACACCTTGGCGTAAAAGTAGTTCAATTTTTGCCAGTCCTCTGTATTCCACGACGAATGGCGACGCAGCTGTTTGAGGTCGTGAGACGCCGCCTTGTGCGCAGTCAGTCGTTGGCGGCTTTTTTCAAGGTCGAGCAAGGCCACTTCCACCTTGGCATTATCGTCACTGCCGATGACCCGTACAAAAACATGCTTGGGGTATAAACAGCCATGCTGCCAGCGCCCCAAATGCATGCGCGCCAAGGTCTGGGCGATGGTTTCCAGCACACGCTCATGAACCACTTCGCCCAACCGCTCACGCTCGCCCGCCGCATACCAGGTGTCAATTTCAACAAAACCATCCAGGGCAGCTGTCACCAGCAAGGCACGCCATTGTTTGTCTGCCCCTTGCTGCGCGCCGCAAAACACCAAGTCCGGCACCCCGACGCCCAAGCGGCTGAGGGCCAGCAACGCATCCTGCTCACGCAAGACTGTTGGCCGGCCCAGCGGGTAACGCCAACTGCGGTAGGTGTGCCCTATCTGCCGCTTGGCATACAGCAACCGGCCACCGGCCTCATTAAGACGCTGTACACCACTCTCTCCCCCGCGACGCTGATTCGGTTCTTCAACCCACTCGCCGTGTTGATCCCAGTAAAACTCAAAGCAGTTTTCGGGCGCAGTTTGCGTGGGTGATACAAAATCAACGGTCATGAACTACCTCTTGCGTAAAATGTAAACCCGCCACATCGCATAGAACGGGAGAAAATCCAGATGTTTTTGCACCGTAAACCCAGCCTTTTTAAATTCCGCCTCAACGGTGGCCGCCGGTAACACAAAACGGTTTTGGTAACCCTGAGCCCCACCGTCCACGTGCCGCTGACGTTCAAGGCGCTGGCGTTTCCAGGCTTTGAAATTGCCATCAACCCACAGTGACACCACTAAACTGTCGCGCGTGACCCGGTGAAGCTCTTGCAACAGCGCCATTCGGTGGCTTGCATCGCCAATGTGATGCAACAGACGCATACAAAAAATACTGTCGACTGCATCATCCGGCAAATTGATATCAAATGCCGATGTTTGCAAACAGCGTACCCGCTTAACCACTTCGTACGGTTGTGCACGCACCGCCACCTCCAGCATTGAAGCCGAATTGTCCGCTGCAATAATGGTGCGGTTTGGCTTCTCGGCCAACAAAGGCCAGAAACGCCCGGCTCCACACGGCAAATCCAGCACCGATGCGGGCTCGCCGACCAACGCCAAAGCCCTGCGCGCCAACTGCTCGTCACGTTTATGGGACAGACGTCGTGCAAGGCCGTCCTGATGTTTCTCCAGGTACTCGGCCGCGTGTTGTAAATCGTACTTGTCAGAAAATTCGAGTTTAATTGCAGGACGCATCATAGTTCTCCTGAAGCCTGTAGGCGCTACATTAATCAGGTGAAGGTCTGCATCAGGTCATCATTGGGTGAAAATTCCGTGCCTCGGACCACTTTTTTAGCGAAGCGGTGCAAACGCAACACCCTGGGCAGGGCTTTGCGACGGAACAAACAGAAGGCGGTGGCCTGGCCCGCAACGCACGCGCCGGGGCCTTAAGGTCATGTATCGTAAGGACCCAGCTCAACCCGAAAACGGCAACCATTGGGTTCCATGGTGGTCAGCGTTACGCGCCAGCCCTGGCTGTCACAAATGCGCTGCACCAGTGAAAGGCCAAGCCCCAGCCCCTCTCCGCGCTTTTCACTGCCGCGTACAAACGGCTGAAACATCGCTTGGCGTTTTTCTTCAGGAATGCCCACACCGCTGTCTTCGACCACAAAGCTGGAAGACTCAAGGGTTAAACGGATAAACCCGGTATCGGTGTAGTGCAAGGCATTGCGCAAGAGATTACCCATCACTGCGTGCAAAAAAGTTGCGTTGTAACGGGTTTCCAGGGGGTTGCCGGGCTCATAAATCAACGTCAGCCCCTTCGCCTCAATGGGGCCACGCCACAGGCTGATCAGGCCTTCTGCCACCGTGGTCAATGTGGTCGTAGGCGACATGCTGGCATCTTCATGCTGAGCACGGGCCAACATCAGGAAGGTTTGCACCAGCTCACGCATCTCTTCGCATGCGCGGGAAATACGCTCAACCTGCGAGCGGCTGCGCTGATCCAGCGAAGGGCTTTCCAGCAGCAGCTCGCAGGAGCTGGCCAGGACCATTAAGGGGGTGCGTAACTCATGACTGACGTCACTGGTGAACAAGCGTTCGCGGGTCAGGGTGTCCCGCAAACGGCCCAGGGTGGCATCAAAGGCTACGGCCAGTTCGCCCACTTCATCGGCGGCATAATCCGGGGCCAAAGGCGGTGCCAGCCCCAGCAGTTGATCGCGATGGCGCACTTGCCGTGCCAGACGTACCACGGGGGCCATCACCCGGCGGGCCAACACCCAGCCCAAAAAGACTGCCAACGCCAGGGCCAGCACAAAACCGACGACCACGACGGCAAACAACACCCGCTCGCGCTCTTCAAAGTCGCTCTGATCCTGTAGCAACACATAACGTCGACCGTCGACCACTTCAACCATGGCGTGATACGACAGTTGATCGCGAAACACCTCATGAAAGCCGGGATCCAGGTGACGAAGGTCCTTGGGCAACGCAAAATCGCCACGGCCCCCGCTGTAGTAGAACAGCTGGTCAGGCTCGGGCCGATGGTTCCAATCAGCAACATTGTCCATCAACAACAGACGCTGCAAGTCGCCACCCAGCCCCGCCGAGATCAGTTTTTCTTCGACCAGATGCACCGTGGCGACAATGCCTATTGCGAAGGTGCCCGCTACCAGCGCGCTCATCAAGGCAAAGGCAATGATGATCCGCTGAGCGAGGCTTTGCTTAAACTCCATCGCGGGCCTCGGCGAGGCGGTAGCCCACACCATGAACGGTTTGCAACAGCGGCTTTCCAAACGGTTTGTCGATCACCTGGCGCAACTGGTGCACGTGGCTGCGCAAGCTATCGCTGTCCGGGCAGTCATCGCCCCACAACGCCTCTTCGAGCACTTCGCGGCGCAGCACATGAGGGCTTTTTTGCATCAGCACTGCCAGCAGTTTGAGGCCTACCGGGTTAAGTTTGAGCAGGCGTCCTTCGCGCGTCACTTCAAGGGTATCGAGGTCGTATTTCAAATCGCTTACTTGTAGCTCTCGCCGCCCGCCGCCCTGGGCTCGACGCAACACCGCTTCGATTCGCGCCGCAAGCTCCGAGAGAGCAAAGGGTTTTAGCAAGTAATCATCCGCGCCCGACTTGAAGCCTTGCAGCCGGTCGTCCAACTGGTCGCGCGCCGTCAACATGATCACCGGGGTGTCACGACGGGCATCTTCGCGCAGACGCTTGCACAGAGTGTAACCGTCAATACCCGGCAACATGATGTCGAGCACGATCAAGTCGTAGTGCTCGGTGGCCGCCAGGTGCAGACCGGACAAGCCGTCCTGCGCGCAATCAACGGTATACCCTTTGAGCCCCAGGTAATCCGCCAGGTTGGCAAGGATATCGCGGTTGTCTTCGACCAATAGAATTCTCATGGGCACTCTCCCGTTACGCAGTGACAGCCGTCTTGGCCTGCGAAGCTTAAGGCGAAGAACCGCAGAGAACCAGCGTTGCAGGGCTCATACGCTATTTAGTTAACCGCAGGATGAACTTAACGAGTTTTTTACCTGAGGTTCACAACCCCCACACAGTGGCACCCGCAGACTCGCGCCCCCCCTACGGGCTTATGGAACAACACTCATGCGTCTGCTTGACACCGCGCCAATGCGCTACCTCTTTCTGTTGACGGGCTGCTGGTTGGCCATATTTCTGGTCACCCGAGGTGTTTTACTGGCCACCCACCTCCCGGAGGCCGGCAGCCATTGGTTGCCTGTTTTCGGTTTTGGCCTGCTCTACGATGCAGGCTTTCTGACCTATGCCGCCCTGCCGCTGGGCCTCTATCTGCTGCTGTGCCCGCCCCAGGTGTGGCATCGGCGCGGGCATCAGTGGTGGTTGCAAGGCCTGCTGAGTCTCAGCCTGTTCGTCATGCTGTTCACGGCGGTCGCAGAATTTTTATTCTGGGATGAATTCGGCGTGCGCTTTAACTTTATCGCGGTTGACTACCTGGTCTACTCCGATGAAGTGCTAAACAACGTGCTGGAGTCCTACCCTGTCGGCCTGCTGCTCAGCGCCATTGCCGGTGTCGCAATCGTTCTGAGTCTCGCGCTACGAAAACCTTTCAAGGCCGCGATGAATGCGCCCTTGCCCGATCTTCGCGAACGCCTCGCAGCACTTGCTGGCCTGGTGGTGTTGGCGGGTGTGAGCCTGCAACTGCTCGATCAGAATGACCCGCGCGGCCAAGGGGGGAACACCTATCAGCGCGAACTGGCGAACAACGGGCCGTACCAGTTCTTCGCTGCGTTTCGTAACAATGAACTGGATTACCAGCAGTTTTACGCCAGCCTGCCTGACGAAATAGTGGCCAAACAATTGCGCCGTGAACTGGCAGAGCCCAACGCCACATTTGTGGGCACCAACGCGCTGGATATTCGCCGCAATATCGACAACCCGGGCACACCGCGCCAACCCAATATTGTGCTGGTGACCATTGAAAGCCTGAGTGCCAAGTACTTGGGCAGCAACGGTGATGATCGCAACCTGACCCCGAATCTGGATCAGTTACGCAAGCAGAGCCTGTACTTCAATAACTTCTACGCCACCGGCACCCGCACCGATCGTGGGCTTGAGGCCATTACCCTGGCGATTCCACCAACGCCTGGGCGCTCTATCGTAAAACGCATCGGACGCGAAAGCGGCTTTGCCAGCCTGGGTCAACAGCTCAGTGCGGTGGGTTATGACAGCGTGTTTGTCTACGGCGGCCGCGGCTACTTCGACAATATGAACGCGTTTTTCAGCGGCAACGGGTATCGCGTTGTTGATCAAAGCAGCGTGAATGAAGCCGATATCCACTTCAAAAACGCCTGGGGCATGGCTGACGAAGATCTCTACCGCGAAACGTTGAAGCTGGCCGACGCTGACTACGCCCGGCAAAAGCCATTTCTACTGCAGTTGATGACCACGTCGAACCACCGCCCTTACACCTACCCGGATGACCGAATCGACATCCAATCGGGTAAAGGCCGCGACGGTGCGGTGAAATACACCGACTATGCTATTGGCCAGTTCCTTGCCCAGGCCCGCAAAAAGCCATGGTTTGATAACACGATCTTTGTTTTCGTGGCGGACCATACGGCGGGCAGTGCCGGCAAGGAAGACCTGCCAATCGCCAACTATCAGATTCCTCTGTTTATTTACGCACCCGCCTTGATTGGTGCCCGTGAGAACCCACACCTGGCCAGCCAGATTGACCTGGCACCAACACTGCTCGGCTTATTGAACCTGGATTACCAGTCCACCTTTTTTGGCCGCAACCTGCTACTGGACAACCCGCTGCCTGCCCGTGTCGTGGTTGGCAACTATCAGCATCTGGGGTTGTTTGACGGTAAAGACCTGGCCATTCTCAGCCCCCGCAAGGGCCTGCGCCGACATGACGATGCCCAGACCACCAGCATTGAATCCCACGTCCCCGCGACCGACCCTCTGATTGAGCGAGCAATCACTTACTATCAGGCGGCAAGCTACGGTTACAAACAGCAGTTGCTGGGCTGGCCCCCCCTGGAAAACACAACCGTGCAACGGTCGAAGCCGTAATTGCCACAGCCCGAAACATGCAACTGACCTGCCTCATGCCCATAAGGTGAGTCGGGAGTAAACGCCAGCCACAAAAAAAGCCCCGCCTGATGACTCAGGCGGGGCTTAGGCGTATCGGGGTAAGGCTGGCTTACATCATGCCGCCCATACCACCCATGCCGCCCATGTCTGGCATGCCGCCAGCTGGAGCCGATTTGCTCGGTGCTTCAGCGATGGCCGCTTCGGTGGTCAGGATCAGACCGCCGATAGAGGATGCCGCTTGCAGCGCCGAACGGGTCACCTTGGTTGGATCCAGGATGCCCATTTCGATCATGTCGCCGTACACGCCAGTCGCAGCGTTGTAACCGTAGTTACCTTTGCCGTTCTTGACTTCGTTGACCACAACGCTTGGCTCGTCGCCGCTGTTGGCAGCGATTTGACGCAGAGGGGCTTCAACGGCACGACGCAGAACAGCGATACCAACGTTCTGGTCAGCGTTGTCGCCGGTCAGTTCAGTCAGGGCTTCCAGCGCACGAATCAGCGCTACGCCACCGCCAGGTACCACGCCTTCTTCAACGGCTGCACGGGTTGCGTGCAGGGCGTCTTCAACGCGGGCTTTCTTCTCTTTCATTTCTACTTCGGAACCGGCACCTACCTTGATCACTGCAACGCCGCCCGACAGCTTGGCCAGACGCTCTTGCAGTTTTTCACGGTCGTAGTCCGAAGACGTCTCGGCAACCTGAGCACGGATCTGAGCGATACGGCCTTCGATGTCGCCCTGTACGCCAGCACCGTCAACGATGATGGTGTTTTCTTTGGACAAGGTTACGCGCTTGGCGCTGCCCAGGTGTTCCAGGGTAGTGCTTTCCAGGCTCAGGCCGATCTCTTCAGAGATAACGGTACCGCCGGTCAGAACAGCGATGTCCTGCAGCATGGCCTTGCGACGATCGCCGAAGCCCGGTGCTTTAACAGCAGCGACTTTAACGATACCGCGCATGTTGTTCACAACCAGAGTCGCCAGGGCTTCGCCTTCAACGTCTTCAGCCACGATCAGCAGTGGACGACCGGCTTTGGCAACAGCTTCCAGCACTGGCAGCATTTCGCGGATGTTGGAGATTTTTTTGTCAACCAACAGGATCAGCGGGCCGTCCAGCTCAGCCACCATGGTGTCTGGCTTGTTGACGAAGTAAGGGGACAGGTAACCGCGGTCAAACTGCATGCCTTCAACCACAGACAGTTCGTTTTCCAGGCCCGAGCCTTCTTCAACGGTGATCACGCCTTCTTTGCCGACTTTAGCCATGGCTTCAGCGATGATGTCGCCGATGGAGCTGTCGGAGTTGGCAGAGATGGTACCGACCTGAGCGATAGCCTTGGTGTCAGCGCATGGCTTGGACAGGTTTTTCAGCTCTTTGACGATGGCGATGGTCGCCTTGTCGATGCCGCGCTTGAGGTCCATCGGGTTCATACCGGCAGCGACGGCTTTCAGGCCTTCGTTGACGATCGACTGAGCCAGAACGGTGGCGGTGGTAGTACCGTCGCCTGCGTCATCGTTGGCACGGGAGGCAACGTCTTTAACCAGCTGCGCGCCCATGTTTTCGAAACGGTCTTCGAGTTCGATTTCTTTGGCGACAGAAACGCCGTCCTTGGTGATGGTCGGAGCGCCGAAGCTCTTCTCGATGATCACGTTACGGCCTTTCGGGCCCAGGGTCGCTTTTACTGCGTCAGCCAGAACGTTAACGCCGGTGAGCATTTTTTTACGGGCGGAGTCGCCGAATTTAACTTCTTTAGCAGCCATGATCGATATTCCTTAAATACTTTGGAGTAACGGGAAAATGAGCGGGGAATCAGCCTTCGATAACAGCGAGAATCTCGTTCTCAGCCATTACCAGCAGGTCTTCGCCGTCGACTTTCACAGTGTTGCTGCCGGAGTAAGGGCCGAACACAACCTTGTCACCCGCTTTAACAGCCAACGGGCGGACTTCACCGTTGTCCAGAACGCGCCCCGAACCAACAGCGATCACTACACCACTGTTAGCTTTTTCGGCAGCAGAACCCGGCAGAACGATACCGCCAGCGGTTTTCTTTTCTTCTTCGCTGCGGCGGATTACGACGCGGTCATGCAGAGGACGAAGCGTAGTCATTGTCGATCTCTCCTAATTGTAGTGTTCATCGGCCGGTGTCAATACCGGCTGGGTTTGCAAGTCCGGAAATGCCGGGTGCGATTCGCTTATTAAGGCCTGCTGTTGCCAGCAAAACCCTGCGGTGTCCGTTACATAAGGGCGTCTGAAGTGATTACAAGGGCACGCCTGTTAAATATTTAGCCCCGTGCCACACTCAAAAACAGACACGGCACCTAAAGTGCCGTGTCGTCAACCCGGGTGAGCTTACTTGTCGCGATGCTCGAACTCGCCTTCAATCACAGTGGGCTCGCGCCCCACAGGCTGATGGCTGGCCGTGCGGTGTGCCGCTTCAAACTCATCGGCAAACGCACGCTGGCGAATAGCCTGTTCTTCGGCGCGCTTGCGCAGGCGATTGACCAGCAGGCGGCGCACAGGTGGAAGCAACAGCAACAGGCCAGCAACGTCACTGATAAACCCTGGCAGTACCAGCAAACCACCGCCCAAGGCCATCATCAAGCCATGCAACATTTGCTGAGCGGGCAGCTCGCCGCGGTTCAAGCTTTCACGCGCACTCAATGCGGTGGCCAGGCCGGCGACCCGCACCACCAGAATACCCAGCATGGAGCCAGCAATGATCAGCAACAACGCAGGGAAAAACCCGATAGCGGTGCTGACCTTGAAAAAAACGTACAGCTCTAGCACGGGGAACAGCAGAAAGAGCAATAAAAAAGCGCGCATCAAATGATTCCTCTCCGGAAGAATGTCTTCCAACCTTTCTTAAATGACGGCGCTTTGCGCTGAATTCAAGGCTGGACCGGCTGTTTTTTCGGCCACTCGTCCGCGCGCGCCAGTTGAACCAGGGCCTCACGCACGCTCATCGACGTTGTGCACGGCTCGGCAAATGCCAGCCAATACAGGCCTTGGCCGATGCGCAAGTGCATGCCTTCACTGTCAATGGCAACCATCTCGGCCGGGTGAGCGGTGGGCAAACCGGCCAATTCCACGTAATGGGCGATGGCGGTGGCATGGTCGCTGTTCATGTGTTCAACCATGCGCACTTCGACCGCACCGGCAAAGGGGTTGGCCAACGTGATGTGGTCCAGCCAGTGAATGGCACCGAAACCGCCAATGTAACGATGCCGAACCGGGTTCAGCACCCAGAAGTCAAAATTATGCGCAGCGTGGTAATTTTTCGACTCGGGAAAGTAACGGTAATAGCGCTCGGCCGCAGCTTCAATCGCTTGGGCATCGCTTAACTGCTCGGCTTCGGCCAGGTACGTCAAACGCCCGACTGCCTGCACATCTTCAGCACCGCGCTCACCCACCATCAACGAGCACTTGGGGTCTTTTTTCAAGTTATGGGTGTGCTGGGCAATGCGGCTGATCAAAATCAGCGGCCGCCCCTGATCATCCAGGCAATAGGGCACGACGGATCCGAAAGGAAAGCCCGGCATGGCCTTGGACTGCGTGGACAATGCTCCCCGGTATTCCTTGAGCAGTAATTCTCGGGCATGCTTGGCTGCTTCAACGCTCAACTTATGACTCCTTATAAAAATCCGTCGAAAACGGACGAGTTCAGGGCTAACGCTCAACCCGCACTCAGGGCACTGTTTGACTGACTCGCCGCACTCACGGCGCAGATCAATAGCCTATAAGGAATCACCCGGAAATACTGCCGAGGGTTCCCATGCAATTGAAAGACAAAGTAATCATTATCACGGGTGGCTGCCAAGGCTTGGGCCGTGCAATGGCTGAGTATATGGCCGCCAAGGGTGCCCGGTTGGCTCTGGTTGACCTGAACCCGGAAAAGCTCGAACTGGCGGTCACTGCCTGTCAGGCTCACGGCGTAGAAGCCCGGGCCTACCTGTGCAACGTGGCCGATGAAGAGCAGGTCACGCAAACCGTGGCGCAAATCGCAGACGATTTTGGCGCGATCAATGGCCTTGTCAATAACGCAGGGATCCTGCGCGATGGCCTGCTGCTGAAAGTCAAAGACGGGGTGATGAGCAAAATGACCCTTGCGCAATGGCAAGCGGTGATTGACGTCAACCTGACCGGTGTTTTCCTGTGCACCCGCGAAGTCGCGGCCAAGATGGTGGAGCTGAACAATCAGGGGGCGATTATCAACATCTCGTCCATCTCCCGGGCTGGCAACATTGGCCAGACCAACTATTGCGCCGCAAAAGCCGGTGTCGCAGCCGCCACAGTGACTTGGGCCAAAGAACTGGCCCGCTATGGCATCCGCGTTGCGGGAATTGCTCCCGGGTTTATTGAAACCGAAATGACGATGGGCATGAAGCCGGAGGCGCTTGACAGAATGACCTCCGTGATCCCGCTCAAGCGCATGGGTAAAGTCGAAGAAATTGCGCATTCGGCGGCGTACATCTTTGAAAATGATTACTACACCGGCCGGATTCTCGAGCTGGACGGCGGCCTGCGCCTCTAAACCTGAAAAGCGCCACCTGTAGCCACCGTTGTGGCTACAGGTTACTGGGCAGTTACCAGGTCACACCAAAGCCTGCGGTATAACGGGTCTTGTTGAGGGCATTGTCGGAACCACTACCGCTGCCAATCAGCTCTTTTTCAGCCTTCAGGTTGAGCGACGCCCACTCGGTCACTTTGTAGCGCAGACCAATTTCGGCATCGAGGCTGTAATCCGAATCGCCTCCCAACGGTTTCCCCACTTCGCCACTGGTGAAGAGGGAGACGGTTTTACCCAGCAGGTAGCGGTTGTAATCCCACCTCATGGCCAGCGAGTAGAAGTTCTCTTTCTTGTCGTCGGAATATTCATAGTCAGTGCGATTAAGCAATGAGCCCAGCGAGAACGCGCCCAACTCATCATCCCAGAACTGATAACCCGGGCCGGTGCCCACGGTGCGCTGACGGGCAATATCTTCAACCTTGTCTCGTGTGTAGTTCAGCCGCCCTTGCCAGTACCATTGTTCATCGATGAAATAGTCCAGCGCATACCCTGCGCTCCAGTTGTCAGTGGTGACCACATCGTTTTGAAATTCGCGGTTGTACTCACCTTCCGCATGATGACGCCAGGAACCATGCCGGGCCGAAGTTTTGAAACTCACGTCGTAATCATCCGTGTCTTTGTCGGCACGTTTGTAGTTAAGCGCGACATCCACATTGCCCTTCCAGGCCAGGTCTTGAATCACGGCTTTAGGTTTCATGATCTGCTGGATACTGGCCAATTCCACGGTTTTAGAGCTCTCGCCATTGGCCAGAATCACCTTGCCGTCCTCGGTGGCCGTAAGCGACTTGGCCACCTCACCGGCGTAGGCATCCTGTTTGACCAACAATTGCTGATCGCTTTCCAGGGTCTTGACCTGCTTCCAATCAACAGAAATGGCCCCGGCATAGTCCGTCTGAACCAGCAACTTGCCGCCATCGAACACTTTGATTTTACCGCTCAGGCGGTCGCCGTTTTTCAACCACACCGTGTCAGCCAACAACGGCGAGGACACAGTGAAAACAGCAAGGCATAACAAGGTTCTGGGCAACATAAGCAGGTGGAAAACTCAGGAGTTCGAAATAATGCCGGCATGATCCGGATGAGCGTATCGAAAAGAAAGACCCAACGATGATTATGTAGTTCCATTAGTCTCATTGAGATGAATGCCCCCGATGACCCATCACGCCATGACGACAACACCTTCTGCCTTGAGCCCACAGCCGGAACCGTCCCCGGCTGATATTCGCCGTATGGCGCTGTATTCGACCCTGATACAAGTGCCCTGCGGTTATGTGGTGACGTATGGTCAACTCGCCGAATTGGCCGGCCTTGGCCGGGCGGCGCGTTGGGTCGGGCGCACACTCAGCCAACTGCCGGAAGACACGCGGCTGCCCTGGCACAGGGTTTTGGCTGCCGGGGGCCGCATCAGTTTGCCGGCGGGTAGCGCGTCAGGAGACGAACAAAGAGCCCGTCTGCGCAGCGAGGGTTTAAGCATTATGAACAGTCGCGTGGATTTAAAGCGTCATGGCTGGCGTCCGATAGAGCACTGCGGTTAGAGTGCGCCCTTTGTTTCCGTAATCAGAGGCAGACTCGAGTCTATGCCCCGTAAAACCTGGCGCGAAGCGCTAGCTGCCTATTCCAGCCCCTCGACCCTTGTGCTGTTGCTGCTCGGTTTTGCCGCCGGTTTACCGTACATGCTGGTGTTCTCCACGCTGTCTGTCTGGTTGCGCGAAGCCGGAGTTGCTCGCGAGACCATTGGTTATGCCAGCCTGATCGGGCTCGCTTATGCCTTCAAGTGGGTGTGGTCGCCGCTGCTTGACCAGTGGCGCCTACCGTTGCTCGGTAAGCTTGGCCGCCGGCGTTCCTGGCTGGTGCTGTCACAATCGCTGGTGATGCTCGGCTTGATCGGCATGGGGTTTTGCGACCCCCAGAAGCATCTTTCATGGCTGATAGCAATTGCAGTTCTGGTGTCCTTCGCCTCGGCAACCCAAGACATTGCCGTTGATGCCTATCGCCTGGAAATCGCCGAGGACAGCCGCCAGGCTGCGCTGGCCGCCAGTTACATGTCCGGCTACCGTGTGGCCGCCCTGCTGGCCACCGCGGGAGCGCTGTTTTTTGCCGAGGGCTTCGGCTCTACCGGGTTCAATTACAAGCATTCGGCCTGGACCGGCACCTATGTGCTCTTCGGGCTGCTGATGGTGCCCGCGCTGCTGACCACTTTTTTTATGCGCGAACCGCCGGTTCCGCTTCGCACCCAACTGTCAGCCGGGCGCTACAGCTTTGGCCATCAATTGGCCTCAGTATTTGTGCTGATTGTGCTGCTGGTGTCCGTGCCCGCCATGTTCACTCAGTTGTACAACACCAACTTTGCCGGTGTGCTGTTTGAAGGCATCAGCCCTGTCAACCTGGTGCTGGAAGATCGCGCCTTCTTGCGCGCCATTCTCTACACCTTGCTCACCGTTATGTGCCTGTCCTCATTGGGGCGGCGCGGTCTGGCACCGGTGCTGACGCCCGTCAACGACTTTATCCTGCGTTATCGCTGGCAAGCCTTGCTGCTGCTCGGCCTGATTGCGACTTACCGCATGTCTGACACGGTCATGGGCGTCATGGCCAACGTGTTCTATATCGATCAAGGCTTTACCAAAGACCAGATTGCCGGGGTCAGCAAGATCTTTGGCCTGATCATGACCCTGGTCGGGGCCGGTATGGGTGGCCTGCTGATTGTGCGCTTTGGCATTTTGCCCATTCTGCTGATTGGGGGCGCAGCTTCTGCCGGCACCAACCTGCTCTTTATGCTGCTGACGGATATGGGGCCCAATCTGCAAATGCTGATTGTCACCATTTCGCTCGACAACTTCAGCTCGGGCCTGGCCACTTCCGCTTTTGTGGCTTATCTGTCCAGCCTGACCAACCTCAAGTTTTCCGCCACGCAATACGCCCTGCTCAGTTCAATCATGCTGTTATTGCCCCGTTTGATGGGCGGCTATTCGGGCGTGCTGGTCGAGAAGTTCGGCTACCACACCTTTTTTATCATCACCGCCATCATGGGCATACCCACCCTGATATTGATCAGCCTGCACTGGTATCAGGAAAGCCGTCGCGCCCGCCAAAAACCCTCCGTAGACACTGACCAAACCCCGTAAATACAAGGGGGAGCCCACCTCCCCCCGCCGCCCTGTACGCAGGCACCTCTCGCCCGTACAATGCTCAGTCATTTCTAGCCATCTGCAACGGCCACGACTAACCATGCGCACCAGTCAATATTTGCTCGCCACACAGAAAGAAACGCCTTCAGACGCGGTCGTTATCAGCCATCAGCTGATGCTGCGCGCCGGCATGATTCGTAAACTTGCTTCGGGCTTGTACACCTGGCTGCCCATGGGCTTGCGGATCATGCGCAAAGCCGAAGCCATCGTTCGCGAAGAAATGAATGCTGCGGGCGCTTTGGAAGTGCTGATGCCGAGCATTCAACCGGCTGAACTGTGGCAAGAATCCGGTCGCTGGGAAGAATACGGCCCCGAGCTGTTGCGCCTTAAAGATCGCCATGGCCGCGAGTTCTGCGTGGGCCCGACTCACGAAGAAGTTATCACCGACCTGTGCCGCAATGAGCTGAACAGCTACAAACAGTTGCCGATCAACTTGTACCAGATCCAGACCAAATTCCGTGATGAAATCCGCCCACGCTTTGGCTTGATGCGCGGCCGCGAATTCATCATGAAGGACGCCTATTCGTTCCACGCGGACGAAGCGTCACTGCAGGTCACGTATGACCGCATGCACCAGGCTTACTGCAACGTGTTTACCCGCCTGGGCCTGAACTTCCGCCCGGTTGAAGCCGACAACGGTTCCATTGGTGGTGCTGGTTCCCATGAGTTCCACGTACTGGCCGAGTCCGGTGAAGACGACATCGTATTCAGCAACGGTTCCGACTATGCCGCCAACATTGAAAAAGCCGAAGCGGTGCCGCGTGAAACCTCTCGCCCGGCGGCCACACAAGCCCTGAGCCTGGTCGACACACCTGACGCCAAAACCATCGCGCAATTGGTTGAAGGCTACAACCTGCCAATCGAAAAAACCGTCAAGACCCTGATCGTTCACGCGGCCGAAGAAGGCAAACTGATTGCCTTGGTGATCCGTGGTGACCACGAACTGAACGAAATCAAGGCCGGCAACCACCCGTTGGTGGCAAGCCCGCTGACCATGGCCTCGGATGCCGAACTGCGCGACGCCATCGGTGCCGGCGCGGGCTCCCTGGGCCCACTGAACCTGCCCCTGCCTTGCATCATCGACCGCTCGGTCGAGTTCATGAGCGACTTCGGCGTGGGTGCCAACATCGACGACAAACACTACTTTGGCGTGAACTGGGAGCGCGATCTGCCCGTGCCTACTGTTGCCGACCTGCGCAATGTGGTGGCCGGCGACCCGAGCCCGGACGGCAAAGGCACCCTGGAAATCAAACGCGGTATCGAGGTTGGCCATATTTTCCAATTGGGAACCAAGTACAGCGAAGCCATGAAGTGCCAGGTTCTGGGCGAAAACGGCAAACCTGTCACCCTGGCAATGGGCTGCTACGGCATCGGTGTTTCTCGCGTGGTGGCGGCCGCCATCGAGCAGAACAACGACGAGCGCGGCATTATCTGGAGCGACGCCCTGGCACCGTTCCAGGTGGCACTGGTGCCTTTGCGTTACGAAACCGATGCCGTTCGCGAAGCCACTGACACGCTGTATGCCGAACTGACGGCTGCCGGGTTTGAAGTCTTGCTGGATGACCGCGACAAAAAAACCAGCCCGGGCATCAAGTTCGCAGACATGGAACTGATCGGTATTCCACACCGCATCGTTGTCAGCGACCGCGGCCTGGCCGAAGGCAACCTGGAATACAAGAGCCGCACCGACGCAGAAGCCCAGGCCCTGCCTGTTGCTGACGTCCTGAACTTTCTTCAGGCGCGCATTCGTCGCTGAAACCAAATAGAGACGCCATGTTTAATCGAAGGACCTTGACCCTCGGGGGTGCCGCCATGTGCGGCACCCTGTTGTTGAGTGGCTGCGCCAATCACATGTCACAACGCAGTGAGCATGAAGAACGCATCGAGCGCAAACTGCTTGCCCACAGCCTCCAGATTGACGTCGGTTCGCCTGCCGCGCTTGAGCTTCCTCAGCGCCGCGTGCGTATCAATGAACAAAAGACCTTTGAGGTCACTGAGTTTGATGTCACCCGCCATTACGACCGCTACACCCCTTACCAGCCCTGGCGCAAAATCTATGAGATGCCGCTGGGTGCAGTGGCCGTGGTCGCAGGCGTGGGTGCCAACGTGCTGAACGTTTTTATGTTCGGGCAATTACCGGACAGCGTCACCAAAGACTGGATCAGCTATGGCTTTGCCGGGCTTAACCCGGCCATAAACGTGCAATCTCACGGTCGCGCCGAGCAAAACCTGGCCAGCATTGATGAAGTGCAACGCGACAAACGCCTGGAATATTCCAGCCTGCCCTGGGCAGAGCGCCCCGTCGTGGTAAAAGCCGGCCAACACAGCCATGAATTGACCACCGACCGTAACGGCATTCTGCGCCTCAACTTGCTCGATACGCCTTTTGCCGAACAAGACCTCAATCACATCGGCAAACTCACCATCATGGTTGAAGATGCCCAGGACGAAACCCACTCCGACTCGACGCTGTCGATCAGCAGCCACTTGCGCAACAAGCTGATCGAAGCCCATGGCCTGATTTACGATGACCTCGAAGGGGATGACGTCAAGCAGTGGGTGCACAGGGTCAAACGCTTGTCAGAGCTGGGCCTGGAAGAAGAGGCCAGTGAATTGGAACAAAGCCTGATCGAACTCACACGCAACGACCCTGAATTACAACGTGAATTCCTTCAGTCCCTGACCAAAAACGCAGGACGACTGGTGGCAGACCCCGGGGCAAGCTAAACCCGGCAGCCCACTTAGCGATTGAACAACTCCAATTGCTCAAACCCCGTTCGCACATCATGCAAACGAACACCAAGCCCCAACAAGCGGACGGGCTTGGCCCCCCGCGCAAATGCCTGACTCAATAATTGCTGATAACTATGAAGGTCGCGGCCTGCACCCGACTGCTCCAGGGTGGTCTGGGTAAAGTCGTGGAACTTCACTTTGACGAACGGTTTACCGGGGCGATAGCTGCTATCAATCCGGCCAATCCGCCCGTTTAAGGTAGCAAGCAGTTCAGGCAGTTTTTCCAGGCACGCCGCTAGATCCGGTAAATCAGCGTCATACGTATTCTCGACACTGACAGACTGACGTCGGCTATCACTCTGCACCAAACGCTCATCAATCCCACGCGCCAGCCCCCACAAACGCTCACCAAAAGAACCAAACTCGCGCACCAATTCCAGCTTGTTCCACCCGCGCAGATCAAGACAAGTCTCAATCCCCAGACGCCCCAACTTATCGGCCGTAACTTTGCCTACGCCATGCAATTTATTGACGGGCAACGCCGATACAAAATCACCGACCTGATCCGGCGTAATCACGAACAACCCATTGGGCTTTCTCCAGTCACTGGCGATTTTGGCCAGAAACTTGTTCGGTGCCACCCCTGCCGACACCGTGATATGCAACTGATTCGACACTCGACGCCGGATATCCTGGGCAATGCGCGTGGCACTGCCCGCAAAATGCGGGCTATCAGAGACATCCAGATAAGCCTCGTCCAGTGATAACGGCTCAATCAACTCGGTGTAGTCACGCAAAATGCCATGAATTTCTTTGGAGGCTTCTTTATAAGCATCCATTCTGCCGTTAACGATGATCAGATCGGGGCACAGTTTGAGCGCATGCCGCGAGGCCATCGCGGAGCGCACGCCGTAGGCCCGTGCCTCATAATTACAGGTAGAAATCACACCCCGACGGTCAGCCGAGCCCCCGACCGCCATGGGCCTGTTCGCCAGGCTCGGGTCATCGCGCATCTCAATAGCGGCATAGAAACAGTCACAGTCAACATGGATGATTTTTCGCTGCGTCATGTAAGGCGGCGGCCTAATAGAGGGTAGGCAATGCAGATCGCCAGTATGTCACTATGCACTGTATATAGCACCAGTGGTTTAAACCAGCCCGATAGACGTGGTGAAAGTCGCCGGTGAATATATTTTATTAATCGTTCTCGACCGCTTGATAGAGCAGAATGCCTTACCCCGCCTGACCTGTAGCCATTCATAGACCTGCTATTTTGCTCTAAGCAATTGAACCAGAAGCTATTTTTTAAAATTAAGGTTTGACACGCCTGCGTATCGCTGTAGAATCCACCCCACAGACGCGGGATGGAGCAGTCTGGTAGCTCGTCGGGCTCATAACCCGAAGGTCGTCGGTTCAAATCCGGCTCCCGCAACCAAACATCGAAAAAGGCTACTCGAAAGAGTGGCCTTTTTTGTGCGCGTGTGTTTTTCAATCCAGGGCGCACATCCCCCCCCTAAAGCTGACCATGCACTTATTTGCGGGATTCATGGATTAAAGGTTGACTCCCCCGCTCATCACTGTAGAGTGCGCCCCTCAGACGCGGGATGGAGCAGTCTGGTAGCTCGTCGGGCTCATAACCCGAAGGTCGTCGGTTCAAATCCGGCTCCCGCAACCAAACATCGAAAAAGGCTACTCGAAAGAGTGGCCTTTTTTGTGCGTGCCTGTTTTTGCCCACAGTAACCTCCCAATCAAAGCCGCGAAATAAAGTGGATTATTTCAATCGCTTACGGGATTTTAGCTTGACAGCCCGGCGTTCTTCTGTAGAATGCGCCCACACAGACGCGGGATGGAGCAGTCTGGTAGCTCGTCGGGCTCATAACCCGAAGGTCGTCGGTTCAAATCCGGCTCCCGCAACCAAACATCAAGAAAGGCTACTCGAAAGAGTGGCCTTTTTTGTGTGCGCAGAAAAAGTGCGCCATCACCGTTTATTGACAATAAACGCGCTATTTATGAAAGCTTCTTCACCTATGCTCTCCCCCAGCAGTGAGCGCTTTCCCGCCTCCGCTACCTGAACACCAGGCAAACGGCCGAAAGTATTTCAAAATATTTTACCCAAAAGGATTGGTAACTTGAGTCGATGCCTCCATCCTATCGCGCACGATCCACGAGGTGATTGATGCCCGATAATTCGCCACTGCCCAAAGACCCTGTAACCGCAGCCCAGCCCATTGACGCAACCCGCTTGCGCTGGCTGGACCTGCTGAGCAAGTATCGCCAACCCATTGGGCTTGCCGTCACGCTGCTACTGTTCGCGATTGCCTTGATAGCTTGCCGCCATCTGCTAAGCGAACTTGACCTTTACGCGCTGCACGATTCAATCCTGGAAGTGCCTAAACCCGCTTTGCTCGGCGCATTGGCGGCTACCGCCGTGGGTTTCGTGATTCTACTGGGGTACGAGTGGTCGGCCAGCCGTTATGCAGGCGTCAAGCTGCCGCCCAAAACGCTGGCGCTGGGCGGTTTTACAGCCTTCGCCATTGGCAACGCCATTGGTTTGTCGCTGCTGTCGGGTGGCTCCGTGCGCTACCGCTTATACGCACGGCACGGTGTAGGGGCAGCAGAAGTTGCACGCATGACGCTGTTTGCCAGCCTGTCGCTGGGGTGCGCACTCCCCCCTTTGGCGGCCTTGGCGACGCTTAGCGACTTGCACGCGGCATCGACTGCGCTGCATGTTCCGCCACTGCTGCTGGGCACTATTGCCAGCGTCATCCTGCTGCTGTTCGGATGGCTCGCACTCGGCATTTATAATCGTCGCCTGGCCGAACAACCCATCGCCGACAACCTGCTCGTCAAAGTCAGACGTCGCACGTTACGCCTGCCGAGCCCACGCTTAACGCTGCTGCAATTACTGATCACCGCGCTGGACGTCGCCGCGGCGGCCACCGTGCTGTATTTGCTGCTACCGGAAACGCCCCCGTTCGGCGTGTTCCTGCTGGTTTACCTGCTGGCGTTGGCCGCCGGCGTGTTGAGCCACGTACCCGGTGGCGTCGGCGTTTTTGAAGCGATTCTGCTGGCCGCTTTTGCCGACACACTCGGGGCCGCCCCGCTAGCCGCCGCCCTGCTGCTGTACCGCATGATTTATGTGGTGCTGCCATTGCTGGTGGCGTGTTTCATGCTGCTGTTCAATGAAGCACAACGACTGCTCCACACCCGCCAAAGCCTGCGCGTAGCCTCTGGCCTGGCAGCACCGATTCTCGCCGTGCTGGTGTTCATGTCTGGCGTAGTCCTGTTGTTTTCTGGCGCGACGCCCGAGATCGATACTCGCCTTGAAAACATCGGCTTTCTGATCCCGCATCGGCTGATTGATGCTTCGCACTTTGGTGCCAGCCTGATCGGCGTACTGTGCCTGCTGTTAGCACAAGGCCTGCGTCGCCGCCTGTCCGCGGCCTGGATGCTGACCACGGTCTTGCTCTTGGTCGGTGCCGTGCTCTCCCTGCTAAAAGGCTTCGATTGGGAGGAGGCCACGCTGCTGACCCTGACCGCCAGCCTGCTGGCGCTGTTCCGCCGTTCGTTTTATCGCCCAAGCCGGCTGACCGAGCTGCCTTTTTCGCCGCTTTACCTGGTGGCCAGCGTCTGCGTACTGGGAGCTTCTATCTGGTTGCTGCTGTTCGCCTACCAGGACGTGCCCTACAGCCATCAACTGTGGTGGCAGTTCACCCTTGATGCCGATGCGCCGCGTGGCTTGCGCTCATTGCTGGGGGCGGCGGTGCTGTTGGTGGTTGTGTCGCTGACCTGGCTGCTGCGCACAGCACGCCCGGTCATTCACTTGCCCGACGCCGCAGAACTGCAGAAAGCCGAAAAGATCCTTCTGGCCTCCGATCAGCCCGATGGTGGCCTGGCCCTCACCGGCGATAAAGCCCTGCTGTTCCATCCGGACGACACTGCATTCCTGATGTACGCCCGTCGCGGTCGCAGCCTGGTGGCCCTGTACGACCCCATCGGGCCGAACCAACAGCGTGCCGAGCTGATCTGGCAGTTCCGCGACCTATGTGACACCTACCACGCCCGCCCCGTGTTTTATCAGGTACGCGCCGAGAACTTGCCGTTCTATATGGACATCGGGCTGACAGCGATCAAGCTGGGCGAAGAGGCTCGGGTCGACCTGCAACGCTTTGACCTCGAGGCCAAAGGCAAAGAGATGAAGGACCTGCGCTACACCTGGAACCGCGGCACCCGTGATGGCCTGTCATTGGAGATCCACGAGCCAGGCGAAGCCCCAATGGATGAGCTCAAGGTGATTTCCGATGCCTGGCTGACCGGCAAGAATGTGCGTGAAAAAGGCTTCTCGCTGGGACGTTTCAGCCCGGACTACCTCAAACACTTCCGGGTCGCGATCATTCGCTTTGAGGGTAAACCGGTCGCCTTTGCCAACTTGCTTGAAACTCACAGCCATGAGCTGTCGAGCCTCGACCTGATGCGTGCACACCCGGATGCGCCGAAACTGACCATGGAATTTATGATGGTCGGTCTGATTCAACACTATAAGAAGCAAGGATACGCCCGTTTCAGCCTGGGAATGGTGCCATTGTCTGGCCTGCAACCACGCCGCGGCGCGCCATTGACCCAACGCTTGGGCTCAATGCTGTTCCAGCGTGGCGAGCACCTGTACAACTTCCAGGGGTTGCGCCGCTTCAAAGACAAATTCCAGCCTGACTGGGAACCTCGTTATATGGCCGTGCCTGCCGGGTTGGACCCGCTGGTAGCCTTGGCTGATACCGCCGCCCTGATTGCAGGCGGCTTGACTGGATTGGTGAAACGCTAATGAAACATCGTTCCTGGCGGTTTTTGCTGGTAACCCTGGTGATAGTCCTCGCGCTGGCGGCTGGCGGTTATTGGCTGTGGAATCGCCCCACCCCCGAACCGACGCTGGCGCAACTCATCCAGACCGACGGCTCAACCCTGACCACTGTCGCTCCCGGGCAAAAGCCGCGGGCCCGCGTGGTCATTGCCACGCCTGCTGATGAAGCACTGAGCGACAAGCAATTGATAGCACTGAGCCGAGGCGGAGCGGCGCAACTGGTGCAAGTCATTGTGCCCAAGGACGACTGCACCGCGCAGCAGCAAGCCTTACAGTCGGCCCTGGAACAACTCAAGGGCCCCGCTACACTCGTGAGCGGTATCGGCCCGGGCGCGAACCTGGCATGGCGCTGGCTGGCCAGCCAGACCGATGACAAGGCTCAGGCCGTGTCGGTCGGTTTCAAACTTGAAGAACCTGGCTGCACGCTGCCCATGCCGACATCAGCAGCCCACGGGAATTGGCTGGTGGCCTGGAACGACAACCCTGACGACCCAAGCGCTGCCTTTGTACGCGACCAACCCAATGCGCAGACCCGCATCAGCGATTACGACATTCACTTGCCGCAGGTATTGAGCAATGAACTGCGCAAAATCCTGGTGGGCGATGAAAACGGTGGGCTAAACATGCCCGTGGTTGAAGTGCCGGCCGGCCAGCAAAACAGCACCGTGACGCTGTTTCTGTCCGGTGATGGCGGCTGGCGTGACTTGGACCGTGATGTGGCCGGTGAGATGGCCAAGATCGGCTTCCCGGTGGTCGGTATCGACATGCTGCGTTACTACTGGCAGCACAAAACGCCTGAACAAAGCGCCACTGACCTGGCCGAGTTAATGCAGCATTATCGTCAGAAATGGGGCACACAGCGCTTTGTGTTGGTGGGTTATTCGTTCGGCGCAGACGTGCTACCGGCGACCTACAACCGCCTGCCGGAAGCCGAACAAAAGCGCATCGACGCGATCATGCTGCTGGCTTTCGCCCGCAGCGGCAGCTTTGAGATCCATGTTGACGGCTGGCTGGGCAAAGCGGGAGAAGAAGCCGACACCGGCGAGGAAATGTCCAAACTTCCCGCTGGCAAAGTGGTATGCATCTATGGCGAAGAAGAAGCCGATGAAAGTGGTTGCACAGCCAAGACGGCCGTGGGCGAAGCACTGAAATTGCCAGGCGGCCATCACTTTGACGAAAACTACCCAGCACTGGCCCAGCGCCTGGTGGACCTGATCAAAAAGCATCAGGCAATAGCACCCTAACCTATACGCCCTGCAGGAATGCGCTTGCTCGTGATCTATTGATCTTCAAAAGATCCCGAGCAAGCGAGCGGCGACCGGCTGCTCCCACAGGCCAGGCATGAACCGGGACTTTTATCAGGCGCTACATCTCAACCTGGGTACCCAGTTCGATTACCCGGTTCACCGGCAGCTTGAAGAACCGCAAATTGCCGTTGGCGTTTTTGAGCATGAACGCGAACAACCCTTCACGCCATCGAGCCATACCCACCAGGTTGGACGCAATAACCGTCTCACGGCTGAGAAAGTAGGTCGTGCGCATCGGGCTGAAGTCCAGCTCATCGAGATGGCACAACTTCAACGCTTCAGGTACATCCGGCTCGTCCATAAAACCGAAGTGCAGGATCACCCGGAAGAACCCCTCGCCATACGAGTCCACTTCAAAGCGTCGCTCGGCCGGCACCCGCGGGGAATCTTCGTTGACCACCGTGAGCAACACGACTTGCTCATGCAACACCTGGTTGTGCAGCAAGTTGTGCAACAAAGCGTGGGGCACAGCATCCGGGCGAGCCGTCAGAAAAACCGCCGTGCCTTGAACGCGATGCGGCGGCTGCACCCGAATACTGCTGATAAACAGGGGCAATGGCAGCGCGTTCTCGTCCAGCCGCTCAACCAGCAACTGCTTGCCTCGCCGCCACGTGGTCATCAACACAAACAGCACAATCCCCGCCAACACCGGGAAAGCGCCGCCCTGTACAACTTTCGGTACGTTGGCCGCAAAAAACAGGCCGTCGACCAGCAAAAAGCCCACTAGCACAGGCACCGCCAACAGCGGCGGCCACTTCCACAGCAGCAGCATGACCGCCGACACCAATATGCTAGTGATCAACATCGTGCCCGTTACGGCAACGCCATAAGCCGATGCCAACGCGCCAGAAGAGCCAAAACCCAACACCAGCAAAATGACGCCCACCATCAGCGACCAGTTCACTGCACCGATATAAATCTGCCCCTGCTCAGCACTGGAGGTATGTTGAATGTGCATGCGCGGTATGTAACCGAGCTGAATCGCCTGACGTGTCAGGGAGAACGCGCCTGAGATCACCGCCTGAGAGGCAATCACGGTGGCCAGTGTCGACAGCACAACCAGCGGAATCAGCGCCCAGTTGGGGGCCAGCAAGTAGAACGGGTTGCGCGCCGCAGCAGGGTTCTCCAACAGCAACGCACCCTGACCGAAATAGTTGAGTACCAGTGCAGGCAACACCAGGATGAACCAGGCACGGGCAATTGGCTTGCGCCCAAAATGCCCCATGTCCGCGTACAGCGCCTCGGCCCCCGTCAGCGCCAGCACGACGGCACCCAGAATGGCCACGCCCATGCCCGGGTGCGATACAAAGAAGCGTACCGCCCACACCGGGTTTAGCGCATTGAGTACTTCAGGGTGTTGCGCGATGCCATGAATGCCCAGCCCTGCCAGCACCACAAACCACACCACCATGACCGGCCCGAAAAGCTTGCCGATACTGGCGGTGCCATGCCGCTGGATCAAAAACAGCAACACCAGCACGACCAACGCCAGCGGCACAACCCAGTGATCCAATCCGTCAAAGGCCAGTTCAAGCCCCTCAACGGCGGACAATACCGAGATGGCCGGGGTGATCATGCTGTCACCGTAAAACAGCGACGCCCCGATCAAGCCCAGAATCACCAGCACCGAACGCAGCCGCGGGTAAGGTGACGCCGCCCGCCGCGCCAATGCCGTAAGGGCCATGATCCCGCCTTCGCCCTGGTTGTCGGCGCGCAGAATGAACAGCACGTACTTGATCGATACCACCCAAATCAGCGACCACAGAATCAGCGCCAAAATGCCAAACACGCCGTCATGGTTGACTTGAACCCCGTAACCGCCCGAAAACACCTCTTTAAGGGTGTACAGCGGGCTGGTCCCGATGTCCCCATACACCACACCAACCGCTGCCACCAGCATCCCGACAGGCTTTGCCGTTGAGTGACCATGTTCTGTTGCCTGACTGCTTGCCTGCCCCATCAACCACTCCTACGACTTGGGATCGTGTTTTACCCGCAAGCACTGCGCTTTATGCCGCAGCATGCGCTAAATGCCTGACTGTTATGAGTGAAATATCCTGCAACAAAAATACTACTTTCGCAGCGGCGCGCAGCATAGCGCAGCACTCGTCGTAAATCCCCGTATAACGCTGGTCAAGTGCGTTGACCATAGCTAAAATTGCGCACTTTTTTTCACTAGAGGCGCATCAAGCGTCCGTTCGTCGTGCAGCCTTTACGGGCATGTAACGTCACTACATACCGAGGTTCGCCATGTCCACCGTTACCACGCCAGCCAACCCCAAGGTCGGATTCGTCTCACTGGGGTGCCCGAAAGCACTCGTCGACTCCGAACGCATCCTTACGCAGTTGCGTATGGAAGGCTACGACGTCGTTTCCACCTACCAGGACGCTGACGTCGTGGTGGTCAACACCTGTGGCTTTATCGACAGTGCCAAGGCTGAATCGCTGGAAGTGATTGGCGAGGCCATCAAAGAAAACGGCAAGGTCATCGTGACCGGCTGCATGGGCGTTGAGGAAGGTAATATCCGCAACGTTCACCCTAGCGTGCTGGCCGTGACCGGCCCGCAGCAGTACGAGCAAGTGGTCAACGCAGTGCACCAGGTCGTACCGCCGCGCCAGGACCACAACCCGCTGATCGACCTGGTACCGCCACAAGGTATCAAGCTGACCCCACGCCACTATGCGTACCTGAAAATTTCCGAAGGCTGCAACCATAGCTGCAGCTTCTGCATCATCCCGTCGATGCGCGGCAAACTGGTCAGCCGCCCGGTTGGCGATGTGCTGGATGAAGCTCAACGCCTGGTCAAGGCCGGCGTGAAAGAGCTGTTGGTGATTTCCCAAGACACCAGCGCCTATGGCGTGGATGTGAAATACCGCACCGGTTTCTGGAACGGTGCGCCGGTCAAAACCCGTATGACCGAACTCTGCGAAGCCCTGAGCACGTTGGGTGTGTGGGTGCGCTTGCACTACGTCTACCCGTACCCGCACGTTGACGAACTGATTCCGCTGATGGCCGCCGGCAAAATCCTGCCGTACCTGGACATCCCGTTCCAGCACGCCAGCCCGAAAGTGCTGAAGGCCATGAAACGCCCGGCCTTTGAAGACAAAACCCTGGCACGCATCAAAAACTGGCGTGAGATCTGCCCTGACCTGATCATCCGCTCGACCTTTATTGTCGGCTTCCCGGGTGAAACTGAAGAGGACTTCCAGTACCTACTTGACTGGTTGACCGAAGCTCAATTGGATCGCGTCGGTTGCTTCCAGTACTCGCCGGTTGAAGGCGCACCTGCCAATCTGCTGGACGCGGCCATCGTACCGGACGACGTCAAGCAGGATCGCTGGGAGCGCTTTATGGCTCACCAACAAGCCATCAGCGCCGCACGCCTGCAAATGAAAATCGGCAAGGAAATCGAAGTGCTGATCGACGAGGTCGATGAACAGGGCGCAGTCGGTCGTTGTTTCTTCGACGCACCGGAAATCGACGGCAACGTCTTTATCGCTACCGATAAAGCTATCAAGCCGGGCGACAAGATCCTGTGCCGTGTGACCGATGCCGACGAGTATGACTTGTGGGCTGAAGCGCTCTAAGCGTTCAATAACACACGCTAAAAGCCCTGCCGCGCGTGCGCCAGGGCTTTTTTTGCAACTATCATTCAGGTCAACGCTTATAAAAAACGTGTCAGGAGACACATTTGATGCGACAGCACTGGACCATCACCACCCCGGCGGCGTCGGACTACGACAGCCTCACCCACATCTGGGAAGCCTCGGTTCGCGCGACCCATGACTTTTTAACCGACGCCTACATCTGTGAACTGCGCGACCTCGTCAAAAAACACTACCTGGATGCCGTAATGCTTTTTTGCGTTCGCGATCCTGCCAAGAAACGCATCGCAGGCTTTGCCGGTGTGGCGGCAAACAAAGTTGAGATGCTGTTTATCCACCCGGACTATCGTGGCAAAGGTGTCGGGAAATACCTGCTCAATCATGCCATCCATCACTTCAACGCATTGGAGCTGGATGTCAACGAGCAAAACCCGCAGGCCTTGGGGTTTTACTTGAAACAAGGCTTCGAACCAGTAGGGCGCAGTGAAACAGATGGCATGGGCAAGCCTTATCCCCTCTTACACTTGCGTTACAAGCACCCGTAGCCCGCCCAAGGCAAATGTTGCCGGACTTAACAGGTGCCAGGCGGGTACAATAACCGCCCCCTACTTTTACGGCTCCTGTCATGTCTGAACCGATACGTCTCTCCAAGCGCCTCATCGAACTCGTCGGCTGCTCCCGCCGTGAGGCCGAACTGTTTATTGAAGGTGGCTGGGTCACGGTAGATGGCGAAGTCATCGACGAACCGCAGTTCAAGGTCGACGCCCAAAAAGTCGAACTGGACCCGCATGCCAAGGCCACGCCACCCGAGCCCGTGACTATTTTGTTGAACGCGCCCGCGGGCCTCGACACGGACAGCGCCATGGCACTGATTGGCCCAGAGACCCTGAGCGAAGAACATCGCTACGGCAAACGACCGCTTAAAGGGCACTTCCTGCGCCTGACCGTTGGCAATGAGCTGCAAGCCAACGCCAGCGGCCTGCTGGTGTTCACCCAGGACTGGAAAATCGTGCGCAAGTTGACTGCCGATGCCAACAAAATCGAGCAGGAATATGTGGTTGAAGTCTCCGGCGAGATGGCCCCACACGGTTTGAACCGCCTTAACCACGGCATGACCTACAAAGGTCGCGAGTTGCCCGCCGTCAAGGCCAGCTGGCAGAGCGAAAATCGTCTGCGCTTTGCGATGAAGAATCCGCAGCCGGGCGTCATTGCACAATTTTGCCAGGCCGTCGGCTTGACCATCATTTCCATGCGCCGCATTCGTATTGGTGGCGTATCGATGGGCAAGTTGCCTGTCGGCCAGTGGCGCTATATGGCGACCACCGAAAAGTTCTAAACACCACCAGCCCCGAACATTTCGACACCGCAGCACTGCCTGCGATGCTCACTGCTGAATATCAGGATTGACCACATGATTCATAACGACGTACTGCGTAGCGTGCGCTACATGCTCGACATCAGTGACAACAAGGTTGTCGAAATCATCAAGATGGGCGGTTTGGACGTCACTAAAGAAGACGTGCTGACTTACCTGAAAAAAGACGAAGAAGACGGTTTTGTGCGCTGCCCGGACAACGTGATGGCTCACTTCCTGGACGGCCTGGTCGTGTTCAAACGCGGCAAGGACGACAGCCGTGCGCCCGTTCCGGTGGAATTGCCGGTTACAAACAACACCATTCTGAAAAAATTGCGCGTGGCCTTCGAACTCAAGGAAGACGACATGCACGCCATCCTAAAGGCAGCCGAGTTCCCAGTGTCCAAGCCTGAACTGAGCGCCTTGTTCCGCAAGTTCGGCCACACCAACTACCGCACCTGTGGCGACCAGTTGCTGCGTAACTTCCTCAAGGGGCTAACCCTGCGGGTTAGAGCCTAAAGCAGGGTTGAGCTGCAAGCTTAAGTCAAAAGCCTGAATCAACATATTTGCCGCTTTTAGCTTGCAGCTTAAAACTTGCAGCTTATAGCTGGGAGCCCGCGACCATGCCCTACACCGTTTCCCCTGTCGGCTTTGTGCGCTCCTGTTTCAAGGAGAAATTCGCCATTCCGCGCCAGCCGCAATTGGCACCCGCAGCCCGTGGCGTGCTGGAACTAGTTGCACCGTTCGATCAGGGCGATGCCGTGCAAGGCCTGGAACAGGTCAGCCATATCTGGTTGCTGTTTGTGTTTCATCAGACGCTGGAAGACAAGCCCCGCCTCAAGGTGCGACCACCGCGCCTGGGCGGAAACACGTCGATGGGGGTGTTCGCGACCCGTGCAACCCATCGCCCGAACGGTATAGGCCAATCGGTGGTCAAGCTGGACCGGGTAGAAGCCGGCCGCCTGTACATTTCCGGCATCGACCTGCTGGATGGCACCCCCGTGCTAGATATCAAGCCCTACGTACCCTATGCCGACATCATCGACACGGCCAGTAATTGCATGGCCAGCACGCCCCCCGAGCAGATACCCGTGCAATGGGCCGACACAGCGCTGCAGCAGGCACACACCCAGGCGCTGCGCCTTCAGGAACCGCTGGTGGAACTGATCGAGCAATGCCTGGCCCAAGACCCGCGTCCGGCCTATCAGACGCCCACCGCCGAGCGCCAGTACGGGGCTCGCTTCTGGGACCTGGATGTACGTTGGCACTACCCCGAGCCCGGCTTGATCCGCGTGCTAGAGGTCATCCCAACAGCGCAGTGATAGGGGCCAGAGCGCAAAAAGCCCGCGCCACCGTCCGGTAGCGCGGGCTCTTTGTTGAGCGAGGCTTACTTCTCGACGAAGGCACGCTCGATCAGATAGTCACCCGGCTCGCGCATACGCGGCGACACGGTCAAACCGAAGCTGTTCAACACTTCGCTGGTTTCGTCGAGCATGCTCGGGCTGCCGCACAGCATGGCGCGGTCGTCCTGCGGGTTGATCGGGGGCAGACCGATATCGCTGAACAGCTTGCCGCTGCGCATCAGATCAGTCAGGCGGCCTTCGTTCTCGAAAGGCTCACGGGTCACGGTGGGGTAGTAGATCAGTTTTTCACGCAGCGCTTCGCCGAAGAACTCGTTCTGCGGCAGGTGCTCCGTGATGAACTCGCGGTACGCCACTTCATTGACGTAACGCACGCCGTGGCACAGGATCACTTTTTCGAAACGCTCGTAGGTTTCCGGGTCCTGGATGACGCTCATGAAAGGGGCCAAGCCCGTACCGGTGCTGAGCAGGTACAGATGTTTACCCGGCTTCAAGTCGTCCAGCACCAGCGTACCCGTAGGCTTTTTACTGATGATGATCTCGTCGCCTTCCTTCAAGTGCTGCAACTGGGAGGTCAGCGGGCCATCCGGCACCTTGATGCTGAAGAACTCCAGATGCTCTTCCCAGTTCGGGCTGGCGATCGAGTAGGCACGCATAAGCGGACGGCCGTTGGGTTGTTGCAGGCCGATCATCACGAACTGACCGTTCTCAAAGCGCAGGCCCGGGTCGCGGGTGCACTTGAAGCTGAACAGGGTGTCGTTCCAGTGGTGAACACTGAGGACACGTTCGTGGTTCATGTTGCTCATGTACGGGGCTCCTGATTTCGCGTGCGCTGACGATGAGCGCGATTGCATAACATTCTAATGGCGACGACAATATCTGTTAACTGAATTATCAAGATAAGGGTTATCGGTTATATCGATATGCGATTTACTCTCAGACAACTGCAAGTGTTCGTTACCGTCGCCCAACAAGAGAGCGTGTCTCGCGCTGCTGGCTTGTTGGCCCTTTCGCAGTCGGCCGCCAGCACGTCCATTACTGAACTGGAGCGCCAGACCAGTTGCCAACTGTTTGACCGCGCCGGCAAACGCTTAAGCCTCAACGCCCTCGGCCGACAACTGTTACCCCAGGCGGTGGCACTGCTGGACCAGGCCAAGGAAATAGAAGACCTGCTCAATGGCAAATCCGGTTTCGGCTCGCTGACCGTGGGCGCAACCCTCACCATTGGCAACTACCTGGCCACCTTATTGATCGGTAGTTTTATGCAGGCCCACCCTGAAAGCCAGGTCAAACTGATTGTTCAGAACACCGCCCATATCGTGCAACAAGTCGCGCATTATGAAATTGATCTGGGTCTGATCGAAGGCGACTGTAGCCACCCGGATATCGAAGTCCAGAGCTGGGTCGAGGATGAATTGGTGGTGTTTTGCGCGCCTCAGCACCCGCTGGCGACGCGCGGTCACGCCACCCTTCATGAACTGACCCGCGAAGCCTGGATTCTGCGTGAGCAGGGATCGGGCACCCGCCTGACTTTTGACCAAGCCATGCGCCATCACCAAAGCGCGCTCAATATCCGTCTTGAACTGGAACACACAGAGGCGATCAAGCGTGCGGTGGAGTCGGGCCTGGGCATCGGTTGTATCTCACGCCTGGCACTGCGTGACGCCTTCAGGCGTGGCAGCCTGGTGGCCGTCGAAACCCCGGAGCTGGATCTTTCCCGGCAGTTCTACTTTATCTGGCACAAAAAGAAGTACCAAACGTCAGCCATGCGTGAGTTCCTGGAGTTGTGCCGCGCCTTCACCGCCGGGGTTCAGCGCAGCGACGAGATCGTATTGCCCGCCATTGCCTAAAGCAAAATGACAGCCCAGACAACAGCAATCAGGGTCAGTACCACAAACTGAGCGGCGCTCCCCATGTCCTTGGCATTCTTCGACAGGGGGTGCAGGTCCAGGGAAATTCGGTCGATGGCCGCTTCAATGGCCGAGTTGAGCAATTCAACAATCAGGGCCAATAAGCACACGGCGATCAGCACAGCACGCTCTACCCGGCTGACATTCAAAATAAATGTCAGCGGGATCAATACAACATTGAGCAGCACCAATTGCCGAAAGGCAGCCTCGCCCGTAAAGGCAGCACGTAAACCGTCCAGCGAATAACCGCCAGCATTCAAAATCCGCTTAAACCCGGTTTTACCTTTAAAAGGAGACATAGATAGGCAACTGCACAAGAAATGGGAGGGGAGCGCCAGGTTCTGTAGGAAATGCGTCTGCGCGCGGTGCGGCTGCGCTGAAGGCATTTCGTACAAAAACCAGTTCACGTTTCATCAAAAAAGCGTGAAGCGCAAACGTTTAGTGGTTAGAGATGGACTCAAGCTGCTGCAATAGTAGCGCGGCCTGGGTGCGGGTACGAACCCCCAGTTTGCGGAAAATGGCCGTCACGTGTGCTTTGATCGTCGCTTCAGACACACTCAACTCATAGGCAATCTGCTTGTTCAACAGCCCCTCACACACCATCGTCAACACGCGAAACTGCTGTGGCGTGAGGCTTGCCAGCCCTTCGCTGGCTGCTTTGGCCTCAGCCGACACCTGGACTTCTTCAAACGCTTGCGGCGGCCAGGACACATCGCCGTCCAGCACGGCGCGCACGGCTTTTTGAATTTGATCCAGTGAGCTGGATTTAGGAATAAAGCCACTGGCACCGAACTCTCGCGAACGCACCATCACCGAGGCTTCTTCCTGAGCAGAGACCATCACGACCGGAATTTGCGGGTACTGCCCACGCAGCAGCACAAGCCCGGAGAACCCGTAAGCCCCTGGCATGTTCAAGTCGAGCAGAACCAGATCCCAATCAGCCTTGTCTGCCAGCTGTTTTTCCAGCTCGGCAATGCTGGCGACTTCAACCAGACGCACATCTGAACCCAGTCCCAGGGTCACGGCCTGGTGCAAAGCACTGCGAAACAGAGGATGGTCGTCGGCTATCAGGATTTCGTAGGTGGCCATGTTTCAAATGATCCTGTTTCAGGCGAGCGCTGATCATGGCCAGTGCTCGCTATGCATCTTGAACAACCGTTGATAAACAGCTGTTCAAGGGCGCGATTTACGCCAAACGTCGGCAAATATAAGCGTCTGAGCCGCTACTGCAACCGAATCGGCTGCCAAGCATGCCCAGCGAACCCAGGGTGGTCAAGAATTTACCTGACACGGGCACCGAGCACGCGCTTACGGCATGGACAAAATTGTAGCGCTACTTCTTTAGTCTATTGAGCACAATTGCGGCGAAGGTCTTTTACAGAAAACGCTCAACTCCCGATGGGCTGCGCTGTTCTCATTGATCGGTAACTGGTTCTTGGCATCCAGGTAGTGCTGGCTGAACACATCGAAGTAAGCATCCAGTGCGCGGGAAGCCAGGGTATCGCCCGCCAGGTCCAGGCACAGGCTCGCGACTTCCGCCGTGCACAAGTGCTCATTGCGAGTCGATCGGCGCAAGCGGTAACGCGAAAGTTTCTCCGGTAACAGGCTGAGAATGGGCAGCGCATCGAAGTAAGGGCTTTTGCGGAAAATTTTACGGGCTTCGGTCCAGGTCGCGTCCAACAAAATGAACAGCGGTCGCTTGCGGGTATCGATCTCAACGGTGTGCGTTACGCGCTCAGGCGCGACATATTCACCAGGAAACACCAGATAAGGCTGCCACTGCGGATCAGCCAACAACGCCAGTAAAGCCTGGTCGGTTTCGGTGCGTGACCAGATAAAGGCAAAATTATCGCTCACCACGTCAGCGATCAGCCAACCGGTATTGCTGGGCTTGAACACTTCTTTCTTGGTCATGATCAAGCACACACCCGCGCGGGTCGCCACGTGCGGTCGCCAGTTGCACAGGCAATGACTCTCGATCACGCGACAGGTATGACAGCGTGGCGCACGTGAACCACGGGCCAAATAGGGCTTGGTACTCTCCTCTTCACGCTCGTCTCGCAATCGGGCTACGGCATTAGGGGAAAACGTTGTCATGGTCATGGGTATGTACTTAAGGCACCGACCGCCCATTTACCGTGTACTGGCAAAAAAACGGATAAAAATCAGGAAGCCGCGAAGTCTAACAGAGGCAAGGCACCAGCACGCGAGCCCATCACCTTTGGCATTTCATGCCTGATGATGCTGACCTATACTCTCGCGCCACTGAACACATAGATACGTGGCGGGTCAAAACCTGCGTCACTGAATCAGGAGAGTTTCATGTTGCGCACCATTATTCCGGCCCTCGCGCTTGTTTTCGCCTTACCCTTGAGCGCGCAAGCAGCCTCTCTCAAAGACTTTGAGCTGAACAAAACCCTGTTAAAGGTCGCAGAGAAAAGCAATGACGGCACACCAAGGGCTATTAATCCCGACTTGCTGGATAAAGGCTTCACGGTTGACGGTACCGTTCTGATCAATAACCTGGAAACCAGCCCGACTTTAGCCGCCCAAATGCGCTCCAACCCTGAGGAGACCGTGCAGAAACTGGGTAAGAGCGTGTGCAGCAACGACGGTTTCCGCACGCTGATGCAGCAAGGTGCCACGCTGCGCTACAGCTTCAGGGAGTACAAGGTGAACACATCGGTACTGGTGCAGGACTTTCAGGCCAGTAACTGCCAGCGTAAAAAGTAATCCCCCCTTCCCCCTGCAAACGCCGTTGCTCACAGCGGCGTTTGCACGCGCTCAACGCCCATCACTGCCTCACTGAATCTTCATCGGCATCAGGCAATTAGCTATTGCCAGCAAAGACCTCGCCAGACCATCATCGAACGATCATGTCTAACATTCAGCGCCTGGACGTTGTACAGAAGGAGAAGTACATGCCTGACCCATCCAATGAAACCCTGGCTCTTTATTTTGAGAACCAAGGCCTGGATTTTGTTCAGCGGGTTGATGAGTTACTGCAAGAAGCAGCGCCAAACAGCCCGAACCGTGCACTCTACCGAGAAATGTTACTGACCACCTTGCGCATGGCCCACGATGACTTTGATCGCTGGAATGCCAAAATCACGCTGCAAGCCATCCGTGAATTCGAAAAAACCTTCAGAACACTTGAGACCTTTAAAGGCCGGCGCAAAGTGACCGTATTCGGCTCCGCACGCACGCCCGTCGAACACCCGCTCTATGCGCTGGCCCGCGAGGTCGGTGCAACCCTGGCAAAAGCAGACATGATGGTGATTACCGGAGGCGGAGCCGGCATTATGGCCGCGGCCCACGAAGGTGCCGGGCTTGACCACAGCCTGGGTTTCAACATCACCCTGCCGTTCGAACAGCGCGCCAACCCAACCATCCACGACAGCGATCACCTGCTGGCTTTTCATTTTTTCTTCACCCGCAAGCTGTTCTTCATCAAGGAGGCTGAAGCGCTGGTGATGTGCCCCGGCGGTTTTGGCACGCTGGATGAAGTCCTGGAAGTCCTGACACTGATTCAAACCGGAAAAACACCGCTGGTACCGGTGGTGCTGCTGGACATGCCGGGGGGGACGTTCTGGAACAGTGCGCTGGACTTTATTCATGCGCAGTTGGAAGCCAACCAATACATTCTTCCCAATGACCTCAAGCTGGTACGTTTGGTACACAGCGCTGAAGAGGCAGTGGCGCACATCACCCAGTTTTACAGTAACTTCCACTCGACTCGTTGGCTGAACAAAACCTTCGTGCTACGCATGAAACGCCCAGTCAACCCGTCGGCGCTGGTTCATATTCAACAGGCATTTGCAGATATCTGTTTGAAGGACGGTTTTCATCAACAGCAAGACGATGAACCGGGCCTCAGCCACCTTAGCCGTCTGAGCTTTACGTTCAGCGGTAGAAATCAAGGCCGATTGCGCGAGCTGATCGACTTTATCAACCTGCCGCAACATTGGGATTGAGAGTCGGGCGCATTTCGTAGCGTGGCCCACAGGCACCGCTACGAAATCTGGCAAGAACTGCCGGGTTGCACACGCCTGAACAGGCCTGTGCAGAAGAACGGTTACACCGTCAGTCGTCAAACTCTCGGCCGCTTAACAGGCGGCCAATCATTTCAAGCGAATACCCTCTATGCGCCAGGAAGCGCCCTTGGCGGGCACGCTCCTTCACATCGTGGGGTAACTGCCCGGAATACTTGCGCCGCCAGGTTTCTTCCAGTCGTTCTTGCCAGTTAAAACCGCACTCACGCAACGCTTGCTCGACATCCCCACGCGGTAAGCCCCGCTGGTTCAGCTCTTCGCGAATACGCAAAGGGCCGTACCCGGAGCCTGCCCGGTAAGCGATGTAACTCTCAAGGTAACGCGACTCTGATAACAAGCCCTCTTCCGTCAAACGGTCCAGAGCCGTATCAATCATCTCAGGGCAGGCACCGCGCTGACGCAGCTTGCGCGCCAGCTCGACTCGACCGTGCTCGCGCCGCGCAAGCAGGTCCATTGCCGTTCGTCGTACCGAGACGAGGTCTTCCAAAACGACTGTCATAAGGGCTGTCAGTTATCGTTTTCAGCACCTGAGCCGGCGTTTTCGAGCGCCATTTCTGCAGCTTCGGCTTCATCGGCAGCGGCTTTGGCTGCCTTGCTCAGTTTTGGCATAACCTTCAATTCTGCCAACTCGCTATCAGTCTTTGGCCCCAACAGTTTGGCGCGCAGTTGTTTTTCGAGAGCGTCTTTGATTTCAGGGTTATCGTCCAGGAACTTGGCAGAGTTCGCCTTGCCCTGACCAATTTTGTTGCCGTTATAGCTGTACCACGCGCCTGCTTTCTCGACGAAACCATGCAGCACACCCAAATCGATCATCTCACCGTTCAGGTAGATACCCTTGCCGTAAAGAATCTGGAACTCGGCCTGACGGAATGGCGGGGCCATTTTGTTCTTGACCACTTTGACGCGGGTTTCGCTGCCGACAATCACATCGCCTTCTTTCACTGCACCCGTGCGGCGGATGTCCAGACGTACAGATGAGTAGAACTTCAGCGCGTTACCCCCGGTGGTGGTCTCCGGGCTACCGAACATTACGCCGATTTTCATGCGGATCTGGTTAATGAAGATCACCAGGCAGTTGGCGTTCTTGATGTTACCGGTGATTTTACGCAGCGCTTGGGACATCAGACGGGCTTGCAAGCCAACGTGCATATCACCCATGTCGCCTTCGATTTCAGCTTTAGGTGTCAGTGCCGCTACGGAGTCGATAATGATCACGTCAACCGCATTGGAGCGCACCAGCATGTCGGTAATTTCGAGCGCCTGCTCGCCGGTGTCAGGCTGGGAAACCAGCAAGTCATCGACGTTCACACCCAGCTTGGCCGCATATTCAGGGTCAAGGGCGTGTTCGGCGTCGACGAAAGCACAGGTTGCACCGGCTTTTTGCGCCTGGGCAATCACGGACAGGGTCAGCGTGGTTTTACCTGACGATTCCGGACCGTAAATTTCAACAATACGACCCTTTGGCAGACCGCCAATGCCCAGCGCAATGTCCAGGCCGAGGGAACCAGTAGAGATCGCCGGTACTTCCTGACGCTCTTGCTCGCCCATCAGCATCACGGCACCCTTGCCGAATTGACGTTCGATCTGACCCAAGGCCGCAGCCAAGGCTTTCTTCTTGTTGTCGTCCATTAAAGTCCTCTCGTAATCAATATGGCCGGTCGGCCGATAACTGTATAAGTAGACAGTATTATTCCACAGGGTTAAAGGATCGCCTACCCCTGATTTTTTATTTCGCCTACCGTTCGGCGTATTAGCCCCTCCAAAGCAGCTTTCACCGTTTGCAAGCGCACCTCATCACGATCACCGGGGAAGTGCCGGCACTCGGCGGTGACCACGTCACCCACGCCCCACGCCAACCAGACGGTGCCTACCGGTTTGTCCACCGACCCGCCTCCCGGCCCGGCGACACCACTGACTGCAACGGCGAATCGCGCGTCACTTTGCACCTGCGCACCGCGCACCATGGCCTCAACCACTTCACGGCTGACCGCACCGACCTGGGCAAACAATGGCTCTGGAACCCCCAGTTGTCGCGTTTTCTGCCGGTTCGAATACGTGACAAAGCCGGCTTCAAACCAGGCAGAACTGCCGGGCGTTCGGGTGATGGCCTGTGCAATCCCCCCACCGGTGCAGGATTCGGCAGTGGTCACTTGAGCGTTAAGCGCCTGTAACTGCTGCCCGAGCTCAGCCGCGAGTTGAGAGAGTGAATCCATGATCGTCTCCTGACAGATAGTGACCTTGATCTGCACGCCGGTTCATCGCGGGCAGATTCTGTTTCTTCTATATAGAGCGCCCCGCGATTGCAGACGGATTCGCGCCTGTAGATGCAGGGGACTGGCATGTTAACCTTGAGTACATTGCGAAAAGCCAGCGCCTTGCGCCACTTTTTACCCCTCTTTTCAAACGAACCCGCCTAAGCCCCCTCATGAGTAAAAATACCAGCGACCTGTCCTCCCACACGCCAATGATGCAGCAGTACTGGCGTTTGAAAAACCAGCACCCTGATCAGTTGATGTTTTACCGCATGGGCGACTTCTACGAGATTTTCTACGAAGACGCGAAGAAAGCCGCCAAGCTGCTGGATATCACCCTTACGGCGCGTGGGCAATCTGCCGGCCAGGCCATCCCGATGTGCGGGATTCCTTACCATGCGGCGGAAGGTTACCTGGCCAAGCTGGTCAAGCTGGGCGAGTCCGTGGTGATTTGCGAACAGGTCGGTGACCCTGCTACCAGTAAAGGTCCGGTGGATCGTCAGGTCGTGCGGATCATTACGCCGGGTACGGTCAGCGATGAAGCGCTGCTGGATGAACGCCGCGATAATCTGATCGCCGCAGTGCTGGGCGATGAGCGTTTGTTTGGCCTTGCCGTACTGGACATCACCAGTGGCAACTTCTCGGTGCTGGAGATCAAGGGCTGGGAGAACCTGCTGGCGGAGCTGGAGCGGATCAACCCGGTAGAACTGATGATCCCGGACGACTGGCCACAAGGGCTGCCAGCCGAAAAGCGCCGGGGCGTGCGGCGGCGTGCACCGTGGGACTTTGAGCGCGATTCGGCGCTGAAAAGCCTGTGCCAGCAATTCTCCACCCAGGATCTTAAAGGTTTCGGCTGCGAGAACCTGACACTGGCCATCGGTGCCGCCGGGTGTTTGCTCAGCTACGCCAAGGAAACCCAGCGCACCGCCCTGCCCCACTTGCGCAGCCTGCGCCATGAACGCCTGGACGATACCGTCGTGCTGGATGGGGCCAGCCGTCGCAATCTGGAGCTGGACACTAACCTGGCCGGTGGCCGCGACAACACGCTGCAATCGGTGGTTGACCGCTGCCAGACGTCAATGGGCAGTCGCCTGCTGACGCGCTGGCTGAACCGGCCACTTAGGGATTTGACTGTTCTGCTGGCGCGCCAGTCGTCCATTACCTGCCTGCTGGACGGTTATCGCTTCGAAAAACTGCAACCGCAGCTCAAGGAAATCGGTGACCTGGAACGTATTCTGGCCCGTATCGGTTTGCGCAATGCCCGCCCACGCGACCTGGCACGACTGCGTGATGCCTTGAGCGCCCTGCCTGAGCTGCAAGATGCGATGCTCGGCCTTGAGGCACCGCACCTGCAACACCTGGCAACGGTCACCCGCACCTACCCGGAACTGGCAGCGCTGCTGGACAAAGCCATTATCGATAACCCGCCTGCGGTGATTCGCGATGGCGGTGTGTTGAAGACCGGTTATGACGCCGAACTGGATGAGCTGCAGTCCCTGAGCGAAAACGCCGGGCAGTTTCTGATTGATCTTGAGGCCCGCGAAAAGGCCCGCACCGGCCTGGCCAACCTGAAGGTCGGCTACAACCGTGTTCATGGCTACTTCATCGAGTTGCCCAGCAAACAGGCTGAACAGGCTCCCGCCGATTACATCCGCCGCCAGACACTTAAAGGTGCGGAGCGCTTTATCACGCCCGAGCTCAAAGCCTTTGAAGACAAAGCCCTGTCAGCGAAAAGCCGGGCGCTGGCCCGCGAGAAAATGCTGTACGAAGCCTTGCTTGAAACCCTGATCGGGGAGTTGCCACCGCTACAAGACACGGCAGCGGCACTGGCCGAGCTGGATGTACTGAGCAACCTGGCCGAACGCGCCTTGAACCTTGACTTGAACTGCCCGCGCTTTGTCACTGAGCCGTGCATGCGCATCAGCCAAGGTCGCCACCCGGTGGTCGAGCAAGTGCTGACAACGCCGTTTGTCGCCAACGACCTGGCGCTGGATGACAACACTCGCATGTTGGTAATCACCGGCCCGAACATGGGCGGTAAATCCACTTACATGCGCCAGACCGCACTCATTGTATTGCTCGCGCATATCGGTAGCTTTGTGCCCGCCGCCAGCTGTGAACTGTCGCTGGTGGACCGGATTTTCACCCGGATCGGCTCCAGCGATGACCTGGCCGGCGGGCGGTCAACCTTCATGGTCGAAATGAGCGAAACCGCGAACATTCTGCATAACGCCACTGACCGCAGCCTGGTGCTGATGGATGAAGTGGGGCGCGGTACCAGCACGTTCGATGGTTTGTCGCTGGCATGGGCTGCTGCCGAGCGGCTCGCCCAATTGCGTGCCTACACCCTGTTCGCCACGCATTACTTTGAACTCACGGTGCTGCCCGAGAACGAACCGCTGGTGGCCAACGTGCACTTGAGCGCGACTGAACACAACGAACGCATCGTGTTTCTGCACCACGTCTTACCCGGCCCGGCGAGCCAAAGCTATGGCTTGGCAGTCGCGCAATTGGCAGGGGTTCCAAGCAATGTCATTACTCGTGCCCGCGAACACTTGAGCCGTCTTGAAACCACAAGCCTGCCCCATGAAGCGCCGCGCGCGGCCCCCGGAAAAAAGGCACCGCCGCAGCAGAGCGATCTGTTTGCCAGCTTGCCGCACCCGGTTCTGGATGACCTGTCCAAGCTCGATCTGGACAACATGACGCCACGTAAAGCACTTGATTTGCTCTACACATTAAAGACACGCCTTTAAAAGCTGCTAGAATCGCGCGCGGTTCGGGATGCTACTGGCCTTTTAGCCTGATCAGTAGATATCACTCCCGAACCCGGCGAACCTGAACTGGAAGGATTTTGCCGCCGCCGCCTGAGGAGAGAATTAGAAATGACCTTCGTCGTCACCGACAACTGCATCAAGTGCAAGTACACCGACTGCGTAGAAGTCTGTCCGGTGGACTGCTTTTACGAAGGCCCGAACTTCCTGGTGATTCACCCGGATGAGTGCATCGACTGCGCGCTTTGTGAGCCTGAATGCCCCGCACAGGCCATTTTCTCTGAAGATGAGATCCCTGCCGGCATGGAAAACTTTATTCAGCTGAATGTGGAGCTGGCCGAAATCTGGCCAAACATCACTGAAAAGAAAGACGCTCTGCCGGACGCGGAAGAGTGGGACGGTAAGCCGAACAAGATCGCTGATCTGGAACGCTAAGCCGCACTGCAGTAAAAAAGCCCCGCCTCACTGTGAGCCGGGGCTTTTTGCGTTTTGGGAACAGGGTCCGCAGGTCAGACCATATGAGGGCTGAGAGGGCGCTCGTCGTGCACAGCGCTGATACGACTTCAAGAAACCAGATACAGGCTAGTCAGCCACACCCCGTATATTCAGTAGGAAACGGACCTGACCTGTGGGCCCTCTGCTTGCTCATACGACTTGGATGAGCCCTCTTTCCTTAACTCAGCCGTAACACTTAACCTACAAAATACTCAGCCCATTGGCTTTAAAGCTGCGCCATAGACGTATATAAAGGCCGTCGTGTATCAAAATGCGTTTCTACAGCAATCTTCCCTAGCCTTATGGCTTAGGGCTACTAGACTCATGCACAAATCGGATCCGGCCTACGTAAGCTAGGGCTGAATCGCAGCATTTCCAGGCAAGTGTCCACCAAGGACTCAGCATCCCGATGAAGATCAAAGCTGTCGGGAACCAGCAGCCATTGCCCTAGAACGCCGTTGATATAGGCATGCAAACAGATTGCAGCACGGTGGACATCAAGGGTTTCAGGGAGTTGTTTGCGATGGATGGCATTCGTCAAAGCCAGCTCGATTCGAACATTACAGTCGACACTCGCCACTTGGCGCTGACGGCGCAAATCGCTCATTTCGTCAGTGAATTCGCATTTATGAAACAAAATTTCATTAATACGTCGCGTTTTAGGTTCGAGCACAACCTGACGAAACAAATGCACCAGCAGCTTACGCATGCAGCCGAGCGGGTCCAGTTCGTCCTGGCTTTCACTGGCCTTGGCCATCTCTTCAAGCGGCTCATGCAAGCTGTCCAGCATGGCCTGCACCAACTCGGCCTTGTTGCTGAAGTGCCAATAGATAGCGCCTCGCGTCACACCTGCCAGAGCCGCTATGTCCGCGAGGGTGGTACGCGCAACGCCCCGCTCATAAAAGGCCTGCTCAGCCGATTCGAGGATTTTGCTCCGGGTTTCCTGAGCCTCTTCTTTGGTACGACGCGCCATGACAATAAAAACCTCAATCAGAAGAATCCGGATACCGGCGATCGCTTATCCAAACCAACATCGGGTGGCGCTTGTTATGCCTTATCCCGGCCTGCTACAGGCTTTAAAAAGGGCCCTGCGGCGTTCGGTACAGCGTGCCTCGTCTATTTACAAACAGACACGAATGTAAGTATATTTCATAGCAAGCTACTTATCCACCCGGAACAGCTTTCTTTACCCTTCCACTATTCTTGTGCGCTTTCGCGTGCCTGACCCGAGGACTTTCATGCAATTCAAGCCAGCTGTTACTGCTCTGGTTGCTGCCGTCACCCTGGCATCCCTGCTCAGCGGATGTAAAAAGGAAGAGGCGGCACCTGCCCCGCAAACCCCTCAGGTCGGCGTTGTCACGCTGAAAACTCAACCTTTTACCCTGACCACTGATCTCCCCGGTCGAACGACGTCTTATCGATCGGCTGAAGTTCGCCCACAAGTGAACGGCATTATTCTCAAGCGCCTGTTCAAGGAAGGCTCTGACGTCAAAGCCGGTCAGCAGCTGTATCAAATCGACCCCGCTATTTATGAAAGCAACGTGCTCAGCGCTCGGGCAACACTGCAATCAGCCAAATCGCTGGCTGAGCGTTACAAGCAGTTGGTCGCTGAGCAAGCTGTCAGCCGCCAGGAATACGACAATGCCGAGTCGGCACGCTTGCAGGCTGAAGCCGCGCTGAATACTGCACTGGTCAACCTGCGTTACACCAAAGTTCTGGCCCCTCTGTCGGGTCGTATCGGGCGTTCGCTGTACACCGAAGGGGCTCTGGTCACCAGCGGTCAAGCCAATGCGCTGGCTGTGATCACGCAACTGGACCCGATCTATGTGGACGTCACGCAGTCTTCTGTAGAAATGCTTGAGCTGCGCCGCGATTTGGCCGACGGCCGCTTGAAAAAGGCCGGTGAAAACGCAGCAAAGGTCAAACTGACCCTGCCTGATGGTGCCGAGTACCCGTTGGAAGGTCGCCTGGAGTTCAGCGAAGTCTCGGTGGATGAAACCACCGGTTCCGTGACGCTGCGCGCCGTGTTCCCTAACCCGAACGACACTTTGTTGCCGGGCATGTTTGTCCACGCGCAACTGGAAGCCGGCATCGACAGCAATGCCATTCTGGCACCGCAAATCGGCGTGACGCACAACCTCAAGGGCCAACCGACGGCAATGGTCGTGGGCCCGGATAACAAGGTTGAACTGCGTGTGCTTCAAGCGTCCCGTACCGTAGGCAACTACTGGTTGGTGGAAAAAGGCCTGAACGCTGGCGATCGATTGATTACAGACGGCCTGCAATACATCAGACCCGGTGCTGAAGTCAAAATCATGGAAAAACCACAAGGCGAAACCCCGGCATCCGCCCCGGCAACTGAAAAAGCTACGGGCAGCAAAGGGGAATAAACCATGTCGAAATTTTTTATCGACCGTCCGATTTTCGCTTGGGTAATTGCCCTGGTGATCATGCTGGTCGGGGCTCTATCGATTCTCAAACTGCCCATCAACCAATACCCGAGCATTGCACCTCCGGCCATTTCGATCTCTGTGAGCTACCCGGGCGCTTCGGCGCAAACCGTGCAGGACACCGTGGTCCAAGTGATCGAGCAACAGCTCAACGGGATTGACCACCTGCGTTATGTGTCGTCGGAAAGTAACTCTGACGGCAGCATGACCATCACCGCCACCTTCGACCAGGGCACTGACCCCGATACCGCTCAGGTTCAGGTGCAGAACAAGCTCAACCTGGCCACGCCACTGTTGCCTCAAGAGGTTCAGCAACAGGGCATCCGTGTGACCAAGGCGGTGAAAAACTTCCTGATGGTGATCGGCGTGGTGTCGGAAGACGGCACCATGAACAAGGACGATTTGTCCAACTACATCGTGTCCAACATGCAGGACCCGATCTCCCGTACCGAAGGTGTGGGTGACTTCCAGGTGTTCGGTGCCCAGTACGCGATGCGTATCTGGCTGAACCCGTCCAAATTGAACAAGTACAACCTGACACCGGTGGACGTTAAGTCGGCCATCGCGGCTCAGAACGTACAGGTGTCTTCCGGGCAATTGGGTGGCCTGCCAGCCGTCAAAGGCCAGGAGCTGAACGCTACCATCATCGGCAAAACGCGCCTGCAGAGCGCCGAGGAGTTCAATAAAATCCTGCTCAAGGTCAACACCGACGGTTCCCAGGTTCGCTTGAAAGACGTCGCTGACGTCGCCCTGGGCGGCGAGAACTACAGCATCAGCGCTCAGTTCAACGGTAAAGCGTCATCGGGCCTTGCCATCAAACTGGCGACCGGTGCCAACGCACTGGACACCGCCAAGGCACTGCGTCAGACCATCAAAGACCTGGAACCGTTCTTCCCGCCAGGCATGAAAGTGGTTTACCCCTATGACACCACGCCAGTGGTCTCCGCCTCGATCAAGGGTGTGGTTGAAACCCTGGTTGAAGCCGTCGTACTGGTGTTCCTGGTGATGTTCCTGTTCTTGCAGAACTTCCGCGCCACCATCATCACCACGATGACGGTGCCTGTGGTGTTGCTGGGTACCTTCGGGATTCTGGCCGCAGCGGGCTTCAGCATTAACACCCTGACCATGTTCGGCATGGTACTGGCCATCGGCTTGCTGGTGGACGATGCCATTGTTGTGGTGGAAAACGTCGAGCGGGTGATGGCCGAAGAAGGCCTGTCGCCTAAAGAAGCCACCAAGAAATCCATGGGCCAGATCCAGGGTGCTCTGGTGGGTATTGCCCTGGTGCTGTCGGCTGTATTGCTGCCGATGGCCTTCTTCGGCGGCTCTACAGGTGTGATTTACCGCCAGTTCTCCATCACCATCGTGTCAGCAATGGGCCTCTCGGTACTGGTTGCCCTGATCTTCACCCCGGCCCTGTGCGCCACCATGCTCAAGCCGATTGCCAAAGGTGATCACGGCGAGAACAAGCGCGGTTTCTTCGGCTGGTTCAACCGCACCTTCGACAGCGGCGTGAAGCGGTACGAAAACAGCGTGGCCAGCATTCTGCGCCACAAGGCACCGTACCTGCTGGCCTACGTACTGATCGTGGTCGGCATGGTGTTCCTGTTCACCCGTATCCCTACCTCCTTCCTGCCGGAAGAAGACCAAGGCGTACTGTTTGCACAGGTTCAAACGCCACCGGGCACCACCGCAGAGCGCACGCAGGATGTTATCGATCGCATGCGTGAGTACCTGCTCACGGATGAATCGGCGGCCGTGTCTTCTGTCTTTACCGTAAACGGCTTCAACTTTGCGGGTCGCGGTCAAAGCTCGGGCATGGCGTTCATTATGCTCAAGCCCTGGGGCGACCGTGATGCGGACAACAGCGTATTTGCGCTGGCCGCGCGGGCCCAGAAACACTTCTCCACTTTCCGCGATGCCATGGTGTTCGCCTTTGCCCCGCCGGCCGTTATGGAGCTGGGTAACGCCACCGGTTTTGACGTTTACCTGCAAGACCGTGCCGGTATCGGTCACGAGAAGCTGATGGAGGCCCGTAACCAGTTCCTGGGGATGGCCGCCCAAAGCAAGGTGCTGGCCGGTGTGCGGCCAAACGGCATGAACGATGAACCGCAATACCGCCTGATCATCGACGATGAGGCCGCCCGCGCCCAAGGCGTGAGCCTGTCGGACATTAACAGCACGCTGTCCATTGGCCTGGGTGCCAGCTACGTCAACGACTTCATTGACCGTGGGCGCGTGAAGAAAGTGTTCCTGCAGGGCGATGCCGAATCGCGGATGAACCCTGAAGACCTGAAGAAATGGTACGTGCGCAACGCTGAAGGCACGATGGTTCCGTTCTCGGCCTTTGCCCGCGGTGAATGGACTTATGGCCCACCAAAACTGTCGCGCTATAACGGCGTCGAAGCCATGGAAATCCTGGGTACTCCGGCTCCGGGCTACAGCAGCGGCGAGGCGATGGCTGAAGTTGAAGCCTTGGCCAAGAAGCTGCCGCCAGGCGTAGGTATCTCTTGGACAGGCCTGTCTTACGAGGAACGTCTGTCAGGCTCGCAAGCGCCTGCCCTGTACGCGATCTCTCTGCTGATGGTATTCCTGTGCCTAGCGGCTCTGTACGAAAGCTGGTCGATCCCGATTGCGGTCATGCTGGTTGTGCCCCTGGGGATTATCGGTGCGTTGATGGCCACCAGCCTGCGCGGGCTGTCCAACGACGTGTACTTCCAGGTGGGGCTGTTAACGACCATCGGGCTGGCAGCCAAAAACGCCATCCTGATCGTCGAATTCGCCAAAGAGTTGCATGAACAAGGACGCACCCTGACTGAAGCAGCCATTGAAGCGTGCCGCATGCGTTTGCGCCCGATTATCATGACCTCGCTGGCCTTCATCCTCGGCGTTATCCCGCTGGCGATTTCCCATGGCGCAGGTTCCGGCAGCCAACACGCCATCGGTACAGGCGTCATCGGGGGCATGCTGAGTGCAACCATCCTGGCCATCTTCTGGGTGCCATTGTTCTTTGTTGCCGTGTCGGCCATTGGCAGCAAAAAGCAGCCTGAGACCGCTGCGGATCTGACTAAAACTCCAAACAACGAGGCTGGCCAATGAGCAAGTCCCTTCTAGCCCTGGCCGTCACGGCGTTTACGCTGAGCGGCTGCTCACTGATCCCGGATTACCAGCGCCCTGAAGCGCCGGTCGCCGCGCAGTACCCGCAAGGCCCGGCCTACTCGCCAACCGAGGCGGCCAACCAGGCCGCTGCGGAACAAGGCTGGCGCCAGTTTTTCCATGACCCGGCCCTGCAGCAGTTGATTCAGACCGCGCTGGTCAACAACCGCGACCTGCGGGTCGCCGCGTTGAACATTGATGCGTATGCCGCGCAGTACCGTATTCAGCGGGCTGACCTGTTCCCGGCCGTGAGCGCCAATGCCAGCGGTAGCCGTCAACGCACCCCGGCGCGCTTGTCACAAACCGGCGAATCCGGCATCACCAGCCAATACTCGGCGACCCTTGGGGTCAGCGCGTATGAACTGGACCTGTTTGGCCGGGTGCGCAGCCTGAGCGATCAAGCGCTGCAAAACTACTTCGCAACTGAGGAAGCCCGACGTTCCACCCAGATCAGTCTGGTGGCCAGTGTCGCCAATGCTTACTTGACCTGGCAGGCGGATAAAGAGCTGCTCAAGCTCACCGAAGACACGCTCAAGGCCTTCGACGAAAGCTACAAACTGACCTTGCGCAGCAATGAAGTGGGCGTCGCTTCAGCCCTGGAACTGAGCCAGTCGCGCACATCGGTCGAAAACGCCAAAGTGCAATTGGCCCGGTACACCCGCCAGGTGGCTCAGGATCAGAACAGCCTCGCGCTGTTGCTGGGCACGACCATCCCGGAGAACCTGCCGGCAAGTAAACCGCTGGCAGCCGACCTGTTGAATGACATGCCGGCAGGCTTGCCGTCCGACTTGCTGCAACGTCGACCGGACATTCTCGAAGCTGAGCACAAGTTACTGGCCGCCAACGCCAATATCGGTGCAGCACGGGCTGCATTCTTCCCGAGCATTAGCCTCACGGCCAATGCCGGGACCTTGAGCCCGGACCTGTCCGGGTTGTTCAAGGGGGGCTCCGGCACCTGGCTGTTCTCACCGCAAATCAACCTGCCGATCTTTAACGCAGGGGCTTTGCGCGCGAGCCTGGACTACTCGAAAATCCAGAAGGACATCACCGTTTCTCAGTACGAGAAGGCGATCCAGACGGCATTCCAGGAAGTCTCGGATGGCCTGGCAGCGCGCCAGACCTACAATCAGCAGTTGCAGGCACAGAACGATTTCGTCAACGCCAACCAGGATTACTACCGGTTAGCCGAACGCCGTTATCGCATTGGCATCGACAGCAACCTGACGTTCCTCGATGCACAGCGCTCGCTGTTCAGTGCTCAGCAATCGTTGATCACCGATCGCTTGTCGCAATTGACCAGTGAGGTCAATCTGTACAAGGCCTTGGGAGGTGGTTGGTACGAACAGACCGGGCAAAACCATCCCATCCCGGATACCCCCCCAAAAGCGTGATACCTCGCGTTTAAACAACAAACCCGCCAATTGGCGGGTTTGTTGTTCAGGGTGTCGAATGCCCCCGGCTCTTCACTCGCGGGACTCAACCCCCAACTCATCCCACACGGACTCCGCCAGGTGGAACGTGGCGTTGGCTGCCGGGATACCGCAGTAAATCGCGCTCTGCATCAGCACTTCCTTGATCTCGGCACGGGTCACGCCATTATTGGCCGCAGCACGCAGGTGCAGCTTGAGCTCTTCGTTGCGGTTCATCCCGATCAACATGGCAATGGTGATCAGGCTACGGGTATGCCGCGGCAAGCCGGGGCGAGTCCAGATATCACCCCAGGCGTGGCGGGTGATCATCTCCTGAAACTCACTGTTGAACTCGGTCAATGCGTTCAGGCTGCGGTCCACATGGGCATCGCCCAGCACCGCGCGGCGTACCTTCATGCCTTCGTCGTAGCGTTGTTGCTCGTCCATCAAGTGTTCCTCAAGCCGTGTGTTCAGCTAACAGAAAATCCACGACGCATTGGCTGAACGCGTCGCCAGCCTGCACGTTGGACAAATGGGCCGCGTAAAACTCGGCGTACTGGGCTCCGTGCACCTGCTGCTGGATGAAATGGCTGCCCGCGGGCGGCGTAACGGCATCTTCAGTGCCTGCGATCACGAGCAGCGGCACCTCAATGGCACCCAACTGCTGACGAAAATCGGCATCGCGCACCGCACCACAGTTGGCGGCGTAACCTTGGGGCGAGGTAGCGGCCAGCATGTCAGTGATGCGCTTGGCTTGATCCGGGTGGGCCTGGGCGTAATCCGGGGTAAACCAGCGGGCAATGGACGCATCGCGCAGCCCGGCCATGGCCGGTGCTCCCTCGCGCAGCACGGTTTCGATCCGCGGGTTCCACATGGCAGGCTCGCCAATTTTGGCTGCGGTGTTACAAACCACCAATTTTTTCAGTCGCGAACCGGCATTGACTCCCAACCATTGGCCGATCAACCCGCCCATGGACAACCCGCAAAAATGTGCCTGCTGGATATCGAGCGCGTCCAGCAGCGCCAACACATCCTTACCCAACTGCTCGATGCTGTAAGGGCCCTCGGTCACCAATGATTCGCCGTGACCGCGCGTGTCATAACGCAGCACCTGAAAATGCTGACTGAACGCTGGAATCTGGGTATCCCACATGTTCAGATCCGTGCCCAGCGAGTTGGACAACACCAATACCGGCGCACCTTGCGGCCCGTCGAGCTGGTAGTTGAGTTCACCTTCAGCGAGTTGTACACGTCCCACGCAGTGCTCCTTTTTATCATTGAATCGCAAAATGCTCGGCCCGCGCGCGCTCGACCCACGTCGTCGCTTGACCGAGGTAATGGGCCGGATCGAGCAAGCGATCCAGTTCGTCTGTTGAGAGGTGCTCAGTGACGTGAGGCTCGTCGCCCAGCACCGCACGCAAGTGCCGTTGTTCGGCCACCGCGCGCTTGCAGCATTGCTCCAGCAGATGGTGCGCCGTTTCGCGCCCGACCCGTTGAGCCAATACGATGCTGACCGCTTCTGCCAGTACCAACCCGTGGGTAAGGTCCAGATTACGCAGCATGCGCCCGCCATCCACTTCCATGCCTTGGGCCATATTGAGCGCCTGCACCAATGCGCCAGACACCAGGCAACAGATTTCAGGCAAGGTTTCCCACTCGGCATGCCACAACCCGAGGCTGCGCTCATGCTCTTGTGGCATGGCGCTGAACAGCGTGCTCAGCAGCCCGGGAACACGGGTCGCGGCGCTGATCAGCACCGCACAACCTACCGGGTTGCGTTTGTGCGGCATGGTCGAAGACCCGCCCTTGCCGGGCGCAGACGGCTCAAATACCTCGGCCGCTTCGGTTTGCATCAGCAGGCTGATATCTCGCCCCATCTTGCCCAGGCTGCCGGCAATAAGCCCCAACACCGCACCAAACTCCACCAAACGATCGCGCTGGGTGTGCCAGGGCTGATCGGGCAGGTTCAAGCTCAGTTCATCCGCCAATGCATGGGCCACCGGCATGGCCTGGTCACCCAGTGCGGCGAGGGTGCCCGACGCGCCACCAAATTGCAGGCACAGCAATCGCGGCTTCAGTTCATGCAGGCGCTGGCGACTGCGGCTGACAGCCCCCAGCCAACCGGCGATTTTCATACCCAATGTGACGGGTGTGGCCTGCTGCAACCACGTGCGCCCCGCCAGCGGCGTCGTGGCATAGCGTTGCGCCTGCTGGGCCAATACGTCGCCCATCAGCGCCAGGTCCCGTTCGACCAGTTCAAAGGCAGCGCGCAATTGCAGCACCAGGCCGCTGTCCATCACATCCTGGCTCGTTGCACCCAGGTGCACGTAACGTTCCGCCTCGGGATCGGTGCTGGCAATTTGCTTGCCCAATGCTTTCACCAAGGGAATTGCGGAATTACCGGCGCTGGCGATGGCCTGGCCCAACGCATCAAAGTCATACAGGTGTGCCTGGCAAGCCTGCGCAATCGGTTCCACCGCTGACTCGGGGATCAACCCCACGCGAGCTTGGGCCCTTGCCAACGCGGCTTCAACGTCAAGCATGGCTTGCACGCGGCCGTGATCGGAAAACACCTCACCCATGGCGTGGGCAGTGAAGTAGGCATCGAACAGTTGATTACGCGTACTCATAATCCATCCTTTGAGGGCGCGCGCCGGTCATGGGCGCGCGCCGTGCATCACACGTCGTGGTGCAGGTATTTGGGTTGCTTGGGCAAACGGAAGCTAAATAGAAACGCAATGGCCATCATGGCCGTTACATACCAGTAGAACGTGTTTTCCATGCCCATGGACTTGAGGCCCAGTGCCACATACTCCGCCGAGCCACCAAAAATCGCGTTAGCTACGGCATAGGCCAGCCCCACGCCCAGCGCTCGGACCTGAGGTGGGAACATCTCGGCTTTAACCAGACCACTGATCGAGGTGTAAAAGCTGACAATCGCCAGTGCCAATGTAATCAGCACAAACGCCAAAAACGGGCTGCTGACGGTTTTCAGGCTCAACAGAATCGGGACAGTACACAACGTGCCCAAACCGCCAAACCACAGCATCGAGTTACGACGGCCAATCTTGTCTGCCAGCATGCCGAACAGCGGCTGCATGCACATGTAAAGGAAGAGCGCACCGGTCATGATGTAACTGGCGGTCTTGGCGTGCATACCGGCGGTGTTCACCAGGTACTTCTGCATATAAGTGGTGAAGGTGTAGAAAATCAACGAACCGCCTGCGGTGTAACCCAGCACGGTGATAAAGGCGGCTTTGTGGTCGCGGAACAACGCCGCGATACTGCCCGCATCTTTGTCCTGACGCGTTTGCGCGCTGGTGGTTTCTTTCAAGGTACGGCGCAGCAGCAAGGAAATCACGGCCGCAATGGCCCCGATCACAAACGGTACACGCCAGCCCCAGGCACGCAGTTCGTCTTCTGACAGAAACTGCTGAAGAATCACCACCACCAATACGGCCAGCAACTGCCCGCCAATCAGGGTGACGTATTGGAAAGACGCGAAGAACCCGCGCTGGCCCTTGAGCGCTACTTCACTCATGTAGGTGGCCGTGGTGCCGTACTCGCCACCCACCGACAGGCCTTGAAACAACCGTGCCAACAGCAGCAGCGCCGGTGCCCAGGCACCAATCGACTCATAGGTCGGTAAAAAGGCAATCACCAGAGATCCGGCGCACATCATCAGCACCGAGATCATCATGGAGTTCTTGCGCCCATGCTTGTCGGCCACCCGCCCAAACACCCAACCGCCGATAGGCCGCATCAGGAAACCGGCGGCAAATACGCCAGCCGTGTTCAGTAGCTGAACCGTCGGGTCATCAGAAGGAAAAAAAGCAGGGGCAAAGTAAATGGCACAAAAGGCATACACGTAAAAGTCGAACCATTCGACCAGGTTGCCGGAAGACGCACCGACAATCGCAAAAATCCTTTTTTTGCGCTCTTCTCCTGTGTAGTGAGTTTCTGTAGTCATGGCTAGGCACTCATCGAGGTTTAGTAGCAATCAGACATACCTTGCAACATTTAACGCCGTAACCACAATAAGCCGAACGACTGAAGGTCAGTCGCCCGGCTTTTGGCGAACACGTAAAGCGTAGCGCGATCAGACGCGCTCGATAGCCAGGGCAAGGCCTTGCCCTACGCCGACGCACATCGTGGCCAGACCTTTTTTACCGCCGGTTTTTTCCAGCTGATGTAACGCAGTCATGACGATCCGTGCGCCGCTCATGCCCAGCGGGTGTCCCAAGGCAATAGCTCCGCCGTTGGGATTGACCTGCGGCGCATCGTCGGCCAGGCCCAACTCGCGCAGCACCGCCAGGCCCTGGCTGGCGAATGCTTCGTTCAGTTCGATCACGTCAAAATCTGTGACCACCAGGCCCAGGCGCTCCACCAATTTGCGCACAGCCGGCACCGGGCCAATACCCATCACTCGGGGCGCAACGCCGGCGCTGGCCATTCCCAGCACGCGGGCGCGGGGGGTCAGGCCGTGGCGTTTCACCGCGTCGGCCGAGGCGAGAATCAGCGCCGCCGCACCATCATTGACCCCCGAGGCATTGCCAGCGGTCACGGTTTTATCCGGCCCGTTGACGGGCTTTAGCCGGCTCAGGGTTTCAAGGGTGGTGTCGGCACGGGGGTGCTCGTCCTGCTCAACCACGGTTTCACCCTTTTTATGGGTGATACGCACTGGCACGATTTCCTCAGCAAAGTAGCCGGCCGCTTGCGCCGCCGCCGTTCGCTGCTGGCTACGCAGGGCAAAGGCGTCCTGATCGGCACGGGAAATACCGTAGTCATCGGCCACGTTATCGGCGGTCTGCGGCATAGCGTCCACACCGTACTGGGCTTTCATCAGCGGGTTGATAAAGCGCCAGCCGATGGTGGTGTCTTCCAGCTTCATCGTGCGTGAAAACGCAGCATCGGCCTTGCCCATCACAAAGGGGGCACGGGACATCGATTCGACACCCCCGGCAATCGCCAGCTCCATCTCGCCGCTAGCAATGGCGCGGAATGCGGTGCCGATCGCGTCCATGCCCGAAGCGCACAGGCGGTTCAAGGTCACGCCAGGAACGGTGTCTGGCAGACCGGCGAGCAATGCCGCCATGCGGGCGACGTTGCGATTGTCTTCACCGGCCTGGTTGGCACAGCCGAAAAACACTTCGTCCACCTCGTCCCATTTCACGCTCGGGTTACGCGTCATCAAGGCCTTGATTGGGGTCGCGGCCAGGTCGTCAGCGCGAACGGCGGCCAGGCCACCGCCAAAGCGCCCGATCGGGGTACGGATCGCGTCACAGATATAAACGTCGCGCATCACGCTTCTCCCGGTGCTTGGCCGTGGGCCACTGCGGTACGCGCTTCCAGATCGCGCAGCGCTTCAAGCTCTACCTCAGTCGGTGCCGCAGTGTGCTCTACGTGATCGGCAAAACGCACGGCCCAGCCCGTGGCTGCGACCACTTGCTCACGGGTAACGCCCGGGTGCAGTGCCGTGACGACAAATTCGTTGGTTTGCGCCTCCGGTTCCATGATGCACAAGTCCGTAATGATGCCCACCGGCCCAGCACCCGGCAGGCCCAGGCGTTGGCGTGAATCGCCGCCCTCGCCATGGCCGACTGACGTAATGAAATCCAGTTTGTCGACAAACGAACGGGCTGACTGCTTGAGAATAATCAGCACACTTTTCGCTGAACCGGCAATCTCCGGCGCACCACCAGCTCCCGGCAAGCGAACTTTAGGGTGGTGGTAATCCCCCACAACGGTGGTGTTGATGTTACCGAAGCGGTCAACCTGCGCGGCCCCCAAAAAGCCAACATCCACGCGACCACCTTGCAGCCAGTAACGAAAGATTTCGCTGGTCGAGACCACAGTATCAGCGGTTTCGGCCAGCTCGCCATCACCGATGGACAGCGGCAGCACGTTGGGCTTTGCGCCGATCGGCCCGGACTCGTAGATCAATACGACGTCCGGGGACGAAGTCAGGCGCGCCAGGTTGGCGGCCTTGGAAGGCAGGCCAATGCCAACAAAGCACACTGAACCGTTTTTCAGGCGGCGGGCAGCGGCGACGGTCATCATTTCGTTGGTGGAGTAAGTCATTATTTTGCCTCCGAAGCGCGGGCCAGCTTGGCCTGGAACTCACTGAAATTCGCAGTGCCACGGATGTATTCGTTAATCCAGGCAGTAAACGTCTCACGATCGCGGGCAATCGGATCCCACGCTTGATAGAAGCGGTTATCACGCTCGGTGTAACCATGAGCGTAGGAAGGGTGCGCCCCGCCCGGCACATGGCAAACGGCGCTCAACGCCCAGGTAGGCAGCACGCACGCATTCATCGGAGCCTGCAAATCGTCGACAATCTCTTCAACCGTCACAATGCACCGCTTGGCCGCCAGTGCGGCTTCTTTTTGCACGCCCAGAATGCCCCACAGCAACACGTTGCCTTTGCGGTCTGCTTTTTGGGCATGAATCACGGTGACATCCGGGCGTACTGAAGGCACAGCGGCCAGTACTTCGCCAGTGAACGGGCACGTCACGGTTTTGATCAGCGGGTTGACCTTGGGCAGGTCAGAGCCTGCATAAGCGCGCAGTACCGCAAAGGGCAAGCCCGAAGCCCCTGCCACATAAGCATTGGCCAGGTCAGCGTGACTGTGTTCTTCGATCTCCAGCGGCTGCGGCCACTGTTTTTCGACAGCATCGCGCAGACGGTGCAACGAGCCGACACCTGGATTACCGCCCCAAGAGAAAATCAACTTGCGGGCACACCCGGCTCCGATCAACTGGTCGTAGATCAAGTCAGGTGTCATACGCACCAGAGTCAGGTCTTTCTTGCCTTGACGAATGATTTCATGACCGGCTGCGGTCGGAATGAGATGTGTAAAACCTTCGAGGGCAAGGGTGTCGCCGTCGTTCACAAACTGTTTCACGGCGTCGTGCAGCGAGATGATATCTGCCATCTGGGGTAGCTCCCGATTGTTGTAGGCCACTGAGCGTTGGAGGTGCGCCAGAGGGCACCGGATAATCAGCAGGTTAAGCCGCCGTACCCGGTCAAACAATCCGATAATCGACTATGTGTTCGATTAACGAACACATAGTTAGCTAGCTGTGTAATAGCCGAAGCAGAACGAATCAAGTAAACAACTGAGCACTCAGTTCGCGACTGGAATTGAGCATGATCGGCAGAAAGCGCTGTTCCAGTTCTGTGCGGGTAACACGGCCCGCATGGGTGCTGACATTCAGGGCCGCCAGTACTTGCCCCGAGGCGTCATAGACCGGCACGGCAATCGAGCGCAAACCTTGCTCCAACTCCTGATCCACTACACACCAGCCCTGAGTGCGCACTTGTTTGAGGCATTCCAACAAGGCCTCGGGGGTGTGCAGCGTTCGGCTGGTCTTGGCCTGAAAATCGCCATGAGACAAGTATTCGTCCAGCGTCACGTTGTCCAGCGCCGCCAGCAGGATGCGCCCCATGGAGGTGCAATAGGCCGGCAAACGCCCACCCACGGAGAGATCCACAGAGATCAAACGCTGAGTGGTCGCTGAACGAGCGATGTACAAAATGTCGTCGCCTTCGAGCGTCGCCATATTGCAGGCTTCATGCAACTGCTCGCTCATGCGATCCAGGTAGGGCTGCGCCGATACGGCCAAAGGTGTCGAAGACAAATAGGCGTGGCCCAGAGTCAACACTTTGGGCAACAGTGAATAGGTGCGCCCATCGGTGGTGGCATACCCCAACTTGATCAAGGTATAGAGGCAACGGCGCACCGCCGCGCGGGGAATTTCAGTCCTATGGCTGATTTGAGCAATGGTCAGGTGCCGCTTGCGCTCCTGAAACGCCTGCACCACGGCCAAGCCTCGGGCCAGTGAAGCCATAAAATCGGGGTCGCCTGCAAACGCCTGAATGCGCTTGGCGGGCGATGCCACAATCGGCGGCGCAATACAGGCAGCCACATTACGCAATTGCTCACTCATTCCCTGCCCCCTGCTGATTTACTTATTTATTATTGCAGACCAAACCCGCCGGACAGGCCCTGTGCGCCAGCGGTAATGGGCGATTATCGAACCAATGACCGATAATCGCAATATAACGGTATTAACACACCCGGCCGCTGTCATACGAAAGGTTCCGCCATTTCCCTACAGGGACAAGATAATGATCAATCCGCGCAAAGAAGAAACTGCTGACCATGATTGAGCCAACCATTATTTAAACAACGAAAGGGGCAAGTCATCTGCACACGCCGCAGTAGCGCTGAAAGAAAAACACTGTTTATGATTGAACGATTTTAAACCCGCTCAACACATTGAATAATTCATCAGGATAACTAATAGCCGGAGCCACTAATAATGCGCACTGCGCAACTCGTTTAGTCACGAGTGCACCTCCACTGATAGCCACTTGGAAGTTGACGCAACCGAACTTATTCAGCGATAGTAGAGCCATTACTCAGACCCTGGAGGGCCTGCACGTAATTGAATGTACCGGATCGAACATATCCACCCATTGGATCCAATTTCACGCGTGAATCCAATCCGTGAATATGCCCTGAAACGTTAAGTGCACGGTATGTTATTTTTCATTGGGGTGAACACTCACCGCGGCACAGTCATCCATTAGTTGATGATCGGGCCGCGCGCGGAGCGATTGGTTTAATCTTGACGGTGTGTATGAGTAATACGAGTGCACCCGCAACCGTCAGTTGGTTCTTCATTGCCCCACGAAGGTTCATCGATTTTTATTTCCACTCTATTTAGGTAACACTGTGACGAAAGACGAACTGCGCGCAGAACTTGAGCGTCAGGAACAACGTTACAAGGATGTTTACGGTGGTGAAGTGACGACCTATGCCGCCCAGCCCGAGCCCGAGCGCAAGCCTTGGCGCAAACGGGCAAGCCTGCTCGATCAAGCCTTCACGGATGAAATACAGAAAATTGAAAAAGAGCGTAAGGGTGACTAACTTCTTCCTGCGGCGTTGATCTGGCACTCCGCCTCTGGCACCCCCTGTACACGGGCCAGAGCAGCCGTTTTGTGAAACGGTGTGGCCATACACCCCGGCAAAGCTTCCGATTTGAGAAATTTCACACGCTCATTTCAGACCTTTGCGCGCGCCAACAAGATCCTTCCTGAACGCTTAAAGCCTTTGATATCAGCGGCTTGCAGGGTAGTCCAGGCATTGGCAAATGAATGTGTCTTACAAAGTTTTTCATTTTTAGATGTTACCAACAGGCAGCTAATGCATCGATTACCGGGGTTTTCTGGCATAATTCCGCCCCCTTTATGACCGTGTCAGAAAACCTTCATGATCGATCTATTAAGCGGATTGGACGCCTGGGTTCTTATCAGCCTCTTCTTCGCCCTAGCCTTTGTTCTCGCCTTTGAGTTCATTAACGGCTTTCATGACACCGCAAACGCGGTAGCGACTGTCATCTACACCAAAGCCATGCCGCCTCACCTGGCGGTGTTTTTTTCCGGTGTGTTCAATTTTCTCGGCGTCCTGCTCGGCGGGGTCGGTGTGGCATATGCCATCGTCCACCTGCTGCCCGTAGAGCTGCTGGTCAATGTGAACACCGGTCACGGCCTGGCAATGGTGTTTTCGCTGCTCGCTGCAGCCATTACCTGGAACCTGGGCACCTGGTACTTCGGTATTCCGGCATCCAGCTCCCACACCCTGATCGGCTCGATCCTCGGTGTCGGTCTGGCCAACGCCCTGATTACCGGCATTCCCGTGAGTGAAGGTGTGAACTGGCAGAAGGCTATCGATATTGGTGCCTCACTGGTGTTCTCGCCCCTCGCCGGTTTTCTGCTAGCGGCTCTGGTGTTGATTGGCCTCAAGTGGTGGCGCCCTGACTCCAAGATGCACAAAACCCCGGAGCAGCGCCGCAAACTGGACGACAAAAAGCACCCGCCATTCTGGAACCGCCTGGTGCTGGTGATTTCTGCCATGACCGTGAGTTTTGTTCACGGCTCCAACGATGGCCAGAAAGGTATCGGCCTGATCATGCTGGTTCTGATCGGTATCGTGCCGAGTGTTTTCGTGCTGGACCTCAACAGCACCACTTACCAGATTGAGCGGACTCGCGACGCCACCCTGCACCTGAGCCAGTTCTATCAGCGCAATCACGACACCTTGAGCGATTTCCTGGCGCTGGGCAAAAGCGCCAAGGGCGACCTGCCAGAACAGTTCAGCTGTAACCCCCAGCAAACCGAGCCAACCATCACGGCCTTGCTGGACTCGCTGAAAGGCGTATCGGACTACCACTCGCTGTCCGCGGAAAAGCGTATCGAGATCCGTCGCTACCTGCTGTGCCTGGACGATACCGCGAAGAAAGTCAGCAAGCTGCCCCTACTGGAGACTCGCGAGAAGGCGGACCTCGAGAAGCTGCGTAAAGACCTGACAGCCACCACTGAATACGCTCCGTTCTGGGTGATTCTGGCGGTCGCTCTGGCACTGGGCCTGGGCACTATGGTGGGCTGGAGACGCGTGGTTAAAACCATCGGTGAAAAGATCGGCAAGCAAGGCATGACCTATGCCCAGGGTATGTCGGCGCAGATCACCACAACGGTCGCCATTGGCTTGGCCAACATCTACGCCCTGCCCGTGTCCACGACGCACATTCTGTCGTCGGGTGTGGCAGGGACGATGGTCGCCAACAAAAGCGGCCTGCAAGGCGGTACGATCAAGACCATCCTGATGGCTTGGGTATTGACGCTACCCGCTACTGTTGCCTTGTCTGCCGCACTGTTCTGGCTCGCCTCCACAGCGCTCGGCTGATAACACACGCGGCACAAAAAAGGTACGCCCCTCACAGGGCGTACCTTTTTTTATGCGCCGCGATCATGCCAACCCTGTACACCTTAAAAAGGGCACAAAAAAATAGGCGACCGAAGTCGCCCAAAATGCCTTGCGTGCTCTGCGTGCGAAAGACTCAGCGCTCTTTACGCTTTTGTGAGTCTTTCCAGATAAAAATGCCCAGACCCGCAAAAAACAAAACCATAAGGCCGACGGTAACGACTCCAGCGATAACCACATTATCGAGAAACATGACGGCCTCCTGTGCGTGTCTGTGTGTGTTGAAGCTAGATTAACCAGACACGCACAGCGAGAACTTGACCGGGATCAATGTTGCCCCTCACCCCGGCCGGGCCCGGAAGGCATTGTTGACTCAGATCATGAGAAACGCTGTTGGTCAGCGCTTTTTAGGCTTCTTCTTGGGTTTTTTACCCGCTTTGGCAAAAGGCAGGGCTTGCTCGAAGGCGGCCCGCACTTCATTCAGACGTTTTTCTTTGAGGTCATGTACACGCTTTATGCGTTCAGCGTTCAGATCGATCAGTTTGTTGTCTTCGCTCATATCGCATCGGGCCACTGTCTGTGAGTTCTAGTCGAGGTACCGCACGGCGTTGGCCGCAGGCTCTCGGCCAATAATGCGACGCACTGGCACGCGAGGCCAGAAAAAAGGGTCAGACCTTGATATCAACCCACAGCCCCTGACGCTGCATGCCGTCAACCGACGGGGCTGCAGGCTCGGTACCATCGCTGGCCGGGCCGCCCGACTGGCCGTCCTCAGCCGCTTCATCACGACGCTGCTGTTGCTGGCGCTGCTGCTCTTCACGCAATAGCAATGCCGCTTCATCACGCTCGTGATGGGCCAGGTTGATCGCACTGTCCCCGGAACTGGCCTGTGCTGGCACTACGGGCGGGATATCGGGACGAGGGCGTGCAGGATCTTGTTGGGACGTCACGGGTACAACGCTGAGCGGCAAGATAGGCGGCAGCATACGTATCGTTCTCCTGTAAACCAGGTTATCGGTTGTCAGCCGACCAACGTGAAGCCGCTCATCGTAAATCGTTCCGGCGCTTGAACGCCCGAGCAGCTTTTTCATGAGAGCCTTTGGACTGAGGCCCTTGTTCCGTTAATATACTCGGCTTTTTCAAAGCGGGAGTCAGGCAGCATGGCGCAGCAGTATCAACCGGGGCAACGCTGGATTAGTGACAGCGAAGCTGAGCTAGGGTTAGGCACCGTTCTGGCACAGGACGGTCGCTTGCTGACCGTGCTCTATCCGGCCACTGGCGAGACCCGCCAATATTCGCTGCGCAACGCACCGCTCACACGGGTACGGTTCTCACCGGGTGACTCGATCATCCATTTCGAAGGCTGGAAGATGACCGTGCGTGAAGTCGAGGACGCCGATGGCCTGATGGTCTATCACGGGCTCAACGAGCACAACGAAGCCGTTACCCTGCCCGAAACCCAACTGTCGAACTTCATCCAGTTCCGCCTGGCCAGTGATCGCCTGTTTGCCGGGCAAATCGACCCGCTCTCCTGGTTCTCGCTGCGTTATCACACCCTCGAACACACCAGCCGTCAGTTGCAATCGCCGCTCTGGGGCCTGGGTGGGGTTCGCGCGCAACCGATTGCACACCAATTGCACATTGCCCGCGAAGTAGCGGACCGCATCGCCCCACGGGTATTGCTGGCAGACGAAGTGGGCCTGGGTAAAACCATCGAAGCGGGCCTGGTGATCCACCGTCAACTGCTCAGTGGCCGCGCCAGCCGCGTGCTGATCGTCGTGCCAGAGAACCTCCAGCACCAGTGGCTGGTGGAAATGCGCCGTCGGTTCAACCTGGAAGTTGCGCTGTTTGACGAAGAACGTTTCATCGAAAGCGATGCAGGCAATCCTTTTGAAGACAGTCAACTGGCACTGGTTGCCCTGGAATGGCTGGTCGATGACCCCAAAGCCCAGGCCGCACTGTTTGATGCCGATTGGGACTTGCTGGTCGTCGACGAAGCCCATCACCTGGTGTGGCACGAAGACAACGTCAGCCCTGAATACGGCCTTGTAGAACAATTGGCCGGTGTCATCCCCGGCGTTCTGCTGCTGACCGCCACCCCGGAGCAACTGGGGCAAGACAGTCACTTCGCACGTTTACGCCTGCTGGACCCTAACCGCTTCCACGACCTGGCGGCTTTCCGTGCTGAAAGCGAAAACTACCGCCCGGTAGCCCAGGCCGTTCAAGAATTGCTGGACAAAGGCCGCCTGTCGCCTGAAGCCCAGACAACGATTCATGGCTTCCTGGGCGCTGAAGGTGACGCCTTGCTCGCGGCCGTCAACGAGGGCGATGCCGAGGCCAGCGCCCGTCTGGTGCGCGAACTGCTTGACCGCCACGGCACCGGCCGCGTTCTGTTCCGTAACACCCGCGCCGCTATTCAGGGCTTCCCCGAGCGAAAACTGCATGCCTACCCGCTGCCGTGCCCGGACGAATACCTTGAACTGCCTCTGGGTGAACACGCCGAGTTGCACCCTGAAGTCAGCTTCCAGTCCCAACCGGAGGCCAGCGACGAGCAACGCTGGTGGAACTTCGACCCGCGTGTTGAGTGGCTGATTGACACACTCAAGATGCTCAAACGCACCAAGGTACTGGTGATCTGCGCCCATGCCGAAACGGCCATGGACCTGGAAGACGCTTTGCGCGTGCGTTCCGGTATTCCGGCCACCGTGTTCCATGAAGGCATGAATATTCTTGAGCGCGATCGCGCCGCCGCCTACTTCGCGGATGAAGAGTTCGGCGCACAAGTGCTGATCTGTTCGGAAATTGGCAGTGAAGGCCGCAACTTCCAGTTCGCCCATCACCTGGTGCTGTTCGACCTGCCGTCCCACCCGGACCTGCTGGAGCAGCGTATCGGCCGTCTGGACCGGATTGGCCAGAAACATATTATCGAACTGCACGTGCCTTACCTGGAGACCAGCCCGCAACAGCGCCTGTTCCAGTGGTACCACGAAGCGCTGAATGCGTTCCTCAATACCTGCCCGACCGGTAATGCACTGCAGCACACCTTCGGCCCCCGTCTGCTGCCGCTGTTGGAGGCCGGCGACGATGAAGAGTGGCAAACCCTGATCGACGAAGCCCGAGCCGAGCGCGAACGCCTCGAACAAGAACTGCACACCGGCCGTGACCGCTTGCTGGAGTTGAACTCCGGTGGCTCTGGCGAAGGCGAAGCGCTGGTTGAAGCGATTCTGGAGCAGGACGATCAGTTCACCTTGCCGATCTATATGGAAACGCTGTTCAACGCCTTTGGCATCGACAGCGAAGACCATTCGGAAAATGCCCTGATCCTGCGGCCGAGCGAAAAAATGCTCGACGCCAGTTTCCCGCTGGGCGACGACGAAGGCGTGACCATCACCTACGATCGCAACCAGGCCCTGTCCCGCGAAGACATGCAGTTCATCACCTGGGAACACCCGATGGTGCAAGGTGGCATGGACCTGGTGCTATCGGGTTCTATGGGTAACACCGCCGTTGCCCTGATCAAAAACAAGGCACTGAAGCCGGGCACGGTGTTGCTGGAACTGATTTACGTCAGCGAAGTCGTTGCGCCCCGCTCCTTGCAGCTGGGCCGCTACCTGCCGCCAGCGGCACTGCGCTGCCTGCTCGACGCCAACGGCAACGACCTGTCGTCACGGGTGTCCTTCGAAACCCTGAATGAACAACTGGAAAGCGTGCCTCGCGCCAGCGCCAACAAGTTTATTCAGGCACAGCGCGACAGCCTGACACCGAAAATCAATGCGGGCGAAGCTAAAATCACCCCGCGTCACGCCGAACGCGTGGCCGATGCCCAGCGCAGGCTGGCTGCCGACACCGAAGAAGAGCTGGCGCGCCTGACAGCCCTGCAAGCTGTCAACCCGAGCGTTCGGGACAGCGAGCTGGTCGCGCTGCGCAAGCAACGTGAGCAGAGCCTGGCAATGCTGGAAAAAGCAGCCTTGCGCCTTGAAGCCATTCGCGTACTGGTTGCCGGTTAATTCATTGACCTTAACAAACACCCCATTCCCGCAACGGGAATGGGGGCATCTGCTGCCACTTCCCCCCTCCATTGCTCCGTCAGCAGACCTCGCGATAACGCACATCGGACTAATGACAAAATGATAGGTATCATTTAGCCATCATTTACTACACAAATGGCTCTCAGCCTCTACACTGGGTATCAAGCCAGGCTGCGACACTTGGCAAACTTCGTCTTGGTGTCGAGGCACGCTATGGAATGGCAAAGACTACATCTCCCAGGAACTCATCTTGAGGACGGGCACCTGCTGTTGAGTAGCAGCCACAACCCGTACTTGGTACTCCTCGCTTTTTTGGTGGCCTGCGGCTCCAGCTTGGCCACCTTGCACATGATCGAGCGCGCAGCCAATGCCGAAAAGCCGACTGCCAAGGCTATCTGGCGATGGCTGGCGGCCAGTTGCCTGGCAGGTGGCATCTGGGCCATGCACTTCATCAGCATGTTGGCATTTGAAACCCCCTTCCAGATCCGTTACGACCTTATCATCACTATCGTTTCGTTACTGATCATGTGGGCCGCCGCCCTCATTGCCATGGCCCTGCTCAATCGCCCGTCGATGTCTCAGGCTCACCCAAAGCTGGCAGCACTCGTTTTAGGGCTCGGTATTTGCTGCATGCACTATGTCGGCATGTCAGCCATGCAGTCCCACAACCTGGCACACTACAACCCGTCACTGATTGCACTCTCACTGGTGCTTGCCGTTGGCAGCAGCTACTGCGCGCTCTTGCTCGGCATTTCCCTGCACACCAGCAGCGGCATCCTCCATCAGTTTTTCAAGTACGCCATCAGCATCGTCGCCGGGATTGCCATTATCAGCGTGCATTTTGTCGGTATGTGGGCGCAGCACAGCTATTCACCGGCAGAAAGCGCTGGGCACCTCGGCATTGAGAATAATCACTGGCAATTGGCCTTGATGGTCGCTTTGATCGCACTTTTACTCATTGGCAGTAGCATCAGCGCAGCCCTTGTCGACAAGAAGTTGCAAAATAAAGAGCAGGACCTGCGCCGTGTCAACGCACTGCTCAGGCAGTTGGATCAGGCGCGGATGTCCTTGCAACAAGTCGCCCATTACGACCCGCTGACCAATTTGATCAATCGCAGAGGCTTCAATCAGATTTTTGCTGAAAAGCTCACAGAGTGCGCGGCAAAAAACAGCAAACTTGCGGTCATCTTCCTTGATATCGATCATTTCAAACGCATTAACGACAGCCTGGGCCACGATGCCGGGGATGATCTGCTTAAAACCATCGCCACCCACATCAAAAGCGCCGTTCGCACCCATGACGATCTGGTAGCGCGCTTTGGTGGTGATGAGTTCTGCATCTTGATCAACATCAACCACCGCGATGAAGCGCAACACATGGCACAGCGCATCATGCTCAAAATGAAAGACCCTATCGCATTGGCAGGCCGCCGAATGGTGATGACCACCAGCATCGGCATCAGCGTCTTTCCCGATGACGGCACCACCAGTTCCGAGCTGCTCAAGCACGCAGATCTGGCGCTCTACCAGTCCAAAGACAACGGTCGTAACACCCTGAACTTCTTCAGTTCCAACCTTAAAGCACGCGCGTCTCTGGACCTGCAGATAGAAGAAGAGCTGCGTAACGCACTCAATGATGACAACGGTCTTATGGTGTTTTACCAGCCCATCTACGACCTGAAGAAAGGCTGTGTCGCCAAACTGGAAGCCTTGGTGCGCTGGCAACACCCCGAACACGGCTTATTGGGCCCCGAGCGCTTTATAGGCATTGCCGAAGCGAATGGCCTGATTGCCGAACTGGACCTGTGGGTGCTGCGCAAAGCCTGCCATGACTTGGCAGCCCTTTCCCGTCTGGGCCGCCAACACTTGGGGCTTACGGTTAATTGCTCAGCCCTTAACCTGGTAAGGCCGGCCCTTGCCGACGAAATAGCCGGCATCTTGCGCTCATCCGGCATTGCGCCTCACAGGCTGGAGCTCGAAGTCACAGAAAACGCGCTCATGAGCAACATCAACAACACCTCTAACTTGTTGCGTCAGATCCGGGCACTGGGCGTCTCGTTGTCCATTGACGATTTCGGTACCGGCTACTCCTCTCTGGCCTACCTGAAACGCCTGCCACTCAACACCTTGAAAATCGACCGTTCCTTTATCTACGACATTCCAACCAGCGCTCAAGACATGGAAATTGTCCAGGCTATTATCGTGATGGCCCATACCCTGCACCTGCAAGTGGTCACAGAAGGGGTGGAAAACCTCCAGCAATTCGAATGCCTAAAGCTCCACGGCTGCGACTTTATCCAGGGTTTTTTGCTCAGTCGGGCGGTGCCTTTTGCCGAATTGCATGCACTGCTGGAGCGGCTCAACAGCCACTCCCTGACGAATCCGGATTACGCTGCGCTACAACTCTCCGGGCCTTAAGTGACCGCCCTATTCCAACCTGCTCGGCCTTGCCTGGTATAAAAAACGCCACCAGAAGACTTGTGGCGTTTCTTCACGGCAAAATGCCATTACTCAAAAAACGAGTTACGGAGCTACACACTTACTGCATTCAAATGCGTGTAACCACCGCTCGATTTTGGTGCAATTTCTTATTTTTCCGCCCTTTCCTGGATCATTACCCAGGGCGAGACTACAACTGCCCACAGCAGTGGGTTACGCCCAGAAAAGTCCTGAGCCTGCGCGTCAGACAGCTTGTTCAGGGTTCCCGCGGCCATCCAGGCCGCCACTGTGAGTGCCTCATCCTGGCTCACGGCCTGCGCCGCTTCAATCAGGTCCAGTGTTGGATCGACCCACAGCAATTCCCCCTTGGCGAAGAATTTTTCAAGGGCCTTCCATTCGATAATTGAGGTCTCGCCAATCAGCTTGGCATAGAGGGTGCTAGGTTCTTGGTTCATGGGTTTCACCGGGTAAAAAAACGCGCAATGATAGCGCTGCACACCCGGTAGAAAAACCCGATTCAAGGAAGAGGAACGAAGAAAGAGTGAAAGGTCAGGGGTCACGACCCCAAGCTGGCAACATTCTGATAACTATCACGATGTTAATCCGCCGCCATTCTGTCTCTTTCTTGCGTTAAAGCGACATTTCCTGTTTTTTCCCCTGGCTGACCGCTATTCAAGCGCTGAACCGGCGCTCTACACTGTACCGGTACAGTTGCAAGGGGGATTGACCGGGAATTTCGTTCACAGAAGACCCGGTCCGGCTGCCTTGGCTTCCAGGACTATAAAAAATACAACAGAAGAGTGGAGCACCAATAAAGATGGCTACTAAGCAAATTACTAAACTGTTCGCTGCTATGGTGTTGGCCGGGGTTGCCAGCCATTCGTTTGCTGCAGACACCATCAAGATCGGTATTGCGGGTCCTAAAACCGGGCCTGTTACACAGTATGGCGACATGCAATTCACTGGTGCCAAGCAAGCTATCAAAGACATCAACGCTAACGGCGGCGTCGATGTTGGCGGCACGAAGTTCATGCTTGAAGCTAAAGAATACGACGATGCCTGCGACCCGAAACAAGCCGTCGCGGTGGCTAACAAGGTCGTTAACGACGGCGTCAAGTTTGTAGTCGGTCACCTGTGTTCAAGCTCCACTCAGCCGCCGTCTGACATCTACGAAGACGAAGGCGTCATCATGATTACGCCGGCCGCCACAGCGCCGGAAATCACCGCTCGTGGTTACAAGAACGTCTTCCGCACCATTGGTCTGGACAGCGCCCAGGGCCCGGCTGCAGGCAACTACATCGCTGATCACGTGAAACCTAAAGTGGTTGCTGTATTGCACGACAAGCAGCAATACGGCGAAGGCATCGCCAGTGCCGTTAAGCAGACGCTTGAGAGCAAAGGCACCAAAGTTGCCGTATTTGAAGGTGTGAACGCCGGCGATAAAGACTTCGCGGCGATCATCGCCAAACTCAAGCAAGCCAATGTCGATTTCGTTTACTACGGCGGCTACCACCCGGAGCTGGGCCTGATCCTGCGCCAAGCCAAGGAAAAAGGCCTGAACGCCAAGTTCATGGGCCCAGAAGGGGTGGGCAACGACTCCATCTCTCAAATCGCCCAGGGCGCATCGGAAGGCCTGCTGGTGACCCTGCCGCAAGCGTTCGACCAACAGCCTGAGAACAAGGCGCTGGTTGCCAAGTTCGTAGCAGAAAAGAAAGACCCTACCGGTCCGTTCGTGTTCCCGGCCTACACCGCTGTTGAAGTCATTGCCCAAGGCATTGAAAAAGCTAAAACTCAAGACACTGCAAAAGTCGCCGAAGCCATCCATGAAGGCACATTCAAAACCCCGATGGGTGAGCTGAGCTTTGACAAAAAAGGCGACTTGAAAAACTTCAAGTTCGTGGTCTACGAGTGGCACTTCGACAAGCCTAAAACGGAAGTAAGCCCACAGTAAGGGCTGGCTTTTGACCTGATCACAAAGCCCACTGCGCGAGCGGTGGGTTTTGTTTTAAGGACATGTATGCCCCCTCTTTGTATCGGAATATGGGCCGCGCTTTCGTGATCCGAAAGTCTCCCCACCTGAAAATCTTTAAAACCGTCACCAGCGGTTCGCTGGCAGAAGACTTGCGCTCAAAGAGGGTCAAAACCCTTACAGCCCAGGCCGGAAAATGACTCCACCAGTGAAATGCGTCTCAGGTTTTTAGGAGCTTTGTAATGCCTGACATCTATCACTTCTTCCAAATGCTGGTTAACGGCCTCAACGTTGGCAGCACGTATGCCCTGATCGCCATCGGCTATACGATGGTTTACGGCATTATTGGAATGATCAACTTCGCCCATGGCGAGGTGTACATGATTGGTTCCTACATTGCGTTTATCGCCATCGCCGG
>NZ_JASLGE010000063.1 GCF_030150285.1 Pseudomonas sp. | reverse complement strand
ATGCGCCTCGACAACTGGCCGCCTGCAAGTCTTAAGAAGGACGACAAGGCGACTGCCTGATCGTCGTAATCACCGAACGTTGTGTTTGGTAAGGAATGAACCATGCGTCATCGTAAAAGTGGTCGTCACCTGAGCCGCACTAGCTCGCACCGCAAGGCTATGTTTCAAAACATGGCAGTGTCGTTGTTCGAGCACGAGCTGATCAAAACGACTCTGCCGAAAGCCAAAGAGTTGCGTCGCGTTGCTGAGCCGCTGATTACTCTGGCCAAGATCGATTCTGTAGCTAACCGCCGTCTGGCTTTCGACCGTACTCGTTCGAAAGCAATGGTTGGTAAGCTGTTCAACGATCTGGGCAAGCGTTATGCAACTCGTGAGGGTGGCTACTTGCGCATCCTCAAGTGCGGTTTCCGCGCTGGCGACAATGCGCCTATGGCCTACGTCGAGTTGGTTGATCGTCCAGTTGGCGGCGAAGCTGTATCCGCTGAGTAAGACGTCAGTCTCTACAAAGAACCGGGCTTAATGCCCGGTTTTTTGTGCGCGTCTGATTATCATTTTCTATGGATCTTGATAATTTAATGCATTTGCCCGTATGAAGTTCATGGTCAATACTCCTTGTCAGCCGATTAGCCGGCAGCATCAAGACTGACTGAGGATGGATTAGCATGAGCCAGAAAAAAACGCTTACGACCGCCAGCGGCGCACCAGTTGCTGATAACCAGAACTCTCGTTCGGCTGGACCGCGTGGTCCGTTGCTGCTCGACGATTTTCACCTGATCGAAAAGCTCGCGCACTTCAACCGCGAAAATATTCCAGAGCGTCGTGTGCATGCCAAAGGTTCGGCTGCGCATGGTACGTTCACACTCACGCGTGACATCAGCCAGTACAGCAGCGCGAAGCTGTTTGAGGCGGTTGGCAAACAAACCCCAACCTTCTTGCGCTTCTCAACCGTAGGCGGTGAGCGTGGCTCTGCTGACACCGAGCGCGACCCGCGTGGTTTTGCTCTCAAGTTCTACACCGAAGAAGGCAACTGGGACATCGTTGGCAACAACACTCCGGTGTTCTTCATTCGTGACCCGCTGAAGTTCCCTGACTTTATCCATACCCAAAAGCGCTTGCCGCAAAGCAATCTCAAAAGTGCACAGATGAAGTGGGACTTCTGGTCGCACTCACCGGAATCGTTACACCAGGTCACCATTCTGTTTTCGGACCGCGGCATTCCCGATGGTTTCCGTCATATGCACGGTTTTGGCAGTCACACCTATAGCCTGATCAATGCGGCCGGTGAGCGTCATTGGGTCAAGTGGCACTACAAAACCAAGCAAGGGATCAAGAACTTGCCGCCCGAAGAGGCTGCTCGTCTGGCGGGTACTGACCCGGATTACGCACAACGCGACCTGTTCGAAGCCATTGAGCGTGGTGACTACCCAAAATGGCGTGTGTGCATGCAGATCATGACCGAGGCGCAGGCCGCGACTCATCGCGATAACCCATTTGACGTCACCAAAACCTGGTCGCAGAAAGAGTACCCGTTGATCGAAATCGGTGAGCTTGAACTCAACCGAAATCCGCTCAACTACTTCGCGGAAGTTGAACAGGCTGCGTTTGGCCCAAGCAATATGATTCCGGGTGTCGGCCTGTCGCCTGATCGCATGCTGCAGGGTCGTGTATTCGCTTATGCGGATGCACACCGCTACCGTGTAGGGACTAACCACCAGCACCTGCCCATCAACGCCCCGCGTGTACCTGCGCACAACTATCAGCGCGACGGCTCCATGGCCTATGGCAACAACGGGGGTGCTGCGCCTAACTACGAACCCAACAGCTACGCTGACGCGCCCAAGCAAGCCCCGCAGTATGCTGAACCGCCATTGGCGCTCAGTGGCACAGCAGACCGCTACGACCACCGTGAGGACACTGACTACTACAGCTACGCCGGTGCTCTGTTCCGCTTGATGAATGATGATCAGAAAGCCCTGCTCATCAACAACATCGCCGGTGCGATGGAAGGGGTCACAGAGGACGTTGTTCAGCGTCAGTTGCAGCACTTCCTCAAAGCAGACCCGGCCTACGGTGAAGGCGTTGCCAAAGCCTTGGGTGTAACCGTGAAGTAAGTCTAAGTGAGAAGCAGAACCGCCCTCAAATGGGCGGTTTTTGCGTTATTTAGGCTGGTTTTCTACGGAATTTAGCGTTTTTATTGCGATTGTTCCGTGACGTCTTCGCTGGCTTGGTTCACACTATGGTCTTTAAAGCAGGGAGATGTGCGGCGATGCAAGGGCACCCGGATGTAATCGATTACCTCAACACGTTGCTCACCGGTGAGCTGGCTGCGCGTGATCAGTATTTTGTCCATTCCCGTATGTACGAGGACTGGGGTTTCACCAAGTTGTTTGAGCGCATCAACCACGAAATGGAAGAAGAGGCACAACACGCTGATGCGTTGATGCGCCGGATTCTGATGCTGGAAGGCACACCGCGTATGCGCCCGGATGATGTGGACGTCGGTACCACGGTGCCAGAGATGTTTGCCGCAGACCTGCGTCTTGAGTACAAGGTACGTGCTGCACTGTGCACAGGTATCGCCTTGTGCGAACTGCACAAAGATTACGTGAGCCGCGATATGTTGCGCATTCAGTTGGCTGACACCGAAGAAGACCACACCTACTGGCTAGAGAAGCAGCTGGGTCTGATCAAGTCGATAGGCCTGGAAAACTACCTTCAGTCGCAGTTTTGAGTGACTGAAAACCTGAGCAAGCGGATTGACCGTCTTGGCCAGGCGCGTCGGTACAGGCGTCGCACCCTAGAAAAGCCCCTGCCATTTCACAATGGCAGGGGCTTTTTCATGATCGCTTACCGCCCGAGCAAGCGGGCCAGGCCTACGCTCATTGGCGTGGGTTCACTCAGAGTGAAGCGCTGCAGCAGAAGCTGGTTGTCGGCGCGTGAGTGGCGTATGTCGCCGGAGCGGGCAGGGCCATAGCTGACGGGGGGCAATTGGCCAACGACTTCGCCAAGCGCTTTCAGCATTTGATTGAGGCTGGTGGCTTGGTTCAGGCCAACGTTGACCGCGCCGGCTTCAACCTTGTTCAGTTCGATAGCTTGAACCAGAATCTTTACCAGGTCGCCTACGTACAGGAAGTCACGTGTTTGTTCACCGTCTCCGAAGACCGTAATCGGCAGGCCTTTTTCAGCGCGCTCGCTAAAAATGCTGATCACGCCCGAATAGGGCGAAGAAGGGTCCTGGCGGGGCCCAAAAATGTTAAAAAACCGGAAGATTACGGGTTCTAAACCATGCTCGCGACGATAGAAGTCCAGATAGTACTCGCTGGCCAATTTGTCCGATGCATAGGGGGTCAAGGGTGATTTGAGGGTGTCTTCGGCGATCGACTCGCCTTCGCCATTATTGCCGTAGACCGCAGCGCTGGAGGCAAAGACAACGCGTTTTACACCGGTTTCACGCATGGCTTCGCAGACGTTCAGCGTGCCGATGAAGTTGCTTTGGTGAGTGCGCACGGGGTCATCCACCGAGGCCTGTACCGAGGCTACGGCAGCCAAGTGAACCACCGCGTTGCAGCCGTGCATCGCTCTGGCCACAAGTGCGGCGTCTGCCACATCGCCTTCGATCAGTTCGACCTTGGGGTTATCCAGAGGCAGGTTGCTACGTTTGCCAGTGGATAAGTCATCAAGAACGCGTACGGCATAACCTTTGGTCAACAAGGCATCTACCAGATTGGACCCAATAAAACCTGCGCCGCCAGTCACTAAAACGAGAGCATCAACCATGACGATAAAACCTGTCCAATAAGGTCGGGAGCGCCGTGCGCCAGGCGCGCGGCTTTATCCCGAAAGTGTGTAGAATTTTTTTGCAGGCCAGCACGGCATGCTGAGGTTCTTCAGCCGCATCCGGGCGTGCTGCATGGGCCTGAGGAGTCGGCGCTTCAATCGCGAGCGGATGTAATGTGCGGGCTTCGGTCAGGATGGCTTGCCCCAGTGCGAGCGGCGTTGTCGCTTCATGCCCGGCGTAGTGGTAAGTCCCCCACAAAGGTGCCGCGCAATCGAGTTGCTTGAGTACCGAGATGATGACCCGGGCGGCGTCATCCACCGGCGTAGGGTTACCTCTTCGGTCATCGGCCATCAGCAACTCGCCAGTCTTTTCAGCTTGCGCCAGGAAACGTCCGAGCGTGCCTTCAGCGCTGTCATCAAGCAACCAGCCGAAACGCAGCAGCACGTGCTGTGGGCAAATGGCTCGCACACACTGTTCGATGCGCCACAAGGCCTGACCCCGTAACCCAAGTGGCACAGGGTCATCTTTTTCGCTGTAGGCTGTGGCCCGCGAACCATCAAACACACGATAGCTGGAGGGCTGCATCAATATGATGTTGTGGTGTTGGCACAGTTCGGCCAAGCGTTCGACGGCGTGTTCCTGGCTGGCCAAGCGAGCCTCGCTCACTGTTTGTGCCTGGAACCAGTCGAAGTAGTACGCAAGGTTGATGACCGCATCCGGGCGGGTGTCGTCCAGCAGTTGCGTCAGGCTCGCGGCGTCCCAACCGTCATGCGGCGGACGAGGGGCGAGGAAATTCACATCTTCCTCGGCACCCAGACGAATCAGCGCCTGCCCGAGAGCATTTCCGCCGCCCAATAACATAAGGCGCATTCGCATAGAGTGTGCAGGCTCAGTCTATTCAAAACGATGGTGTACATCGGGGGACCAACCGTAAAAGCTGTTGGCCATTATCAAGACATTCGTATTTTGCGGGTTTATGGGCCAGTCGTCACTGAGAAACTGCGCCCACCCCGCGCAGTGATCACCTTGGTTGCAGCGGTTGATCTGTCAGCAGTACCGGTGAGTGTCGCGGGTCAGTAACGGAACTGGCCGGCTCACGCAAAGGCATTAAAAGGCCCTGTGGATAATGTTGAGCAAAATGAACATCGTTCGACTTATCCACAAGCTTCTTAAGACGGGCATTAAAAGCGCGCCCTACGGTGTTCTGTGCACCGGACATGGTGCGAAATTGTGCAGTAATGGTTACACCATCCAGCGTCATGCTGTCGACGCCTAAAACGCTCAATGTTCCCTGCAGACTAAGGCTGAGCAAGGGGTCATCACTAATCTGACGGCCCGCCTCGCAGATCAGTTCCGTCGCTTTGTCCGTATCGGTATCGTAGGTGAACTGGATCGAAAAATACGCAAAGGCGAATTGGCGAGAATGGTTTATCACCGCTTTGATCTGGCCAAACGGGACGGAGTGAACAAACCCTCTGCTGTCACGCAAGCGCAAGGTTCGAATGGTTAGCCCTTCGACCGTTCCCGCATGGCTTGAATCGACAACCACCCAGTCGCCGACTGAAATAGTGTCCTCGATAATGATGAACAACCCGGTAATAACGTCCTGCACCAATTGCTGAGAGCCGAAGCCGATGGCCAGCCCGATGACGCCGGCCCCTGCCAGGAACGGAGCGACATTGACGCCCAGGTTCGCCATTGTGGTGATGGTGCATACCACCACTAGAACCACTTTAATCGCGTTGCGAAGTAACGGCAGAATAGTTTTGATACGCGTATTGGGCTCGTGGGTTCCGCGTCGGTTAGTTGTCGGCTCAAGGGCTTGCTGTATCGCAGTGTCAAGCACGACCCATGTCAGCCACGTCACCAGCAAGATCAAAAGAATATGCCCCAACGAATCGCTGATGACTCGGCCTGTGTGGCTATCAGAGGCAAACGCCAGTAGAGAAAAGCCCCAGATTTGCGCCAACAATTCAATGAACGTTACGGCAATGGCCACGCGCGACAGAGCGTACAGCACGTTCATCAAGCGCTCTTTGTAGATACTGGAACGCTGCCCTTGGGTGTTAAATGAATGGTGCAAAACCGTACTCAAAAACACGGTGGCGATCAGTAACCCTGATGTCAGCAGTGCGCTGCGTAGCGCGCGATCACTGTCTTCTCCCACTCTTAGCAAGTTGAGTGCAGACACCAATAGCATCAGCAGAATGGGCCAGTACCACAGCATGGAAAAAATGCGCAACGACTCCTGCAGTGCCGGCTGACCCAAGCGCTGTGCCAGGCCACGGTTACTGATCAAGTGCGCTATCGGGCGACGGAGCCGCACAGTGAGGTAGCCGAAAATGGCGCAAGCTATCAGCCCGGAGGATACGGATACGCAACTCGCAATGTTGTCGCCAACCTCCAGAATGATGGTCGAACTGTTCATTGCATCGCTAAGGGCAGAAAGAAAGCCGATCATGAACAAGGGGCGTTTGGCGTATGCCCGAATAATCTGAACGGCACGTCGTTTGTGTCCCACATAGAACATTGCCGTCAGCGATAGCACCAGCGCCACGCACAGCACGCCGGCACTGCTGGCATACGCCAGCGTTAACCCCAGCGAGCGACCGATCGATTCGTGCATAAACCGACTGGCGTAAAGCGTGAGGATGAACGTGATCAGAGCGGGAACTATGTAGGGCAAGGTATTGCCGACCAGAGACTGCAGGCGGGGTCGGTGGGTCACCCATCGGCTCATTTTCAGGTGACGTGACAGCCACCTCCCCGCCAGTACCAATACGACAAACACGCTGAACCAGATCGCCGATAATATGAAAAAGTCGGCCATCGCCCCCCAAGAGGGACGCGTGTAGGCCTGCTCAATCAGCACTCCGGCTTCGTCGAATGCGCGCTCCACCCTCAAACGCCAGATGCCCAGGAAGTCGATGCTAACGCCTAATCGCCCCTGAACTTCATCCATACCAGCGCCCAACGCGCCCAGTAAGCCGCCATCGACCAGCACCGGCGGCTTGCCATCGGACTCTTCAGCCTTCATGACCGACGCCAGCGTAGGCGCGGCCTGAAGCGCTCCACTCCCTGAAAGCACCAGAATGAGTAGTAACATCACTGATTTAAAATGAGACAAAACCGGGTAAACCTCCTGGAAACCGTAGGGGGTGATCGATATGCATTCGTGCAAGTCAACCCTGCCCGCCTCTTTTTGAGTTCAGCGTAGCCAATCCGTAGAAAGACTTCCCACGATGGCTGTAAAGCATTCTCACATGTTAATCAGACAAAGGCTGCTCAGAATCAACAAATCCATAGCCTTGGAAAGAGCCAGTAGCCGAGTAGGCTAGAGTTGAGAACGTACCGCCTGTGTACAGGTCATACATAACGAACAGTTGGTAACCCATCGGGAATGCTCCTCATGCTCGAATCGACTTGGGCTGCGCTCAAGCATCATCAACGGGTGCGGCAGATTGTGATCATCATCGCCAGTTTCGGTGCTCAGGATGTGTTGTATCGCTTAGGGCTGGGCGCTTTGTTGGGCGAGGCAGAGCGGGAGCCCAATCAGGTGAAAGAAGCGGGGACTCCGCGACGTGTCCGTCAGGCACTGGAAGCATTGGGGCCCACGTTCGTCAAGCTCGGACAAATCCTTGCCAGCCGTAGCGATATCTTGCCAGCCGCGTGGACCGATGAACTGGAAACCCTGCACAGCAGCGCTGCGACCTTGCCTTGGGAGCACTTGCAAGCCCAGGTTCTTGAGGATCTCGGCACTGGGTTGGAGCATGTATTCGCTGAATTCGACACCACTGCGCTCGCGGCGGCTTCGATGGCTCAGGTGTACCGGGCGCGGCTGCTCAATGGCGATGAGGTGGTCGTCAAGGTTCAACGCCCGGGCCTGCGCCGTAAAATGACTGCCGATCTCCAGCTGTTGGAAAGCATCGCGCAACTGATCGAGCAAACCGGCGAACTGGCACAATACCAGCCGCGCAAGATGGTCCGTCAATTGGCCAGGGCGATGCTGGAAGAGCTGGACTTCACCCAGGAAGGCCTTAATTGCGATGCCGTGGCGGCCAATTTTTTGCTGCAGCCGCACATTGTCATACCGCGTATTTATTGGGCTCATTCCAGCGAGCGATTACTGGTGCAGGAGTACTTGCCCAGCTACATGCCACTGGAGCGCAAGGCATTAATTGAGCAGGGGTTGGACCCGAGCGTGCTGGCCCGCCGTGGAGCTCGGGCCTTTATCAAAATGCTCTTGGAGGACGGGTTGTTCCACGGCGATCCTCATCCAGGCAACCTTAAGGCCATGAGTGATAATCGTGTCGGCTTTATCGATTTCGGCATGGTCGGTCGCCTGGACGAACGCAGGCGCTTGGAAGTGATGAGTTTTATGCGCGCCATGACCGAGGGCAACCGCGATGTGCTGGTGACGTTGCTGATTGACTGGAACAGCGATGGCGTACAGAACATGGCTGCCATCGAACAAGCCGCGAGTGAATACATGGCGCGGCACGGCGCTCAAGCACTGAACATGAGTGCGATGATTACGGACTTTCTGGAACTGATGCGTGAATACCAGTTGTTGCTACCGGCCGATCTGCTGGTGCTGTTCAAAGCATTGGTAACAGCAGATGGCGTACTCACGCGTCTGGACCCTCAGTTGGACCTTATCACTACAGCCAAACCGGCTATCGCCAAAATGCTCAAAGAACAACTGAGCTGGAAGATCGCCAAGCGTCTCGGGCTGGATGGCCTTGAATTGGGGCGCGGGTTGCTGGGCGAACTGCCGCAATTGACGCGGTTGCTGGTGAGCCGCCTCAAACACGGTGTGCTGGAAGTCCGTATGGACCTGCCGGGGCTGGAGCGTTTGGAGCGCTCCCTGAGGCTGGCGTCGACACGGCTGTCTCTGGCGTTGCTGGTGAGTGCGCTGGTCATTGCCTTCGGTCCGCAAATTGCTGCTGCTGGCCCGGTGTGGTTGGGTCTGCCACTTTTCAGTTGGCTGGCAGCGATCGCTACGTTAGGAGGGGTGATGGCGTTTTTGTGGAGCTTGTTCAAAAGTCCCTGAGTTACAGGCTTTGTGCGCAATAAAAAAGCGAAGCCATTTTCATGGCATCGCTTTTAGTGTTTACGGCTTGAGACCACAGCGCTTTAGAACGGAATATCGTCATCAAAGCTGTCGAAGTCCGGAGCAGGTTGCGGTGCCTGCTGCTGAGGGGCAGGGCGCGACTCGCGTTGTGGCTGTTGTTGCGCAGCCGGGCGTTGAGCCTGTGGGCGCGGTGCCGATTGCTGGTAGTTGTTACCGCCACCCTGGTTTTGCTGGTCGCCCTGTGGGCGGCCACCCAGCAACTGCATGGTGCCTTGCATGTCGACCACGATTTCTGTGGTGTAACGCTTGATACCGTCTTTTTCCCATTCGCGGGTTTGCAGCTTGCCTTCGATGTACACCTGCGAACCCTTGCGCAGGTATTCGCCAGCGATTTCAGCCACCTTGCCGAACATCGATACGCGGTGCCATTCGGTTTTTTCAACTTTCTGGCCAGTTTGCTTGTCTGTCCACTGTTCGCTGGTTGCCAGGCTCAGGTTGGTCACGGCATTACCGTTAGGCAAGTAGCGAACTTCGGGATCCTGGCCGCATGTGCCGACCAATATAACTTTGTTAACCCCACGGGCCATAACGTTCTCCTAGGCTGGGTGCGCTGTCGGCACTGGGTTGACCAGTTGCTCGAGCGTCGCGCGATCCAATAATTCGGTGTCCAATTTGATGTAGATGGCAGCTTCTTCAATCACGACAACTGCATCCGTAACCCCGGTAACGGCCTTTAGGCGCTCGACCAAGCCGGCTTCGCGGATCGCTTCGGGCGATAACGGCAAGCGCAGGCTCGTCACATAGGGAGGTTCGCGCATGGTAACAGCAAAGGCTAACCAGAGTGCAGCCAGACCTGCGGATCCCAAAAACACAAGTGATAGCCCCCCTTGTTGAAACATCCAGCCACCGAGGATGCCTCCCAGTGCCGCGCCGAGGAACTGGCTCGTGGAGTAAACCCCCATTGCCGTCCCCTTGCCGCCGGCCGGTGACACTTTGCTGATCAGTGAAGGCAGTGACGCTTCAAGCAGATTGAACGCCGTGAAAAACACCACAGTGCCAATGAGCAACGATCGCAAACTATCACCGAACTGCCAAAAGAATAGCTCAGTCAGCATCAACGTACCGACCGCTCCGAGTAAAACTCGTTTCATTTTGCGTTTCTTTTCGCCATAGATGATGAACGGGATCATGGCGAAAAAAGAAATCAGCAAGGCGGTCAGGTAGATCCACCAATGTTGCTCTTTGGGCAGCCCGGCCTTTTCGACCAGGGCCAACGGCAAGGCAATGAAGCTCGACATCAACATGGCGTGCAGCACAAAAATGCCCAGGTCCAGGCGCAGCAAGTCGGGGTGACGCAATGTCGGCATCAGGGCTTGCTTGGCCACGCCAGATTCACGGTGCTGTAGCGTCCCCGTCGAGCGCGGCACCATAAACATGATGATCACAATCCCTATCAGGGCCATGACCCCGGTCGCCAGGAACAACCCCGACAGGCCGAATGCGCTGGTCAGCAAAGGCCCTACAACCATCGCCACGGCAAATGACAAGCCGATGGTCATGCCAATCATGGCCATCGCTTTGGTGCGATGTTGTTCGCGCGTAAGGTCAGAGAGCAGCGCCATCACGGCGGCAGAAATGGCTCCTGCACCTTGCAGGACACGCCCGGCGATTACGCCCCAGATGGAGTCTGAGCCCGCTGCCAGTACGCTACCCAGCGCGAAGATAATCAACCCTAGGTAAATGACGGGGCGCCGCCCGATGCGGTCAGAAATAACGCCGAAGGGGATCTGGAAAACCGCTTGAGTCAAGCCATAAGCCCCTATAGCCAGACCAATCAGCGCAGGCGTTGCGCCGGCGAGGTCCATCCCATAGGTCGCCAGAACCGGCAATACCATAAACATGCCAAGCATACGGAAGGCGAACACCAGGGCCAGACCGCCTGCTGCGCGGGTCTCGCTGCCACTCATGCGTTCGCTGTGGGGATCGTGCATGGATAAACCTCATGTGAACCGGCGGCGATTCTACCAGTCCCATCGAGTAACAGCACACACACGAGCCATGCGCGACGCTTTGTCACGTTAACGTTATAAAGACCCTGATAGACATCGTGCCATCAAGGCCTGCACAGTTTTCACGCAGATCCGTATACTCATTCGTTTATGTTATGCCCGCCAAGCGAGGCCGCAGTGGACAAGATCCTGATACGTGGGGCACGAACCCACAACCTGAAGAACATCGACTTGACCCTGCCACGGGACAAACTGATCGTCATCACCGGACTGTCTGGCTCCGGCAAATCTTCATTGGCATTCGATACCTTGTATGCCGAAGGTCAGCGTCGCTATGTCGAGTCGTTATCGGCCTACGCGCGTCAATTTCTGTCGATGATGGAAAAGCCCGACGTCGACACGATCGAAGGCCTGTCGCCAGCGATTTCCATCGAGCAGAAATCCACGTCGCACAACCCGCGGTCAACGGTTGGCACCATCACTGAAATTTACGATTACCTGCGCTTGCTGTATGCCCGCGTAGGTATCCCGCGTTGCCCTGACCACGATATCCCCCTCGAAGCCCAAACCGTCAGCCAAATGGTCGACCTGGTGCTGGCACAACCCGAGGGCAGCAAGCTTATGCTGCTTGCTCCCGTGATTCGTGAACGCAAGGGCGAGCACCTTTCGGTGTTTGAAGAGCTACGCGCGCAAGGTTTTGTACGCGCCCGGGTCAATGGCAAGCTCTGCGAACTGGACGAGCTGCCAAAACTCGACAAGCAGAAGAAGCACACCATTGATGTGGTGGTCGACCGCTTTAAAGTGCGGGCCGACTTGCAGCAGCGCCTGGCCGAGTCGTTCGAAACCGCGCTGAAACTGGCAGACGGTATTGCGCTGGTCGCGCCCATGGACGATGAGCCCGGCGAAGAAATGATCTTCTCGGCGCGCTTCGCCTGCCCGATTTGCGGTCATGCGATCAGCGAGTTGGAGCCCAAGCTTTTTTCCTTCAACAACCCCGCGGGTGCATGCCCAACGTGCGATGGCCTTGGGGTGAAGCAGTTCTTCGACATCAAACGTCTGGTTAATGGCGAACTGACATTGGCCGAAGGTGCTATACGCGGCTGGGACAGGCGAAACGTCTATTACTTCCAGATGCTGGGTGCTTTGGCCAAGCATTACGATTTCAGCCTGGAAGTGCCGTTCAGTGAGCTGCCTGCTGACAAGCAAAAAGTCATCCTGTACGGCAGCGGCACCCAAAATGTGGACTTCCGCTATCTGAATGATCGCGGCGACATCGTCAAGCGTGCCCACCCCTTTGAAGGCATCGTGCCTAACCTTGAGCGACGTTATCGCGAAACCGAGTCAGCGACCGTGCGCGAAGAACTGGCCAAGTTCCTCAGCACGCAGTCCTGCCCGGACTGCCGGGGCACACGTTTGCGCCGCGAGGCACGCCATGTCTGGATCGGCGAGAAAACCCTGCCAGCAGTGACCAGCCTGCCGATTGGCGATGCCACCGAGTACTTCAGCACGCTGAGCCTGACCGGGCGCCGTGGTGAAATCGCGGAAAAGATTCTTAAGGAAATTCGTGAGCGCTTGCAGTTTCTCGTGAATGTGGGGCTCGACTACCTGTCACTGGACCGCAGTGCTGACACCTTGTCCGGTGGTGAGGCCCAGCGTATTCGGCTGGCCAGCCAGATTGGTGCCGGCCTGGTGGGCGTGTTGTACATTCTCGACGAGCCGTCGATTGGCCTGCACCAGCGCGATAATGATCGCTTGCTGGAGACCCTCAAGCATTTGCGTGACATCGGCAACACCGTGATCGTGGTCGAGCATGACGAAGACGCCATCCGTTTGGCCGACTATGTGGTGGACATCGGCCCCGGTGCCGGGGTGCATGGCGGGCATATCGTTGCCCAAGGCACGCCCGCTGAAGTCATGGCCCATCCGGATTCGTTGACCGGCAAATACCTGTCGGGCCGGGTGAAGATTGCCGTGCCTGGCAAACGCACGCCGCGCAACAAAAAGCTGACCCTGTCGCTCAAGGGCGCACGCGGCAACAACCTGCGCAATGTTGACCTGGAGATCCCGATTGGCCTGCTGACGTGCGTAACCGGCGTGTCCGGTTCTGGCAAGTCGACCCTGATCAACAACACGCTTTACCCCCTCAGCGCGACTGCCCTGAACGGTGCAACCACTCTCGAAGCGGCGGCCCATGACAGCATCAAGGGGCTGGAGCACCTGGACAAAGTGGTCGATATCGATCAAAGCCCGATTGGCCGCACCCCGCGCTCCAATCCGGCGACCTACACGGGTTTGTTCACCCCCATCCGCGAACTGTTCTCGGGCGTGCCGGAGTCCCGCTCTCGCGGCTACGGGCCGGGGCGTTTCTCTTTCAACGTGAAGGGTGGGCGCTGCGAGGCCTGCCAGGGCGATGGCCTGATCAAGGTGGAAATGCACTTTCTGCCGGACATCTATGTGCCTTGCGATGTGTGCAAGAGCAAGCGATACAACCGCGAAACCCTTGAGGTCAAATACAAGGGCAAAAGCATTCACGAAGTGCTGGAAATGACCATCGAAGAAGCGCGCACGTTCTTTGATGCCGTCCCTGCGCTGGCGCGTAAGCTGCAAACGCTGATGGACGTAGGGCTTTCGTATATCAAGCTGGGGCAATCCGCCACAACGCTGTCAGGCGGTGAGGCGCAACGGGTGAAGTTGTCCCGCGAGCTGTCCAAGCGAGATACCGGCAAGACGTTGTATATCCTTGATGAACCTACAACCGGTTTGCACTTTGCGGATATCCAGCAATTACTGGATGTGCTGCATCGGCTTCGCGATCACGGCAACACGGTGGTGGTGATCGAGCACAACCTGGATGTGATCAAGACGGCCGACTGGCTGGTGGACCTGGGGCCAGAGGGCGGTTCCAAGGGCGGGCAAATTATTGCAACCGGCACACCTGAAGAAGTCGCTGACATGCCGCAATCGCACACAGGGTTCTATTTGAAGCCATTGCTGATTCGCGACAGGGATTAACTGCTGCAAAAAAAAAGGCACCGCAAGGTGCCTTTTTCATGGGGCTTATTAAAACTTGTAACCCAAACCCACCATGTAAACGAATGGGTCCACGTCGACGTTGACCTTGGCGCGTGTGCCAGGGGCGACGGCGTTGTTTTCTACGGTAGCCCGGGTATCGATATCAATGTAACGCGCTTGGGCGTTGATCATGATGTTGTCGGTCAGCATGTAGTCAGCACCGATCTGCCAGGCCAGGCCCCACGAGTTTTTGGCTTTGAAGTTGTCGAAGCCTGCAGTGGTGGCGCGGCTGCCAACGTGCTCGTCGTAGATCCAGGTGTAGTTGATGCCAGCACCGACATAGGGTTGGAATGCGGACTTGTTGTCCAGCGGGTAGTACACAACGCTCAAGGTCGGTGGCAAGTGTTTGAGGCTGCCCAATTTGCCGTTGGCGGAGGGCAGGCTGGTGCCTTTGAGTTTGACGTCGTGCTCAAACGGCGTAGCGGCCAGCAGTTCGATACCCACATGGTCAGTCACCATGTAAGCGAAGTTGAGACCCAATTGCGTGTTGCTGCTCATGGTTGCCTTGCCGCCCAGGTCTGTACCTGCGATCGGCCCCTGGTCGACCTTGACGCTGGAGCTGTCGGCTTTAGGGTTTACCGTGATAGCACCGGCCCGCACGATGATGTCGCCTTCGGTGTGTGCGTGGGCCAGAGGTGTGACGACGGCAATCGCCAGAGCGGCGGCGCTGAGCAGAGACTTGTGCATGGGAGCTCCATTGGGATATTTAAACGTTATAACCCATGGTAAAGAGCGGTTGGCGCGCTTCTGTTGACCCAGCTCAATGAAGGGTGAGTTTGTGAAAAATTCGTCATTTGGTGCGCAGTCTGTCGGCGCTATCTTGGTTTTAGCGGCCGGGCTTCACTCGGGCAGTTCGTAGACAACGATTTTTTGCGCCTCCATTTGATAGCCTGCATCGGCCAATTCGCTGGTGCTCGGCTTGACCTGCATCGCGCCTTCTATCCAGTACGGCTGGTACAGCTCATCAAGCCTGACGCCTTCTTTGCTGGTCACATGTACGATCTGGTTAGAGGGCGGAGGCGGCACGTGAATACACGCACCGAAATACGGCACCAGCAGAAAGTCGGTGGTGCGGCCGTCTTCGCTCACTTCAAGCGGCACGATATAGCCCGGCAAGCGGATAAGTTGGCCGTCCAGCGCGGACACCACGGGGGCATCGGGCAAGTCCTGTTTGGCCGCGGGTGCGGCTTCCGGGTCCAGATTGCCCAATTGGGAGAGGTCATGCAGGGGCGTCATGTTCGGGACTTCAGGCGGTGCGTCGGGCGGAATCATCTCGGCCCAGGTCAGTTCTTTCGAGCCGGCCGCCCACAGCGACGTGGACATCAGCATCCACAATGCCAGCACCACTCGTGACAACACAGACGTATTCATAGCACGGCACTCATAAACGAATGGACAGGCCATCGGCCAGCGATTGTCGGTAGGCGCGCCAGGCTGGCACGCAGCCCATTAGCAGGGCGGCCGCCAGAATACCGCCGAGCAGGGCCCATTCATATTCACTTGGCCAGGCCAGGGGCAAGTAGAGCCCGTAGTTGGATTGCACATACCCCTGGGCCAGGGCGATGCCTGCGTAAAGCAAAGCGACCCCGGCAATCACTCCGGCCAGTGCCAGGGCCAATGCCTCGAACACCAGCAGCGTTGCAATGTGCCAGGGCCGGGCACCCACTGAGCGCAGAATGGCCATCTCGCGACGCCGTTCATTAAGGCTGGTCAAAATGGCCGTCAGCATGCCGATCAGGCCCGTCAGTACCACGAACAGCGACACCACAAACAGCGCCTTTTCAGCGGTACTCATCAAACTCCACAGTTCTTGCAGCGCCACGCCGGGCAAGATCGCCATCATGGGTTCGCCACGAAAATCGTTGATCTCACGTTGCAGGGCGAAGGTCGAAATTTTGCTGTTCAAGCCCACCATAAACGCGGTGATGGCCTGCGGTGTGAGGTCCATGTTACGAGCCTGATCGGCACTGATTCGCCCGGCACCGCGGGCCGGAACGCCGTTATGCCAGTCAATGTGGATCGCTTCCATGCCGCCCAGGCTGATATGTAAGGTGCGGTCGACCGGGGTGCCGGTGCGTTCGAGGATACCGACCACGGTAAAGGGCTTGTCGTCATGCTTGACCAGGCTCACCGCTGCCACACCGTGGGCCAGTACCAGTTTATCGCCGAGCGTGTAGTGCAAGGCATCAGCCACTTCGGCACCGAGGACGACTTCAAACGGGTCAGTAGCAAATGCGCGGCCTGCAGCCAGCTTCAGGTTTTGCCGGTGGCCATACTGATAATGTTCAAAGTAGGCCTCGCTGGTGCCCATTACCCGATAGCCGCGATGGGAATCACCCAGCGACATGGGAATGGCCCATTTCACTTTGGGGTTGTGGGCGAAATGCTCATAACTGTCCCAACGAATATTGTTGGTGGCATTGCCAATCCGGAACACGGAATACAACAGCAAATTGACCGAGCCTGAACGGGCTCCCACGATCAGGTCGGTGCCACTGATGGTGCTGGCAAAGCTGGCGCGGGCTTCGGTGCGCACGCGTTCCACCGCCAACAACAGGCACACCGACAAGGCAATGGCGAAGGCTGTCAGCAGTGCGGTGAAGCGCCGGTTAGCCAGGCTGGCCAGGGCAAGACGAAACAAATACATCTCAGACCTCTGCCGATTGAGCGGCGCGATTGAGTTCAGACAGCGACAAGTTGCGGTCGAAGAGTGGGGCCAGGCTTTGGTCGTGACTGACAAACAGCAGGCTGGCACCTGCCTCGCGGCATTCGGCAAACAGCAGCTGGATAAAGGCTTCGCGTGCGTCGGCGTCGAGGGCCGACGTCGGCTCATCGGCGATCACCAGTTCAGGCTGGCCGATCAGCGCGCGGGCGGCAGCCACTCGTTGTTGTTGGCCGATGGACAGTGAGTCTGCTCGCCGTTCCAGCAGTGCCGGGTCTTTGAGGCCCAGGTGCGCGAGCAGGGTGCGTGCGGCGTTATTCACACTGCCGTGGCGCTGTGCGGCGCGGCGGGCACGCAGTGTGGAAAAGTGGCAGGGCAGTTCAACGTTCTCGCGTACCGATAGAAATGGCAGCAAATTGAACTGCTGAAAGATATAGCCGGTGTGGTCGACCCGAAAGCGATCGCGGGCCCCCGAACCGAGTTGCCCCAGTTCCTGGCCCAGCAAACGAACGCTGCCGCCCTCCGCCATTTGTACCCCACCGAGCAACCCCAGTAAGGTGGTTTTGCCACTACCGCTTGGCCCTTTGAGAAACAGCGTTTCACCGGGCTCCAGGCGAAAGGCGGGGATATCCAGTAACACGGGCTGCCCCGGCCAACTGAAACGCAGGTCGCTGAGTTCGATAAGTGCTTGGGTCATGGGGAGGAAAAATCGCCTGTAATGAGGTGCGGGTAGCCAGCGGGGGAGGTGTACAAGAGCGAGTGTGCCCGCTCCTGCCAAGGCTTAAAACGTGACAGTAGGCGCTTTTGAAGTGACCACCACCGATTGCTGACCGCTTGGGCCAATCAATTGCACCTTGAGGCTATGAGTGCCTGGGAAGGTTTTGAAGAATTGAGCCAGATCCAGTGACTTTAACCCGTCAGGCTTGCTGCAGGTAAAGGCGTAATGCACGTCGATATCGCTGTGGTGGTGCCCGCCTTTTGCGGTGCTTTCTTCGGGGGCCGGATCAAACAATGGGCTCTCCAGTTCCTGTGCTTCAGTGGTGCAACCAGCAGCTTTGGGCAGGCTGAACAAGGTGTGTGGGTCTTCCAGTTGCTTGCGCGCTGCGTTGACCTTGGCCTTATCCGCATCAGTGGTGGCTATGTGCTCAAAGCCCACGAGGTTTATCGATGGGCCGTCCAGGTCCAGCTCCAGCGTTTGACCATCCAGCGCAACATTCAAGCTGCCGACGCCATGTTCATGGGGGGGGAGGCTGTCGTGTTCATGGTCGTGATCATGCGCGTCGGCGGCATTGGCCATGGCCAGTGGCAACAGCACAAACGGCAAAGCAAGAAACAAACGGCGCATAGCGGGACTCCAGCAAGAAAGTGCACATGTTTTGTTATGTGATCTTATAACAATGTTGCGAGAGTTTGCCCGTGTGCTTGGCGTTACGCAAGACGCATGGGAGCATGTCTTCATGAAACTTGAGGAACGGGACGATGGTACGTATTCGCGGAACAATCGGTGAATGGCCGGTGGATTTGACGGTCGAGCTGGATGAAGCAGATTGGGCGAAGCTGGGCGCGCAGGTGCCTGTGGCTGATGCACCAGCGAGCTCGTCATCGGCCAGGCCGGTGAGTCAGGACGACGCCCTCTGGGAGACGACCAAAGGCCTGTTGCGCGCCGCCGGGCAAATGACCGGGCCGGAGTTATTGGGGCAGCTCGAAGCGTTAACCGGCAGTACGGGCGCAGGCAAGCGCTTGCTGGTGCGCTTGCGCCATTGCGCGCAGGTCAAGGTCGTCAGCGGTGCCGACTCACCTGTTTACAGCTGGATCGAATAAAACAAACCTGCGGTTTTGTAGGCGCGAGGTTTTAACGATCAAAAGATCACGAGCAATCGAGCGTCGACCGGCTGTTCCTACAGAACCTTGTTTTGCGGGGGGGAAGGGTGCGTAGGAGCGAGCTTGCTCGCGATCTTTTGATCTTTAAACGCTCAATGACAGCCGCGCTGTCGTGCAGCAATCCTATCCATTGCTGCGGTCACGGCCACTTAAGGTTCCGGCTTTACGCCGTGTTACTTTGATGGAGCGCAAAGTAACCAAACGCTCATGCCCCTACCACTCGGTGCCTCGCTGTGGCTCGGCATGCCCTCACACAGGCTTTGCTCCGTGGGCACGCCGCGATCGGCCATCTTTGGCCGTGTCGCGGCTAACCCGCGTTCGGCCAGCGTGGTTTGAGGGGGCCCTTTTAGATCAAAAGCCAGATCAAAAGATCACGAGCAAGCTCGTTCCTACAAACGCTGCCATCCGTAGGAGCAGCCGGTCGAGGTCGCGAGCAAGGCAGGGAGGCTTAATACAGCGCAGCAAACAATTTGCGGCGGTAGGTTTTGACCAGCGGGTGGTCGCTGCCCAGCAGGTCGAACACTTGCAGCAGGGTTTTGTGGGTGATGCCTTCGTTATAGCTGCGGTTACGCACAAACAGCCTCAGCAGCCCTTCAAGCGCCCCTTCATATTGCTGGCGCGCCAGTTGTTGAACCGCCAGTTGGTAAGCCGCTTCATCGTCTTGCGGGTTTTGCGCCACGCGGCTTTTCAGGTCGGCTACGTCAGGCAGGTCGGCGGCCTGACGCAAAAAGGTCAGTTGCGCCTTGGCTCCGGCCAGCTCGGCTTTGTACTCGTCGCTCTTCACCGCGTCCAACACGGCTTGAGCCTCCGTCAGCTCACCGCGTTCAGCCAGGCAGCGCCCGTACAGAATCAACGCCAGGGCGTTAGTGTTGTTTTCTGTCAGCACGTCTTTGAGCCGGGCTTCGGCATCGGCAAAGCGGCGCTCTGCAAAGAGGGCCTGCACCTGCACCATCGGGTCTTCCTCGGCGGGTGCTGGCAACTCGACATGCTTTTCAAGCATGGCCCGTATCGCAGACTCGGGTTGTGCCTCCTGGAAGCCGTCGACGACTTTTCCGTCTTTGAACAACACAACCGTCGGCAAGGTTTGAATGCCAATGCGGCCTACAATGTCCTGCTCGACGTCGCAGTTGACCTTGGCCAGCAGCAGTTCGCCCTGATAGTCCTCGGCGATCTGCTCAAGAATCGGCAGCATCACTTTGCACGGTGCGCACCAGTCGGCCCAAAAATCCACCAGAACAGGTTGTTCGAACGACGCTTCGACCACCTGCTTGTCAAAATCTGCTGAGGTCACGTCGAAACTGAAAGAAGGCTTTGGCTGAGTCATTGTGGGTCTCGAAACAGGTAAGTGAGGGCAACTATAAAGGCTGCGGGTGCGGCCTGAAAGCGGTGTGCTAGCGCTGCGCGTGATACAGGCTCACGTTGCGAAATTCGTGGGGCTCGGCCAGGTCCGGCAAGGTCAAGGCCTTGAGGCTGCCCAGTTGTCGATAGCGCGGATGTTTGAAATCGCGCACTCGGGAGTCTGCCACCAGTGTTTGCTGGCCGCGGCTCAGGAACTGATCCAGCAACGGCAGGTTTTCACGGTCGTACAGCACATCCGCCACCAGCACCAGGTCGAAGCGATCTGCTTCGGCAAAGAAGTCAGGGCTATAGCCCAATTCGACCTGATTGAGTTCAGCATTGGCTCGGCAAGCCGCGAGTGCCAGAGGGTCGAGGTCGCAGGCCACCACTTCGAGGGCTCCGGCCTTGGCGGCAGCGATCGCGGCCACGCCGGAACCTGCGCCGAAATCCAGCACCCGCTTGCCCTGGACCCACCGTGGCCGGGCGGCCAGGTAACGCGCCAAGGCCAGGCCGCTGGCCCAGCAAAAGGCCCAGTAGGGCGGCTCGTAAAGGATGCGCCGGGTCTCGTCGGGCGTGAAGGCGCGGTCCATGTTGTGGGCGTCGATCAGCCACAACTTGAGCGTTGTCTCGGGCAAGTCGGTGACCACCAACCGGGCATCGCCCAGAAGTTCACTCAAGGACTGTTGCAGGCCCAGAGGTGTTTTCATGGGGCCTTGACGAAAGCCAGGGTGCCCAGAGCCTGAGTGGAGGGCTGGCCGATAATGCGAGACGGCAGGTGCAAGATCAATTGCCCCGACTGGCTGGCGCGCCCGCGCAGTTCAACCCGTGCTCCCGCCGGGAAAGCCTCGGGGTTGAAGCGCAAGGTGAACGGTAACGGTTGGTTGTTGCCGATGATCTTGCTGCTGGCCATCAGCCCTTGTGGGCGCCCGCGCGCGTCGACGATCAGCATGGCCAGCTCAACCTCGGCCCCTGCCGGTGCGCCGGTCAGCACGCCGCTCAGTTCACGCTGATAGGCCGGCAACGGGCCCAGGTCGACCGGTGCATCGGTTTGCGGCTGCACTAACACTTGGGGTTGAGCCGGTGATTGCGGCCCGCTGCTGCAGGCGACCAGCAAACAGGCCAGGCACGGCAAAACAAACGATCGTAGCGACATGGAAGGCTCCAGCGGCGTGTCAGTGGACGTAACAGGTGATGTAAAACGTAGTCGGCGGACTGTATACCGTAAAGCCTATGGCTTGTCTTGCCAGTGGGATGCGCTAACATGGCGGTCCCCATTTTTGTTGGCTGCCACCATGCACTGTCCCTTCTGCGGTGCCAACGACACCAAAGTCATTGACTCGCGTCTGGTTGCCGAGGGCGACCAGGTGCGTCGCCGGCGTGAATGCCTGGCTTGTGGTGAGCGTTTCACTACCTTTGAAACAGCCGAGTTGGTGTTACCGCGCCTTATCAAGCAAGACGGCAGCCGTCAGCCGTTCGACGAAGAAAAACTGCGTGCCGGCATGCAGCGCGCGCTGGAAAAGCGCCCCGTGAGTGTCGAGCGCCTTGAAGCGGCGCTGGCCCACATCAAAAGTAAGCTGCGTGCCACCGGAGAGCGCGAGGTCAAGTCCCTTGTGGTCGGTGAGCTGGTCATGGGCGAATTGCAAAAGCTCGACGAAGTGGCCTACATCCGTTTCGCTTCGGTTTATCGACGTTTCCAGGACCTCAACGAGTTCCGTGAAGAGATCGACCGACTTGCCCGTGAGCCTTCAAAACAATGACGCTGTCCATTGAACAATCCGTTTTAGACGCCCATTACATGGCGCGCGCCCTCGAACTGGCGCGCAAGGGGCTGTACACCACCCACCCCAACCCACGGGTCGGTTGCGTGATCGTGCGCGACGGGCAGGTTGTCGGCGAGGGCTGGCATGTCCGTACCGGCGAGCCCCATGCCGAAGTCCACGCCTTGCGTGCGGCAGGCGCACAGGCGCGTGGTGCCACCGCTTACGTCACCCTCGAACCATGCAGCCATTACGGCCACACCCCGCCGTGTGCTGAAGGGTTGATCACGGCCGGGGTGGCGCGGGTGGTCGCGGCCATGCAAGACCCCAACCCGGAAGTCGCCGGGCGCGGCCTCAAGCGCTTGGCCGATGCCGGGATCGAGGTGTGCAGCGGCGTACTTGAAGCCCAGGCGCGTGCCCTTAACCCGGGGTTCCTCAAGCGTATGGAACACGGGTTGCCGTTTGTGCGGGTCAAAATGGCGATGAGCCTTGATGGGCGTACAGCCATGGCCAACGGTGAAAGCCAGTGGATCACGGGCCCGGCAGCCCGTTCGGCTGTGCAGCGTCTGCGGGCCCAGGCCAGCGTGGTGTTGACCGGTGCGGACACCGTGTTGGCCGATGGCGCTCGCCTGACCGTACGCGGCCCGGAACTGGGCCTGGACCCCGAGCTGACCGCGCTGGCGCTTAGCCGTCCGCCGTTGCGGGTGCTGGTTGATGGGCGTTTGCGGGTGCCGCTGGATGCGCCCTTTTTCAAGGCTGGCCCGGCGCTGGTTGCGACCTGCGTTCCCCCTGCCGAGCAATACCGCACCGGGCCCGAGTGCCTGGTGATTCACGGTGCCAACGGCCAGGTTGATTTGCGTAAGCTGCTGGTCGCGCTGGCTGCCCGGGGCGTTAACGAAGTGTTGGTCGAAGCTGGCCCCAGCCTTGCCGGTGCCTTTGCTGAACAAGGCCTGGTGGATGAATATCAGATTTTCATTGCCGCCAAGTTTCTGGGCTCTACCGCTCGGCCGTTGCTGGAGCTGCCATTGACCCATATGCGCGAAGCGCCATTGCTCAAAATTACTGAAATGCGCGCGGTAGGCGATGACTGGCGAGTCACCGCCATACCTGTGCCGCCCGCGAGCGTATAATTCTTAGCCTCTGTTTTAGTGCAGGTTCTGTTCTCAAGGGGAACGCCCATGTTTACCGGCATCATTGAATCCATCGGCAGCATCCGCGCACTGACCCCAAAGGGCGGCGATGTGCGGGTTTATGTAGAGACCGGCAAGCTCGACCTGAGCGACGTCAAACTCGGCGACAGCATCGCAATCAATGGCGTTTGCCTGACCGCCGTTGAATTGCCGGGTGACGGCTTTATGGCTGACGTCAGCCGCGAAACGCTGGATTGCACCGCGTTCAATGAGTTGAAAAGCGGCAGCCGGGTCAACCTGGAAAAAGCCCTGACCCCGACCACGCGGCTGGGCGGCCACCTGGTAAGCGGCCACGTCGATGGTGTGGGTGAAGTGATTGCCCGTGAAGAGAACGCCCGGGCCATCGAATTCCGCATCCGTGCGCCCAAGGAGCTGGCCAAGTACATCGCCCATAAAGGTTCGATCACCGTCGACGGCACCAGCCTGACGGTCAACTCGGTCAATGGCGCAGAGTTCTCTCTCACGATTATTCCGCACACCCTGAGCGAAACCATCATGGGCGACTATCGTCCAGGTCGCCGGGTCAACCTTGAAGTCGATTTGCTGGCGCGCTACCTCGAGCGGCTGCTGCTGGGCGAAAAAGCCGCCGAGCCGACCTCGGGTGGCATCAGCGAAAGTTTTCTGGCCGCCAACGGCTACCTCAAATCCTGAAATAAGGGGGTGCCGCGTGGCGCTCAACAGCATCGAAGAACTGGTTGAAGACATCCGCCAAGGCAAGATGGTCATCCTGATGGATGACGAAGACCGCGAGAACGAAGGCGACCTGATCATGGCCGCCGAGTGCTGCAAGGCCGAGCATATCAACTTCATGGCGCGCTTTGCCCGTGGGCTGATCTGCATGCCGATGACCCGCGAGCGCTGCGAAACGCTCAAGTTGCCGTTGATGGCACCGCGCAACGGTTCCGGTTTTGGCACCAAGTTCACCGTGTCCATTGAAGCAGCCACCGGCGTGACCACCGGCATCTCGGCCGCCGACCGTGCCCGCACGGTACAAGCCGCCGCAGCCAAAGACGCCAAGGCCGAAGACATCGTCAGCCCGGGCCATATTTTCCCATTGATGGCGCAAGCGGGCGGTACGCTCGCTCGCGCCGGTCACACGGAAGCCGCGTGCGACCTGGCGCGCATGGCTGGCTTTGAGCCCAGTGGCGTGATCTGCGAAGTGATGAACGACGACGGTACGATGGCCCGTCGCCCGGAACTGGAAACCTTTGCCGCCGAGCACGGCATTAAAATCGGCACCATTGCCGACTTGATCCACTATCGGATGATCCATGAGCGTACCGTTCAGCGGATTGCCGAGCAGCCACTGGACAGCGAACTGGGCCAATTCAACCTGGTGACCTATCGTGATTCGGTGGAAGGCGATGTGCACATGGCACTGACCCTGGGCAAGATCTGCGCCGAAGAGCCGACGCTGGTGCGCGTGCACAACATGGACCCTTTGCGCGACCTGTTGATGGTCAAGCAGCCCGGTCGCTGGAGCTTGCGCGCCGCCATGGCCGCGGTGGCAGAGGCGGGCAGTGGTGTGGTGCTGTTGTTGGGGCACCCGCTGGACGGCGATGTGTTGCTGGCGCAAATCCGCGAGACGGCAGACGCCGCGCCGGTGAAAACACCGACGACTTACAGCATCGTCGGGGCCGGTTCGCAGATCCTGCGTGACCTCGGTGTGCGCAAATTGCGCCTGATGAGTTCACCAATGAAGTTCAATGCCATATCCGGTTTCGATCTGGAAGTTGTAGAATACGTGCCCTCCGAATAAAGACCGGGCATTTCCAGTCCCCAATTCGTGGCCCCTATATCCTCAAGAACGCACGAAAGTGCGTTCTGGCTCTTTAATACGAGACATACCGAATGACCCTGAAGACCATCGAAGGTACCTTCATCGCCCCCAAAGGCCGCTACGCGCTGATCGTCGGCCGCTTCAACAGCTTCGTCGTCGAAAGCCTGGTGAGTGGTGCCGTTGATGCCCTGGTTCGCCACGGTGTGAACGAAAGCGACATCACCATCATCCGTGCACCGGGTGCGTTCGAAATCCCGCTGGTTGCGCAAAAAGTAGCTCAGCGCAATGAGTTCGCCGCCATCATCGCCTTGGGCGCTGTGATTCGTGGCGGTACCCCGCACTTCGAATACGTGGCCGGTGAATGCACCAAGGGCCTGTCCCAGGTGTCGATGCAGTTCGGTGTGCCGGTTGCCTTCGGTGTACTGACTGTTGATTCGATCGAGCAAGCTATCGAGCGTTCCGGCACCAAAGCCGGCAACAAAGGCGCTGAAGCTGCCTTGTCCGCCCTCGAAATGGTCAGCCTGCTGGCACAGTTGGAGGCCAAGTGATTTCCGACGAAAGCGATCGTTTCAACCCGCGCGATCCAAAACCTGCGGACGCTGGCAAGCCTTCCAAAAGTGCCAAGCGCCGCGAAGCGCGTCAGCTTGCGACTCAGGCTCTGTACCAATGGCACATGGCCAAGCAATCGTTGAACGAAATCGAAGCGCAGTTCCGCGTCGATAACGACTTCACCGACGTGGACGCGGCGTACTTCCGCGAAATCCTGCACGGCGTGCCTGCCCACAGAACCGAGATCGACGGTGCCCTGAAGCCTTGCCTGGACATCGAAATCGAAGAGCTGGACCCGGTTGAACTGTCGGTGCTGCGTCTGTCCACGTGGGAACTGATCAAGCGTGTCGACGTGCCTTACCGCGTTGTCATCAACGAAGGCATCGAGCTGGCCAAAGTGTTTGGCTCCACCGATGGCCACAAGTTCGTCAACGGTGTACTCGACAAGCTGGCACCGCGTTTGCGCGAAGCCGAAGTCAAGGCGTTCAAGCGCTAACCAGCGCGGTGCGTCATGGGCGAATTTGAGCTGATCCGCACTGTCTTCGCCGCTGCGCCCTGTGCGCAAGGCGGCGAGGGCGTTGCGCTGGGCATCGGCGACGATTGTGCCCTGCTGGATGTTCCCTTCGGGGAACAACTGGCCGTTTCCACTGACACCCTGGTTGCCGGGGTGCATTTTGCAGACCCCTGCGATCCTTTTTTGCTCGGTCAGCGTTCGCTGGCGGTGGCGGCCAGCGACTTGGCGGCCATGGGCGCAACGCCTCTCGCGTTTACCCTTGCCCTGACGGTGCCGACGGTTGAAGCCGACTGGTTGCACGCCTTTGCCTGCGGGTTGAACCTGATGGCCCAGGGGTGTGGTTTACGTTTGGTCGGCGGCGACACCACCCGCGGGCCGTTGTGCCTGACGTTGACGGTGTTCGGGCGTGTGCCCCAGGGCAAGGCGCTGACCCGCAGCGGTGCGCAGCCGGGTGACCTGCTGTGTGTGGGTGGCGAACTGGGCAATGCGGCGGGAGCCTTACCGCTGGTGTTGGGCCAGCGTCAGGCTGAGCCATTACTCAGCGAACCCCTGCTGGCGCACTATTGGTCGCCGCAACCCCAGTTGGCGTTGGGCCAGGCCTTGCGGGGCAAGGCCACCTCGGCGCTGGATATCTCTGATGGCCTGCTGGCGGACTGCGGGCATATTGCTGCGGCCTCGGGCGTCGGTCTGGTGATTGAACTCGACCGGGTGCCGCTGTCGCCGGCGCTGGAAGCGTTTCTGGGCGAGGCGGGGGCGCAACAGGCTGCGTTGAGTGGCGGTGATGACTATGTGCTGGCGTTTACTTTGCCTGCGCTTGAACTGCCGACACTGCTGGCTGATGGCTGGCCGATCCATGTGGTGGGCCGGGTGGTGGAAGGCCGGGGCGTCAACCTGCTGGACACGGACGGGCAGGACATCACCCCGGCCGTGCACGGTTACCAACATTTTGGCGGCTGACGTAGCCCCTTAGTCGCTGCCGGAAGGGGGGGGGGTTGGGCCTAAAGGTTTTGCGGCTTTTAGCGCAGCGTTTGGCAGCAACGACCGAGGCCGTAAAGCCATCAAACTTTTAGATATTTATCGCCGACAATTCAGCCTAAGCGTCTGTAGGAACGTCCTGTTACAATGCCGCGGTTGCTAAAATCCAGTCCTCAAATAGATCAGGAGCACACGGTGCCCGTCGCTTTTGTTGCCGCTTGCAAGTTACCCACCCCCTTTGCCGAATTCACCCTGCATGGCTTCCTTGAGCAAGCCACGGGTCGTGAACACGTTGTGCTCAGTTTGGGCGACGTGGCTGATGGCGCACCCGTGCTGGGCCGGGTTCATTCCGAGTGCCTGACGGGCGACGCCCTGTTCAGTCAGCGTTGTGACTGTGGTTCGCAGCTGGAAGCCGCGCTGCAGGCCATCGCCCGTGAAGGCCGTGGGGTGCTGCTGTACCTGCGTCAGGAGGGCCGTGGTATTGGCTTGTTGAACAAACTTCGTGCCTACGAGTTGCAAGATGGCGGCGCTGACACGGTTGAGGCCAACGAGCGCCTGGGCTTTGCCGCCGACCAGCGCGACTATGCGATTTGCTTGCCGATGCTGGAACACTTGGGCGTGAAGTCGTTACGTTTGATGACCAACAACCCGCGCAAGGTCAAAGCATTGACCGACATGGGCATTAACGTGGCGGAGCGCGTGCCGCTGCATACCGGGCATAACCCGCACAACAAGCTGTACTTGGCGACCAAGGCCAACAAACTGGGCCACATGATGGGCAATCAGCACCAAAGCGAGGCGGACCCGGCGTGACCCGTGGGCAGATCCGTCGGCGCATGAGCTTCAGCTGGTGGCAGCAACTCGTGTTGACCCTGTTGCCGTTGCTGTTGGCCAACGGGTTTTTCGGCAAAACCGAGCCCTTGTTACCGTCCCTGACGATGCCGTTCTTTATTGCGGGCGTGGTGTCGATGTTCGCGACGCTGCGGTTTTTCGGGCCGTACAAGCAGGGTTTGATTGCGCTGCAAAAAGCGCTGGATACCCCGCAAGAGCCCGCTGCCTGGGCGCACTTGGCCCGCGTTCGACACACGGCATTGCTGGCCGCCGGGCTGCCCGTATGGGTTGGGGCGCTTGCCGTATTTGTCGGGCTGGAAGGTGTGCCTTTACTGCTGCTGACCGTGTCGACGCTGGTGTTGTTTTACCTGTATCGCATACCGCGTCAGGTCGGCTGATACGCGGCTGATTCGGCTCAAAGGCTCGCGATCTTTCGGGTAGAAGACCGCGAGCAAGCCCGCTCTGCTGGCAGAGGTTGAGCTCAGAGCCCCAGCAGTTGCATGCGTTGACGTACCGACGCTTCGATACCTGCGACATCCAGGCCGCATTCAGCCAGCATCTGGCTCGGCTTGGCGTGCTCGACATACACATCCGGCAAGCCCAGGTGGAGCACGGACTTGAGCACGTTTTCACGGGCCAGGAACTCGCTGACGGCTGCGCCCGCGCCGCCCATGATGGCGTTCTCTTCGACGGTCACCAGCAGCTCATGGCTGTTGGCTATTTCGCGTACGAGTGCTTCATCCATCGGCTTCACGAAACGCATGTCAACCACGGTGGCATCGAGTGTTTCAGCTACTTTCAGGGCTTCGGCCACTTGCACGCCAAATACCAGCAGGGCGACTTTCGAGCCCTGGCGGCGGACGATGCCTTTGCCGATTTCCAGTGGTTCGAGGTCTTTTTCGATCACGGCGTTCGGGCCTGTACCGCGTGGGTAGCGTACGGCTGCCGGGCCGTTGTACAGGTGGCCGGTGGTGAGCATTTTGCGCAGTTCGTTTTCATCGCTCGGGGTCATGATCACCATGCCCGGGATGCAGCGCAGGTAAGACAGGTCAAAACTGCCCGCATGGGTCGGGCCGTCTTCGCCCACCAGGCCGGCGCGGTCAATGGCGAACAGTACGTCCAGGTTCTGTACAGCGACGTCATGCACCAACTGGTCGTAACCGCGTTGCAGGAACGTCGAGTAAATGGCGACGACAGGCTTGGCACCTTCACAGGCCATGCCGGCTGCAAACGTCACGGCGTGTTGCTCGGCAATGGCCACGTCGAAATAGCGCAGTGGAAAACGTTCGCTGAAGGCAATCAGGTCGGAGCCTTCTTTCATGGCCGGGGTAATCCCCACCAGGCGCTGATCGGCGGCCGCCATGTCGCACAACCACTCGCCAAACACTGCCGAGTATTTCGGCCCGCTCGCTACCTGGGGAGTGACTTTGGGGGCGTCCAGCGGTTCGAGCTTGGTGATGGCGTGGTAACCAATCGGGTCCGCCTCGGCCGGGGCAAAGCCTTTACCTTTTTTGGTCACGACGTGCAGGAACTGTGGCCCTTTAAGGTCGCGCATGTTGCGCAAGGTCGCAATCAGGGTGGGCAGGTCGTGGCCATCAATCGGGCCGATATAGTTCCAGCCCAACTCCTCAAACAACGTGCCGGGTACCAGCATGCCCTTGGCATACTCTTCGGTGCGCCGGGCAATTTCCCACGCGCCGGGCAGGCGCGACAGCACTTTCTTGCTGCCTTCACGCATGCTGGCGTAGGTGCGGCTGGAGAGAATTTTGGCCAGGTAATTGGACAGCCCGCCGACATTGCGCGAGATCGACATGTCGTTGTCATTGAGGATGACCAGCATGTTGGCATCGACTTCGGGCGCATGGTTCAACGCTTCGAAGGCCATGCCCGCCGTCAGCGCACCGTCGCCGATCACGGCGATGGCCTTGCGCTCGCTGTTTTGCAGGCGGGCGGCGATGGCCATGCCCAGCGCAGCGCTGATCGAGGTGCTGGAGTGGCCCACGCCAAACGTGTCGTACTCACTTTCGGAGCGACGCGGAAACGCTGCAACACCGTCTTTTTGGCGCAGCGTCGTCATCTGCTCGCGACGGCCGGTGAGGATTTTATGGGGGTACGCTTGATGCCCCACATCCCATACCAGCCGGTCATCCGGTGTGTCGAACACGTAGTGCAAGGCGATGGTCAGTTCAATAACCCCTAAACCTGCGCCAAAGTGCCCACCCGTCTGGCCAACGGTGTAGAGCAATTGCTGGCGCAACTCATCGGCCAGGGTTTCCAGTTCGGCTTCGGCTAACCGGCGCAGGCCCACAGGCGTGCCGGCTCTATCGAGCAGGGGCGTGGTGGGGCGATTGCGGGGAATCTCATGAAACGTCGTTGGCATCAGGCGAATCGTTATAGGTATAAGAAGAGGCGGCAGTTTACCTTAAGGAACGGAAGCTGCCCACGAAGTGTAGTAATCGTTAGTCAGACCTACATACTAGAAGTTGTCTGAATAATCGTTTTTTCACGCGTTTAGTGGCGTCTATTCACGATGTACAAAGCCAATGCACGCAAGGGTTCTGCTGCTGTATCAAAAGATTGCAGAGCCACAAGGGCCTGATCGCATAATTCCAGTGCATAGGCTTTCGCCCCTTCCAGGCCCATCAGCGCCGGGTAGGTCGGTTTGTCGCGTGCGATATCAGCGCCTTGGCGTTTGCCCAGGGTAGCGGTATCGCTTTCCACGTCGAGGATGTCGTCCTGAACCTGAAACGCCAGGCCAATTGCCCGGGCGTAAACGTTCAGCGCGTGCAAAGTGTCGTCACACGCCTGGCCACTGGCGAGCGCACCCAGTTGCACGCTGGCTTCGATCAGGGCTCCGGTCTTGTGGCGGTGCATGAACTCCAATGCGGTTTGATCCAGCTTGATGCCCACTGAGCCGAGGTCGATCGCTTGCCCGCCAACCATACCTGCCGGGCCCGCGGACAACGCCAGTCCCGTCACCATGCGCAAACGGATATCAGCGCTTAACGGGGTGAGTTGCGGGTCAAGCAGGGCGCTGAATGCCAAGCTTTGCAGGCCGTCCCCGGCCAGTATGGCACAGGCTTCGTCGAAGGCTTTGTGGGTCGTGGGTTGGCCGCGTCGCAGGTCATCATCGTCCATGGCGGGCAAGTCGTCGTGCACCAGCGAATAGGCGTGAATCAGTTCCACGGCACACGCTGCACCGTTGGCCTGCTCCGGTGCGCCGCCCAAGGCTTCACACGCGGCATAGGCCAGTAGCGGGCGTACCCGCTTGCCACCGTTCATTACGCTGTAACGCATCGCTTCATAGAGGCGTTCCAGCTCTGGTGCCGGTGCGACAAACAAGCGCTCAAGGGAGGCATTGACGCGCGCCTGACTACTGCCCTGATAAGCGTCAATCATGAGAGGTGTTCCGCATCAAAGGGCTCTTGTGCCAGTTCCCCATCGCGCTCAAGCAGGATGTGGACTTTCTGTTCCGCTTGCGCCAGTGCGCCTTGGCAGTCACGGGTCAGGCGGATGCCTTGTTCAAAGGCAGTTAGCGAGTCTTCCAGTGACAGTTCGCCATTTTCCAGACGCTCGACCAGCGTTTGCAGGTCTGCGAGGGACTGTTCGAAATCCAGGGAAGCTTTTTTGCGGGCCATAGCGACGCTCTCGGTGGGCGTTAAAACCGGCTGACACTAGCAGACAGCGGGTTTTGGGGCAAATATCGAAGGTACTAGGCCTTGTGCACAGAGGCTCGGTCTAAAACCGGCACCGAGCGCTGAACAGCGATTACCTGCCAGAGCCCGATGACAAGACGCTGCTTCGTTGGGCATTGCTCGGCCCAATCGGTTCAGTTCAACAAGTTGAGTTGTTGCGCGCGGGCCATCGCTTGCATGCGGCTAGTGACGCGCAGTTTGTTGAACAGGTTTTTGAGGTGCCATTTCACCGTTTCAGCCGAGATCTCCAGGCTGCGAGCGATTTGTTTGTTGGCCTGGCCTTGGGCAATCAGTTGCAGGATCTGGTGTTCGCGATCACTCAAGCTGGGTTCATTGCGGGCGAGGTAGGCCTTGGCAGAGGGCTGCTCACGGTTGGCCAGTAGTCCGCGCACATAATCGGCCATGTCGGGGCGTACGGTTTTCAGGGTGGCCTCAAGCAAGGCTGGCATTGCGTCGCCTGCATCCAGCAGGGTGCGGCACAGGTTTTGGCGGCAGGCCAGTGGCAGCAAGGCGTGCAAGGCGCTCAGTGCGGCTGTCGGGTCGTATGGCCATAACGAACATGCCCAAGCGGCGCGGCTGCGGGCTGCGCGCAGCCATTGGCCTTGATGCTCGTCGTTCTGCAGCATGCTGTGCCATCGAGTGGCTGCTTCATGCCAGTGCTGTTGCGCCGAGAGAATATGGCAGTGGGCCTCGGCGCGTGCGCGGGAAATCTCGGGGTGGGCGTTGTCCGTTTCCAGAGCGTGTAGCTGTGTTTGCAACTCCAGCGCCTGTGGCAGTTGTTCACAGGCCAGGCGAAGGCGTATTTCCTCCACCAGCAGCCAGGCCTGCAGGCGTGGCCAGCGGCGTAATGTGGCCAATTGCTGCGCATGTTCGAGCAGGTGACGGGCTTGCGTTGGCTGATTCATCAGCACGGCGCGACGCGCCAGGCTGGTATAGGCCCCGAGCAATGCGTCCAAGGGCGCGAAGGCGTCGATCTGCCCCAGTCTTTCGGCGAGCAGCGTTTGCAAGGGCTGCCATTCGCCGCGCTCGTAGAGCACCTCGCTCAGTAATGCGGCCAGCGTTGCACTGCCGCTGGAGTGCGGCCCGGTCAGGTGTTCGGTCGGTGCCAATGCCTGGCGATAATACTGCTCGGCGTTCTGAAGGTCCGCTTGGCGCAAGTGGCTCAACCCTAATACGAAGGCGCGGTACACGTTCACAAACAGGTTGTGGGAGGGCGTGGTGGGGCAGGGCATATGGCGCTGAACAGCTTGTGCTTTGGCGTAGTGACCTTGCGTCATGTGATCGTAGCTGAGGATGTTGCAGATCAACCCGTCGACCCAGGTGTCACCGCAGGGGACATGCGCCAGCAAGGGGGTGACGCGCTCAAGGCTCAGCGGTATATGCTCGGCGAAAGCGTCGGTGATGGCGCGGATGACCTGGTATTTGATGTTGAGCCGGGTACCTGCCGGCTGTAAGGCTAGCGCCGGGTGAAGGTTGTCGAGCAAGCTTAGCGAAGCGGCAAAGTGAAAACGATGGCCCAGCGCCCAGGCCAGGTTGAGTTGCAAGTCGATCCTCTGTTCATCCAGGGGGGTACGGGTCGTTTCAGGCACTTGTTGCAACCAGCGCACGAGGGTGTCGACATCGCCCTCTTCGGCCAGCGATTGCGCGCCCAGGTGGGCACAATCGTTACGGCTGCCGAGTTGCCCCGCTGCCACCGCGTGGCGTATTGCTTCAGCCCAATATTGATGGTGGGCGAGCCAGTTGCTGGCCCGCTGGTGTAATTGAATAACGTCAATATCGCTGTTCAGCAGGCGTTCATTAAGGGTTTCGACAAACAGGGTGTGGTAGCGAAACCAATGCCCCTGGTCGTCCAGTGAGAACAGAAACAGATTATGCCGCTCAATCTCGGCCAGTTTGTGGTGCGCGTCTTCGCAGCCTGCGACGGCATTGCACAGGGAGGGGGTGAGGCGGCCGAGGATCGACGTTTTCAGCAGGAAGTCCTGCAACGGTATGGACAGCGGTGCCAAGACCACGTCGTACAAGTAGCGCCCGATGTGACGGTTACCCAAGCGCAGGCGATTCAAGTTGCGCAAAGGGTCGCTGGGAGCCAGCGCGGCCATCTGGATACCGGTGATCCAGCCTTCCGTCAGGCTGTGCACGCGCTGCAAGTCGGCCGGTGGGAAGCGCTCGGCGGCGGTGCTGGCCAGATAGACCTGGGTCTCTTCGATATTGAAGCGTAGGGCGTTCGTGTCGATTTCCAGCAGTTGATTGCGCGCCTGCAGGCGACTCAGGGGCAAGGGGGGAACGCTGCGGCTACCGACCAGCAGATGAAAACCCTGAGGGGCGTGCTGGAGCAACTGTTCAAGGTCGTCAAGGATGCTTGGGTGGTGAATCAGGTGCAGATCGTCCAGCACCAGGTGCAGCGGGTGCGGCTGGTCTTGCAGGCGGTTGATCAACTCACGGACAAATTGGCTATCGGCCAGCGAGATGCACTCAATGAGTGCATCGTTGTAGGGCAGAGCAATGCCGCTGGCCTGGCCCAGGGCGCTCAGTAAATAGCGGCGAAAGGTTTGGGGGGTATCGTCCTGTTCGTCGAGACTGAGCCAGGCCACGCTTTGACCTTGTTCCAGCAAGCACTCGCGCCATTGGCTTAGCAGGGTGGTTTTGCCAAAACCCGCCGGGCCGCAGACGAGTGTCATGGCGTGCGCGTTCAGCAGGCTGACGTGCTCCAGTAACCGCGAGCGTACCAGCACGGTGCCCGACGATCGCGGTGGGACCAGCTTGGTTGTAATCAGCGGCAAACCGTGGTCAAGACCCAAGGTGCCCAGGCGAGGGGCAGGCTTGGAGCGCGGGGTGTGGGTCATTGTTGTCATGTCTCCCTCTAGCGCTTGGCGCCGCCGTCCCAGGGGCTGAAGAGTAGCCCCCCATGCATAGGATCGCGCCCCCCCATCCGGGTAGTTATGGCCGCGACTTCAGGCTCTTACCGTAAGCCAACGCCATCGTCGTGGGCCTTCGGGCACGCGATACATCCAATAAAAAAGCCAAGACAAGAGGGCGAACCCATGTCGCTTAGCAAGCCAGCGCTGCTTAAGGCCTATCGAAAAATGCGCGAGATCCGTGTGTTTGAAGAGCGCCTCCACCAGGAAAATACCTCCGGTGATATACCGGGTTTTATTCACCTTTACTGCGGTGAAGAAGCCATCGCCGTCGGGGTCTGCGAGCACCTTGAAGACACCGACTATATCGGCTCTACGCACCGGGGTCATGGCCACTGCATTGCGAAGGGTTGCGACATTCACGGGATGATGGCGGAAATTTTTGGCAAGGATTCCGGATTGTGCCGCGGCAAGGGCGGCTCCATGCACATTGCTGATCTGAGCAAAGGCATGCTTGGAGCCAATGCCATTGTCGGCGGAGCCCCGCCGTTGGCGATCGGGGCCGCGTTGACCGCTAAAACCCTGGGCAATCGCGGTGTCGCAGTGTCGTTCACCGGAGATGGCGGTTCGAACCAGGGACTGGTTTTCGAAGCCATGAACATGGCTGTGGTTTTGCAATTACCGGTCATATTTATTTTTGAAAACAATGGCTTCGGCGAAGCCACAGGCCATGACTATGCGGTGGGTGGGCGCAATATCACCCAGCGTGCGGCGGGTTTTGGCATGCCGGCCGTGAAGGTCGACGGGACCGATTTTTTTGCCGTGCATGAAGCCGTTGCCGTCGCGGTGGCGCGCGCACGCGCCGGTGAAGGCCCTACGGCGATTGAAGCTGTCGCCCACCGCTGGTACGGCCACTTTGAAGGCGACCCGATGCTGTATCGCGCCGACGGCGAGGTTGAGCGCCTGCGTCAAGACAGCGACCCGCTGAAAATCTTCAGTCAACACGTTGCCGGTCAGATCTCTGCCCAAGAGCTGGCGGCCATCGACGCCGAGGTGCAGGCCTTGGTCGATGACGCCGTGGCCAAGGCCCGGGCGGCAGAGTTCCCGTCAGTAGACAGCCTGCTGACCGACGTTTACGTGTCTTACTGAGGATTTAAACCATGGCAATTCGTACTTATCGTGAAGCGGTCAAAGAAGCCCTGGCTCAGGAAATGGCACTCGACGATCGGGTGGTGCTGATCGGCGAAGACGTGTGTGGCGGGCAGGCCGGCACGGCCGAAGTCGGTAGCAAAGGTGAGGCGTTTGGCGGTGTGCTGGGCGTGACCAAGGGCCTGTGGACTGAGTTTGGCTCGGCCCGGGTGATAGATACGCCCATCACCGAGTCGGCGATTATCGGCATGGCGGCGGGAGCGGCCATGACCGGCTTGCGGCCGGTGGCCGAGCTGATGTTCATGGACTTTTTCGGCGTGTGCCACGACATGCTCTACAACCAGGCGGCCAAGTTCCGCTACATGTTCGGCGGCAAGGCCAAGGCCCCGATGGTGGTGCGCGGTATGATCGGTGCCGGTTTCTCGGCAGCCGCTCAGCATTCCCAGTCGCCGTACCATATTTTTGCCACCACCCCTGGCCTCAAAGTCGTGGTGCCATCGACGCCCTACGACGTGAAAGGCTTGCTGATTCAAGCCATCCGCGATGATGACCCGGTGGTGTTCTGTGAACACAAAGCCCTCTATGACATCAAGGGCGAAGTGCCCGAAGAGCCCTATACCATCCCGTTTGGTGTGGCCAATTACACCCGCGAAGGCACCGATGTCACCATCATCGCTTTGGCGGCGATGGTGCACAAAGCCAACCAAGTGGCTGACAAACTCAAGGGTGAAGGCATCTCGGTCGAGGTGGTCGACCCGCGCACCGTGTCGCCACTGGATGAAGACGGCATTCTGGAGTCGGTGAAATCCACCGGCCGTGTGGTGATCGTTGACGAGTCTGCCGCGCGCCTGGGCTTTGCCCATGACCTGGCGGCGCTGATCGCCACCCAAGCGTTTTATCAGCTCAAGGCCCCGATCATCATGGTCACGCCGCCGCATACGCCGGTCCCTTTCTCGCCGGTGCTTGAACAGGCCTGGATCCCCAGCGTCGACCGCATTGAAGCGGCCGTGCGCAAAGTGATGGAGGCCTGAGCATGAGTGCAATCAAGATTATCGAGGTACCCAAGTGGGGCCTGTCGATGGAAGAGGGCACCCTCAATCGCTGGTTGATCGAGGAAGGCGATCGTTTCACGTTGCATCAGGAAATCTGTGATATCGAAACCAGCAAGATTTCCAATGTGATGGAGGCACCCTTTGAGGGCGTGTTGCGCCGCAAAGTAGCCGTTGCGGGTCAAACCCTGCCGGTGGGCGGCGTGTTGGGCGTGGTGGCCGAGGCGTCGGTCAGTGACGCAGACATTGATGCGTTTTTGGCCCAACGGGCTCCGGCGACGGCTGCGCCGGTGCCTGACCTGGTCACGGCGGCCCCCGTTGCACCTGTGGTTCCCGAGGTGAGTGTCACAGTGCCTGGCCCTGCGCCTGCCCCGAACGCGCAGGCAGCTCAAGGCTGGACGGTGCCTCAGGCATTGCTGGGGAGCTGCCCTGAATCGGTGTTTGCCACACCGCATGCCGCGCGCTTGGCCAATGAACAGGGCATTGACCTGAGCCGCATCACTGGCACGGGGCCGCAAGCGCGCATCAGCGTGGCGGACATTGAGCGCGCGGTACGTGAGGGTGGCGGCAAGGTTGCCGTATTCGCCCCCGCACTCAAGGCCGCGGGCCCGGTGCGTTCGCGAGCCGATGACAGCCAAGTGCTGGCGACCCCGTTGGCCCGGCGGTTGGCCGCCGAGCGGGGCGTCAATCTGAATGACTGTCGCGTAACGGGCAGCCGTGGGCGCGTGTGCAAGGCCGACGTACTGGAAGTCAGTGCGGCTCAAAACCCGGTGCTGGCACCCACGGACCAAGCCATCCCTGAACCGGACGCTGTTGAAGTGTTACCGATGAGCGGCATGCGCAAGGCGATTGCGGCGCGGTTGCAAGCGTCCAAGCGCACCGCCCCGCATTTTCGCCTGCAAGCCGAGCTGGATCTGGAAGCGCTGCTGACTTTGCGCAGCGAGATCAATGCGTCGGCCCCGGCGATCAAGCTCTCCGTCAACGATTTGCTGATCAAGGCCTGCGCGCTGGCGCTGGTCAAAGTGCCCGACGTTAACGTGCAGTTCGATGAAGCGCGCCAGGCGGTGCTGCGTTTCAGCGATGCCGACATCAGCGTCGCGGTCGCACTGCCCGGTGGTTTGATTACGCCGATCGTGCGTCAGGCCAATCGCAAATCGCTGGCGCAGATCTCGGCAGAAATGCTCAGCCTGGTGACCCGCGCCAAGGCCGGCACGCTCAAGCCTGAAGAGTTTCAGGGGGGCAGTTTCAGCATGTCCAACCTGGGCATGCTCGGCGTCAGCCAATTTGACGCCATCATCAACCCGCCCCAAGGCGCGATTCTGGCCATCGGTGCCGGCGAGCCCAGGGCCGTGGCGCACAACGGGCAAGTGGCGGTGCGCACGCAAATGACCGTCACGTTGTCGTGTGATCACCGGGTGATCGACGGCGCGCTCGGGGCGGCGTTCCTCAAGGAACTCAAGCGCCTGGTACAGACCCCCAGCCTGATGATGCTCTAGGAGCTACCATGACCGATAAAATTGATGTGGTCGTCATTGGCGGCGGCCCCGGCGGTTATGTCGCGGCCATTCGCGCGGCACAACTGGGGCTGACCACGGCGCTGGTGGAGCAGCAGCACCTGGGCGGGATTTGCCTGAACTGGGGCTGTATCCCCACCAAAGCGATGCTTAAAGGCGCTGAAGTGGGGCACACGCTCAAGCACCTCAACACGTTCGGCTTCAGCGCTGAGAATGTGCAGTTCGACATCGCCCAACTGGTGGCGCACAGCCGTGGCGTGTCGCAACGCCTGACGTCCGGCATTGCCTGGCTGTTGAAAAAAAATGGCGTGCGGGTGATCGATGGGCGCGGCCGTGTCAGCGCCAAAGGCGTGGTGAGCGTGAGCACCGGGCAAGGCGAGCAGGTGCTCCAGGCGCGGCACATTATTGTGGCCACGGGCGCGCGGCCCCGCTCGCTGCCCGGCCTGGCTGCCGATGGGCAGAAGGTGTGGAGTTACTTCGATGCGTTGGTGCCCAAAAGCGTGCCGGCGTCGTTATTGGTGATCGGCTCGGGGGCCATCGGCGTCGAGTTTGCCAGCCTGTACCGCGATCTGGGCAGCGAGGTCACGCTGGTGGAAGTGGCCAGGCAGATCATGCCGGTCGAAGACCATGAAGTCGCGAGCCTGGTGCAGCGCGAATTCGAGCAGCGCGGGATTCGCGTCCTCACCCAGGCCCGGGTCAGCGCCGTCGAGGGTGAAGTGGGAGCGTTACGCTGTCGGGTCACCCTCAAGGAGGGCGGCGAGCAAACCGTGCACGTCTCACAGGTGCTGCTGGCCGCCGGGATCGAACCCAATACGCAGGACATGGGCCTTGAAACCCTGGGCGTCGAGTTTGAAAACGGCTTTATCAAGACCGATGCCTGGTGCCGCACCTCGGTCGTCGGGTTATATGCCATCGGCGATGTCGCGGGGGCACCGTGCCTGGCGCACAAGGCCAGCCACGAGGGTGTGTTGTGTGTGGAAAAACTGGCCGGTGTAGACGGCGTTCATCCACTGGATAAAAGCCGCATCCCGGGTTGCACCTATGCTCGGCCGGAAGTCGCCAGCCTGGGGTTGACTGAAACAGCCGCCAAGGCGCGCGGCCTTAACATCCGCGTGGGGCGTTTCGACTATCAGGCCAACGGCAAAGCGCTGGCCATGGGCGACAGCACCGGTTTTGTAAAAACCATCTTCGACGCTGACACCGGCGAGTTGCTGGGGGCGCACATGGTGGGGCCGCACGTGACCGAACAGATCCAGGGGTTCGGCATTGCCCAGTGCCTTGAAGCCACGGACGCGGAATTAAGCCAGGTCATATTCGCCCATCCCACCCTGAGTGAGGCCATGCACGAAGCGGTGCTGGCCGCAGGCGGGCGTGCTCTGCATCAATAGGTGTGGCGATGATTGGTCTATGGTTAAGGCCTGCTGGACACAGACCCACTGTTGAAAGGAAACCAACGAATGAAACTCTCTGGAAAAGTTGCATTGGTCACCGGCGCAGCACAGGGCATTGGTCGCGGCATTGCGCTGCGGCTGGCCAAGGAAGGTGCCGACATTGTGCTGGTCGACCTGAGCCTGGACAAACTCACTCAAGTCGCCAAGGACATTCAAGCACTGGGGCGTAAAGCCACCACCTGCCTGGCCGACGTCAGCGAGCGCGATGAAGTGTTTGCGGCGGTTGAGCATGCCCATGCCACGCTGGGCGGCCTCGACATCATGGTCAACAACGCGGGCATCTCTCAGGTCAAGCCGTTGTTGGACGTGACGCAGGAAGAAGTCGAGCGCATTTACCGGATCAACGTTCAGGGCACCCTCTGGGGCATTCAGGCGGCAGCGGCCAAGTTCAAGGAACTCAAGCGCAAAGGCAAAATCATCAACGCCAGCTCCATTGCTGGCCACGAAGGCTATGCCTTGCTGGGCGTTTACTCTTCCACCAAGTTTGCCGTACGCGCCCTGACGCAGGCAGCCGCCAAAGAGCTGGCAGTGGACGGTATCACCGTCAACGCGTATTGCCCGGGCGTGGTGGGCACCGATATGTGGGTCGACATCGACAAACGCATGTCTGAAATCACTGGAGCCCCGATTGGTGCGACCTACGAGAAATTCGTCAATGGCATTGCCTTGGGTCGTGCCGAAACCCCTGAGGACGTTGCCGCGTTTGTCGCCTACCTCGCCAGCCCGGACGCCGACTACATGACCGGCCAGGCCCCCTTGATTGATGGTGGGCTGGTTTTCCGTTAACACGTCACCTCACGCGCCTGCTGACGTGGGCGCGTGCTCCTTGCATCCCCTCACGTAACGCGCCTCCCGCCCTGCACCTTGCAGCGGCCGCGTTGCAGGCCATCTTCCAGCCTCAATAGCGCGCAGGCCTTCTGCATCTCGATTTGCCGTGCCCCCGACGGGCGACCTGAACCCCTGTGCCTGAAGATAGAGCGGTTGCGCTCGCCTGAAGGCGGGCCGGGCCTGCTGGATCACGGCGGGCCTGCCTTCCAAAAATGAGAAGGGTGGTTGAGATCTTGGTAACTTGCGACGTAGGGAACGGCCATATACTCGTGCTCAGCTAGTCACGATTACACACCAACAAGAATTCGGAGATTGCATGTCCAAGACCTTCGCAAAGCGTATTGGCTTTCTGCAAAAGCGCAAAGACCTGACCCCTGAACAGTTCGCGGCGCACTGGCGTGGTACTCACGCGGTGCTGTGCCAGAAGATCCCGGGCCTGAAGCGCTACGCCATCAATATCATTGACCGTGAAGCCAACCCAGATGTGCCCTACGACGGCTTTTCCGAGCTGTGGTTTGACAGCAAAGAAGATCACGATGCGGCCTTTTCCGGCCCAGAAGGGGTTGAGCTGTTGGCAGATATCCCTAACTTCGTAGACAAGCTCAGCGGCGTCATGGTGACAGAAGAACGTTTTATCTGGCCTGCTGGCGAATAACACGTCAAGAGCTTCTGGGCAGGGCGTTATCGTGACGCCCTGCCGGTTACCTAGAATCGTTTAAATATAAGCAATGAAAAGTACGGTGGGTGTGCCTTTGAACGTAAGGCGCTTCTGGTGTACTGCAACGATTTTAAAAAAGAATGCCGCTAAAAAAATAATAGTGCAGTAATTCTGAGAGTACCGTTATGAACACAACCGGCCATAATAAAATTGCGACTGCTGGTGCTGACATCGGGGTCGAGGCGAGAGCCTATAAAAAGGTTGTCTGGCGCATTATCCCACTGCTGTTTCTCTGCTATATCCTGTCTTATCTGGACCGCGTTAACGTCGGTTTTGCCAAACTGCAAATGATGAGTGACCTGCAGTTCAGTGAGACCGTTTACGGCCTGGGTGCGGGGATCTTCTTTATCGGTTACTTCTTCTTTGAAGTGCCCAGTAACTTGATCTTGCACAGGGTCGGTGCGCGTCGCTGGATTGCCCGGATCATGATCACGTGGGGCATCATTTCGACCTGCACGATGTTCGTTTCCAGCCCGACCATGTTTTATGTGCTGCGGTTTTTCCTGGGTGTTGCCGAAGCCGGCTTTTTCCCGGGCATCATCCTTTACCTCACTTTTTGGTTCCCGTCCGAACGCCGGGGGCAAATGACCGCTCTGTTCATGACCGGTATCCCGATTGCCGGTGTATTGGGCGGGCCGCTTTCCGGTCTGATTCTCGAAAGCATGGCCGGTAAGTACGGCTTGGCGGGCTGGCAGTGGCTGTTCCTGCTGGAAGGTATCCCTTCCGTGCTGGTCGGTTTTGTTGTGCTGTCTTACCTGGATGACCGCATCGAAGATGCGAAGTGGCTTCAGGACGACGAGAAGAAAGTACTCAGGGCCAACATCGAAAAAGACAACGCCGACAAAAGCCACGGTTCCGCGCTTTCAGCGTTCAGCAACCCGCAAGTCTGGCTGCTGTGTCTGGTGTATTTCTGCCTGATCATGGGGCTTTACGGGGTCAGTTTCTGGCTACCGACCATCATCAAAGGCATGGGTGTGGGTAACTCCCTGAACGTCGGGCTGATCTATGCCATTCCATACCTCGTTGCCGCCATCGGCATGGTGTTGATCGGCCGCAGTGCCGATGCGCGCAGAGAACGTCGCTGGCACATTGCAGTGCCCTGCTTTCTGGGGGCGAGTGGTTTGGTGTTGAGCGTCATTTTCAGTGCCAACCCGGTACTGGCGATTGCCTCGTTATCATTGGCGACGCTGGGCATCATTTCCGCACTGCCGCTGTTCTGGAGCTGCCCGACCGCTGTACTGGGTGGTGTCGCTGCCGCCGGCGGGATTGCCTTCATCAACTCTGTGGGTAACCTGGCCGGGTTTGTGAGCCCTTACATGGTCGGCTTTGTGAAGGACGCGACCCAGAGCACCGATATGGGCATGTATGTGCTGGCCGGTTGTATGCTGCTGGCGTGCGTGTTGGTCCTCACCAAGTTCCCGGCCCAAATGGTCAACAAGTAACCGGTGAAGGTCTAACCCACGAAGCGATCACGCTTCAGAGGGGCTGCGAAGGCGTCAGATAGAGCGGTTTACCGCGTTGACGCCTTCGCCGTATTTCGGCCTCACAGCGGTTTACGCTCTGTCAGCAGTTCAGAGCGTTGCGCATCTGCCAGCAGATGCTCGACGAGTTTTTGTGCCGAGATGGACAGCGGTTCGTCTCGCGTACACACAAACATCTGCCGGATCGCCCACGCATCCGCGAGCGGCACCAGCCTCAGCCCCATCGTTTGTGCAAACGCCTCAGCGGCGATTTTTGGCAGTACCCCCACACCGAGCCCCGCCTCGATCATCTTGCAGATGGCCTCGAAACTTTTTACCTGAACCCGCAACCGCAGGGTCTTGCCTTCGGCTTCCGCCGCACTTTCCAGCAGCCGCAGCATTGCTGTGTTGCTTTCCAGAACGACCAGGTCATGGTCGAGCAAGTCCGACAGCTTCAGGCACCTGAGCCCCAGCATCGCGTTGACGGGCATCACCGCCACCAGGCAGTCCACCTTGTAAGGGTAGAACTTCATCTCGGGCCGGCAGTTGTCACCCGTAAACACCACGCCCACATCCGCATAACCCTCGGCGACCGACTGAATGATTTCAGAGCTCAAACGCTCCGTGATGTCGACCCGGATATTGGGGAACGATTTGGCGAACAGCGCAATCTCGTGGGGCAAATACTGAGTCAGGGCGGACGTGTTCGCGTACAGGCGAACCATGCCCTTAACCCCTTTGGCGTAATCCGAGAGGTTGGTTTTCAGGTGTTCCGCCTCGCTCAGCAGGCGGCGTGCGTGCGCAGCCAGTGCAATGCCCGCGGGGGTGGGTGAAACCCCTCTTTGGCCGCGAGTCAGGAGCTTCACGTCAAAGCCGCTTTCAAGCAGGGCGATGCGTCGGCTGGCGGCGGAAAGTGCGATGTGCGACTGCTCGGCGGCCTTGGACAGGCTGCCGCTGTCGACGGTTCGAAGGAATAAAGCCAGTGATACCAGGTCTGGGAGCATGCTTGATCCGAATCAGTAAGTCCCGGCGCCAGGCTGCAATGCGGGAGTGGTAACCCGCATCATACCCAATCCACTGCGTGCAGGGGCTGATCCTCCCGGCACCGGGTTTTTGGGGGGGCAGCGGTTTTTCGGGTGTGCTGATTTCCAATTCGGCGAAGGGCGGTTGTTATTTTACTAATCACCTCTGCAACTCAACGCTCTAGAATTCGCTTCAGCAGTGCTGCTTGTGCAGTGGTGCAGCGTGTCGATGGAGCCTGGCTCCCAGCTCACGCTGACAGACGACTTAACAATTATAAATTGTCTCCTGGAGAGCATTCGTAATGAAGAAAATAGGCATGGTTGGCATTGGCTTGATGGGCCATGGGATAGCGACGAATATCCTCAAGCAAGGCTTCTCAATGGTGCTGTTTGAGCACCCTGGTAACCAGCCTCTCGACGCACTGCTGGCCGCCGGCGCGACGTCTTCTTCAAGTCTTTCATCGTTGGCTTCCCAAGTCGACGTAGTCATTCTCTGTGTCACCGGCACTCCAGAGGTTGAAGACGTTCTGTTCCGTGAGGGCGGCCTGCTGGAAGGGATCAAACCCGGCACCATCATCATCGACTGCTCAACGGCCATTCCCTCTTCGACCAAACGCATTGCCGTCGAAGTTGAGAAGCGCGACGCCTTCTTTATCGACGCACCGATGACGCGCACCCCCAAAGAAGCTGCGCAAGGCCGTTTGAACCTGACCGTTGGCGGTCGCCATGAGATCTATGAGCAGGTTCTGCCGATCCTCAACAGCTACACGGAAAACGTCGTGTACGCCGGTGATGTGGGTTCTGGTCACCAGCTCAAGCTGATTCACAACTTTGTCTCCCTGGGGTTCTCGGCCGTTTTGGCAGAGGCCGCTGCGTGCGCGAAAAATGCAGGGATCTCTTCAGAGGTGTTGCTGGAGGTGCTGGGTAAAGGCGGCGGTAACAGCGTGGTGCTTGAGCGCTTCCGTCCGTTCCTGGAGACCGGTGATGAAAACGGTTTCCGTTTCTACATCAGCAACGCGCTCAAAGACATGACCTACTACACCACCATGGCAAGCGAAATGGGTGCCTTCCATCAGAACGCTGAAAGCGTTCGCAGCACCTACGAGCAAGCCAAGCGGGTAGCTGATCCGCAAGCGACGATCCCGGACATGGTGACGCTGCTGTCTGATGGTTCCAACTTCGCCCAGTGAATAAAGGCCTTCGGATATCTGGGGCCCTCTGCCTGGTTTCGGTTGCATAGAAACCAGGTTGCCGAGCTTGGCCTGGTAGCCAAACGGAGTTACACCGATGAATAGCGTAATCCCCAATGTGCGGCCGCTTGATGGCATTACCGTGGTCAGTCTTGAACACGCTATCGCAGCCCCTTTTTGTACCCGTCAGCTCGCTGACCTGGGTGCGCGTGTGATCAAGGTCGAGAGACCCGGTGTGGGCGATTTTGCGCGTGCGTATGACACGCGGACCAATGGCCTGGCCTCGCATTTTGTCTGGACCAACCGCTCGAAAGAAAGCCTGACGCTGGATGTGAAAAAGCCCGGTGCCCAGGATGTGCTCCTGGAGTTGCTGGGTTCGGCGGACGTTCTGGTGCAAAACCTGGCACCCGGTGCAGCGGCGCGCATGGGGCTCTCGTTTGAGGCGCTGCATGAGCGTTTTCCTCAACTGATCGTGTGCGACATCTCGGGGTATGGCGAGGGTGGCGCGTATGAGAAGAAAAAGGCCTACGACCTTCTGATTCAAAGTGAAGGCGGTTTCTTGTCGGTCACGGGTGGCCCTGAAGAAGGCGACCTGGCCAAGGCCGGCTGTTCGATTGCAGACATCGCTGCGGGGATGTATGCCTACACCAATATTTTGTCGGCACTGATGCTTCGCGAAAAAACGGGGTTGGGCAGCCGTATTGACGTGAGCATGCTGGAAAGCCTGGTCGAGTGGATGGGCTACCCCCTTTATTACGCCTACAACGATGCGCCGCAACCGGCGCGCGCGGGTGCGTCGCATTCGACGATTTACCCTTATGGCCCCTTTGCGGTGGGCGACGGTAATACCGTGATGCTCGGCTTGCAGAATGAGCGCGAGTGGGAGCAGTTCTGCCTGCATGTGCTGTTGCAACCTGAGCTGAAAAGCGAAGAGCGGTTCTCTGCCAACGCACGTCGCTCGGAAAACCGTGACGCGTTGCGGGCGATCATCGTGCAAGCCTTTTCTACGCTGACCATCGACGAAGTCGTTGAGCGCCTGGAAACCGCGCAGATTGCCAACGCCAAGGTCAACGACATGAAAGGTGTGTGGCAGCACCCGCAGCTAAAAGCGCGTGGGCGCTGGGTTGAGGTGCAAAGCCCGGCGGGCAGCTTGCCTGCGCTGTTACCCCCCGGTGCAAACAGTGCGTTCACACCGCGCATGGATGCCATTCCGGCGCTGGGCCAACACACCGATGCCATTCTCAGTGCGTTGGGGCGTTCGACTGCGCAAATTGAAGCGCTGCGATCTGAAGGGGCAATTTAATGATATCGCTTAACCCGATCAGGTCTGCACTGTTCGTACCGGGCAGCCGCCCAGAGCGTTTTGACAAAGCGCTCGCCACGGGGGCGGATCGTATGATCGTGGACTTTGAGGACGCCGTAGAAGAAGCCCTCAAGGCGCTCGCTCGCAGCCACCTGGCGGCCTACCTCAATGATCGACCGGATGTGCGTGTTGCTGTGCGCATCAACGCGGTCGGGCATCCAGAGCACCTGGCCGATTTAGCCTTTTGCACAACCTGCCCCGGAGTGGTCGCGGTGATGTTGCCGAAGGCCGAAAGCAAGGCTCAGCTCGAGGCCGTGGCCCGCTGTGGCAAGCCGCTGTGGCCGCTGATTGAAAGCGCCCAAGGGGTGTTGGCTATTGCCGAAATTGCGGGCGCAGCGGGGGTTGAGCGCTTGACCTTTGGTGCGCTGGATTTGGGCTTTGATCTTGGCCTGAAGGCGGGCAGCAACGCCGCGCACAAGGTGATGGATCACGTTCGCTACGCGATGCTTCTCGCGTCCGTCAACGCGGGGCTGGCCAAGCCGCTGGACACGATTTTCACGCACATCGGAGACCTTGAAGGCCTTGCACAGATGGCGGGTGAAGGTCGGGACATGGGGATGTGCGGCATGCTGTGCATCCACCCGGCGCAGGTGGGGCCGGTTAACCAGGCGTTTTCGCCGAACCCCGAAGAACTGGACTGGGCACGCCGGGTTATCGAGGCCGCACGTACTCAATCGGCTGGCGCATTTCGCCTGGACGGACGAATGGTGGATGCCCCTGTGATCAGGCAGGCGCAACGGCTGGTTGACAGCCAAGGGCTTGAATAATTTACCCGCCGGTCGATGAGCATGCTGCGCCCTCCGCGGGTTGCGCGCACATGCGATTGGTAACCGCGAGGCCATGCGCAGGCACGTTTGCCTCCTGGCCGACCTATTGCGTATCTCTGGAGCAATCACTATGAGCATGATGTTTATCAATGGTAAAAAAACACCGGCATCCAGTGGGCAGACAATCCCTGTTTACTCGCCGGTGACCGGAGAGGCCTACGCTGAAATCGGTCGCGGTTTGCCCGCGGATATCGATGCAGCGGTGGTCGCCGCCAGGGCTTCGCTGAGCGGCCCATGGGGTCAGTTCTCGGCCGCTGAACGCGGCAGGGTGCTGGTCCGCATCGGTCAGGGCGTGCTGGATCATATTGATGAGCTGTCGGCCATCGAAGCGAAAGATACCGGCAAGCCGCTTGCTCTGGCGCGCAAAGACATTGAAGCCCTGGCCCGCTACTTTGAATTTTACGGGGGGGCTGCCGACAAGGTGCACGGTGAGGTCATCCCTTACCTGTCGGGTTATTCCGTCAGTGTGGTGCGTGAACCTTGCGGTGTTGTGGGTCATATCATTCCTTGGAACTACCCGGCTCAGACCTTGGGCCGCACCTTGGCTCCCGCACTGGCCACCGGTAATGCGTCGGTTATCAAACCGGCTGAAGACGCGTGCCTGACGGCCCTGCGCGTGGCTGAAATTGCCCATGAGGCCGGGCTGCCGGCGGGTGCGTTGAACATCGTCACCGGCTTTGGCCGCGAAGCCGGTGCGGCACTGGCGGGGCACCCCGGCATCAACCTGATCACCTTCACCGGCTCGCCTGAGGTGGGGATTGCGATTCAGACAGCGGCGGCTACCCACTATGTGAAATGCGTGCTGGAGTTGGGCGGCAAATGCCCTCAGGTGGTTTTCGACGATGCTGACCTGGACAAGGCGGTGCCGATTCTGGTCGGTGCCATTATCCAGAACGCTGGCCAGACCTGCTCTGCGGGCAGCCGGGTGTTGATCCAGCGGTCGATTTACGACAAAGCGGTCAAGCTGATCGCCGAACGCTTTTCGCACATGCGTGTTGGCTTGCCAGAAACCAACCCGGATTGTGGGCCGATCATCACCAAAGCGCAGTACGGCCGTGTTCAGCAGTTCATCAAGGAATGTGAAGACTCGGGGCTACCGGTACTGGCCCGCGCTCAAATGGACGCTGACCTGCCTCAGGCCGGTTATTACGTGCGCCCGGTGGTCTTCGGCCCCGTTCCTCGTGACCACAAGCTTGCCCATGAAGAGGTCTTTGGGCCGGTGTTGGCGGTGCTGCCGTTTGACGATGAGGATGATGCTGTCGCACTGGCCAATGGCACGGATTATGGCCTGGTCGCCTCCGTATGGACAGAAAATGGCGGTCGTCAGCAGCGCATGGCAAGACGGCTCGAAGGCGGTCAAGTGTTCATTAACTGCTATGGCGCAGGCGGCGGTGTTGAATTGCCATTCGGGGGTATTCGCAAGAGCGGGCATGGCCGCGAGAAAGGCCTTATGGCGATGGACGAATTCATCGTGACCAAGACGGTGGTCAACCACTTCGAATAATGGGCTCAAGTTGTTGCGCAGGGCACCTGGCGTTAACCGCGATGGCTTGATGTTGGGGGAGCGGTCGCCGCGGTTAAACCTCTAAGTGTTGTATGCGGCCTTAGTGTCAAGGAACTAAAGGTGTTCTGGCGACCCACTGTTTTACCCACAGGGGTTGTCAGGGCCGGTTGTAAGTTGTGCTTTAACAATAAAAATAACGGAGCGTTAAAAGTGGGCAGTAAACATATCGTTTTAATGGTCGGTCTGGGCACTATTGCATTAAGCAGCCAGGCGAATGCTGATTTTCTGGGTGACAGTAAAGCCACGCTGGGAATCAGGAACTTCTACTTCAATAATGACAACCGCGATGGGGCCGCTGCGCCTTCAAAAACTGAAGAGTGGGCACAAGGTTTCATGCTCGATTACAAGTCGGGTTACACCGAAGGCACGGTAGGCTTCGGCGTGGATGCGCTGGGCATGGTCGGCATCAATCTGGACAGCGGCAAAGGGCGTCATGTAGGCAGCACCATGATTCCGTCTAACCGCGACGACCGTGCCGTCGACGACTGGAGCCGGTTGGGCGTGACCGCCAAAGTCAAAGTGTCGAACACCGAAATGCGCTACGGCACGCTGATTCCGAAATTGCCGATCCTGGTTGCCAACGATGGGCGTCTGCTTCCGCAAACGTTCGAGGGTGGCCAAATCACCTCGAATGAGATCAAGGGGCTGACCCTGACCGGTGGCCGGATCAACCATGCCACTGGGCGTGGTTCGAGTGATCAGACAGGCCTGGCCGTTTCGGGCGGGACGCGCGAAAGCAATCAGTTCTACTTTGCCGGTGGTGATTGGAGCGTTAATAAAGACCTGCTGGCTCAGTACTACTATGCCAACCTTGAGAACTACTACAGCCAGCATTTCCTGGGGTTGATTCACACGCTCTCGATTTCAGACGACCAGTCGTTGAAAACCGACTTGCGCTACTTCAAGACAGACTCTTCGGGCAGAAACAGCTCCGGCACCTCTGGCTACAGAATTGGCGGTTACACCAAAAACGGTGACGGCGAGATCGACAACCGTACCTGGAGTGCAGCGTTTATCTACTCACTTGGGGCCCATGCAATTACAGCGGGTTACCAGAGTGTCTCGGATGGCAGTAACTTCACCCAACTGAACCAGGGCAGCCTGGTTGACAAGGGCGCGGGTGGTGCCAGCAACTACCTGTATACCGACCGCCTGATCCAGAGCTTTACCCGAGCGGGTGAGCGTACTGTTTTTGGTCAATACGCCTATGACTTCGTGGCACTGGGTGTGCCGGGCCTGAAAGCCTCGGTCATGTACTTGTCCGGTGACAACATCAAGACCACCTCGGGCGATCGCCAGAAAGAGTGGGAACGTGATATCAGCCTGGACTACGTCCTGCAGAGCGGTGCGCTCAAGGGTGTCGGGTTTAGCTGGCGCAACGGCAAGTCCAACAGTGACGCCAGCCGTAACCAGGATCAGAACCGGGTCTTTGTCAGCTACAGCATTCCACTGCTCTAAGCGGCCAGCCTTGAGCTGAGCCGTTGAATGATTAAGGGCGCGGTCGAAACAGGCGTGCTCGTGTAAAAAGGGATTGGCATAGGTGCCAGACGGGTCTCTTTTCCTCAGCGCTGACAGGTTTGTCAGCGCTTTTTTTTGCTTGGGTTTCTGGTGAACTGCGCCGGCTGTTCTAGGGCGTGTAACCACTGATTTGCACCGCGAAACTGTTCGCGGCGCTAGACAGAGGGCGGTCCTGACGATGGATGAGGTAGATGGGCGGGACCCGGATGGGCAAATCCAGCGGTAGAACCCCCAGTACGCCAAGCCGCGCATAGTGGCGAGCCAGGGAGGCGGGCATGATTGCCACCATGTCCGAACACTCCAGCAGTGCAGTCGTCGCAATGGTGGAGGCGGTTTCAGTGATATTCAGGCGCTTGCTGACCCCAGCTTCGCCCAGCGCGGCGTCGAAACGCAGGCGTTGCGGTGAGCCGTGAGGTTGAAGAATCCAGGAAGCCCCCATCAAGTCATTGAAGGTGATTCGTGCGCGTTGCAGCAGTGGGTTGTCGTGTCGCGTCACGGCCACCAACCCCTCTTGTAGCAGCGGCTGGATCTCATAATCGCCCTGGTTGAACCCTTCCGTTAAACGGCCCAATACCAAGTCCACTTCACCGCGCGCCAGTTGGTGGATCATCAGATCGCTGGTGTCCACCGTGATGGATACCGCGACTTTAGGGTGGCGTCGCTTGTATTCCGCCAAGGCCGGGGCAACCAATTCGGTGACCGCCCCAGGCACACTTCCGATGCGCAAGGTTCCCCGCAAACCGGAACTGATCGCCTGTAATTCTTCCCGAGCGGCACTGAAGTCGGCCATCACACTGCGCGCGTAACGAACCACGATTTCACCGTGAGGTGTAGGCGACATGCCGCGCGGCTGGCGCTCGAAGAGGGCGACGCCAAAGCTGTCTTCGGCTTGTTGCAATAACTTGCTGGCCGCCGGCTGGCTGATGTTCAAGGCCATGGCCGCGCGGCCCAGATTGCGCTCGGTATCCAACAGGCTCAACAAGGCCAGTTGGCGGGTGCGCAGGCGAAGCAACAAGGCGAGATCGGTAGGTGGGTTCATGCTGTGACTATACACAAAAGTATATGGATCGCTGACGAGATTCGATTGGTTTCATATGGCTTGGCTGTTTAGCCTGTCTGCAGATCAATAATAACGCTGGAGCACCACCGTGACTCTGAAAGCCCTCCTCGTGTTGCCCCCTGCGCCCTTATTACATCTTTCGTTTTTCAAGGCCTGTGCCTTGACCCTTTCTGCACCCCGGCTGGCCACCACGGTCAACGTTTGAACCCTCGTGAGGGCTGCCCCAGGCATGCCTTTTACCGTGGGGCGGCCTGCCCTGAATACTTTGAAATGGAGCTTGTATGAACACTCAACGACCGACGCTCGCGATCTTGTTGGGCGACCCTGCAGGGGTTGGCCCGGAAATGGCTGTCAAAATGCTGGCCCGTGAGGCCAACCTTGAAGCCGCCAACCTGCTGATTGTCACCGACCCGGTGATGCTCGCGGATGCCCAGCGCATTACCGGGATTGATCTCAATGCACTTGTGGTGCACGACCTCGACAGCATTCGCTTCGAGCCGGGCAGGCCCACGGTGCTGGCCCTGGATGTGCTACAGGGGCAATCACCTCCTTTGGGCCAATGCACCCTTGAGGCAGGGCGTGCGTCCTTCGAGACCATGGAAGTGGCCCTGACAGCCGTTAACCGGGGGCTGTGCCACGGCATCCTGTTTGCGCCGCTGAACAAGCACTCCCTGCGCCTGGGAGGGCTGGCCGAGGAAGACGAACTGCGCCACATGCAAAAGCGCTTTTGTGTTCCGGGGTTCGTCTGTGAATTCAACATTACCGACAACCTCTGGACATCAAGGGTGACGTCCCATGTCCCCGTGCGTGAAGTGGCGGACCTGATCACACAGGAAGGTGTAGTGGACGCTGTGCAGATCCTCCATTCGGCGTTGACCCAAGCCGGTATCGAGCGCCCGCGAATAGCCGTTTCAGCACTCAACCCCCATGCCGGCGACGGCGGTTCGATCGGCCTGGAAGAAATTGAGGTGATCGCGCCTGCCATTGAAAAAGCCAAGGCCATGGGCCTGGATGCGCGCGGGCCTTTCTCACCTGACACGGTCTTTATTGCTGCACGTCGTGGCGACTTTGATGCCGTGGTATCGATGTTCCACGATCAGGGGCAAATAGCCATGAAACTGATGGGGTTCGACAACGGCGTGACCCTGCATGGGGGGTTGCCGGTGCCGGTGGCCACCTCTGCCAGTGGCAGCGCGTTTGATATCGCCGGGCGTGGCATCGCCAATATCGAAGGGCTGCAACAAGCGTTCAATATTTGTGTGCGCATGGCCAAGGCCCATCGGCAAGCGGCCCGCTAAGGGCGGAGGTGGTGATGTTGAATATTACTTTCTTGGGAACCGGCCTCATGGGGGCCCCCCAGGCGCGGTGCTTGTTGGCCGCGGGTTTTCCTGTGCGGGTATGGAACCGCAGCGCGGCCAAGGCGCAGGCACTTGTCGCGCACGGCGCGCTATGGGCCGCGACCCCCGTAGAAGCCGTCAGCGGAGCCGAGGTGGTGGTCTGCATGCTGGAGAATGGCGAGATCGTCAGCGAGGTGTTGTTCGACAGCGGTGTCGCCCAAGCGCTGGCTCCGGGTGCCGTGGTCATCGACATGAGTTCGATCAAGCCTCAGCAGGCCCGTGACCACGCGAGCAGGTTGCTTGAGCGCGGTATCCATCACCTCGACGCCCCGGTTTCGGGCGGTGTTTCGGCGGCTGAGCAAGGTGGCCTGGCCATTATGGTGGGGGGTGAGCCCTCGGTTTTCAGTCGCGTACAGGCCGTTCTGCACGCCATGGGCAACCCCACGCTGGTGGGGCCGCACGGCTCGGGGCAGTTGGCCAAACTGGCGAACCAGATCATCGTCGGGATTAACATCGCGGCGGTGTGTGAGGCCCTGCAAATGGTTGCGCGTGGCGGTGCCGACCCTGCTCTGGTCCGCCAGGCCATTCGCGGGGGGTTCGCTCAAAGCCGCGTGTTGGAGCTTCATGGTCAACGGATGATCGAGCGTGATTTCACGCCCCGAGCGCGGGCCACTATGCAGCTCAAAGATCTGGATAACGCCCTTGAGTCGGCCAGCGAATCATGTTTCCAAACACCTCTAACCCACTTGGTGCGCGACCTGTTCGCTGACCTGGTGCTGCGAGAAGGGGACGTTGATCACAGTGCGCTGTGGTTGCAGTTCGAACACCTTAACGGTCCCGACATTAAAACCTTTAGCCCATAACAGTAAACCCGTGTGCCAGCGCCTTCGGGCAGCCCGACAATATTAATAACAAGGTGATATGGCAATGACCAACAAGATACCCAAGATAAGCCGATACATCCTCGCGATCATGTGCGCGATGTCTTTCATCATGTACCTTGATCGCGTCAATCTTTCCGCTTCTGCCGGCCTTATTCGAGATGATTTGGGGCTCAGCAATACCGACCTGGGTCTTATATTCGCTGCGTTCGCTTATACCTATGCCATATTCCAGGTTATTGGTGGGTGGCTCAGTGATCGGCTGGGTGCCAAGAAAACATTATTGGTGTGCGCCTCGATCTGGACCATCGCAACGCTGGCCACCGGTTTTTCTGGCGGCCTCGTGTCGCTGGTGCTGGCGCGCATGTTGCTGGGCGTGGGTGAGGGAGCAGCCTTGCCTGCCCAGGCCAAAGCCATGTCGGCCTGGTTTCCTACCAGCCAGCGCGGGTTTGTTCAGGGGCTGACCCACTCGTTTTCCCGGTTGGGCAATGCCCTGACGCCCCCGTTGGTGGCCATGTTGGTCGCGGTCGGCTCCTGGCGCAGCTCGTTCTTGATCGTGGGCGTGTTGACCGCTGTGTGGCTGGTGATCTTCGCGTGGTATTTCCGTGATAACCCGCGCAAGCATCCCGGCATGACCAAGACCGAGGAAGCCCTTTTACCGGTTGAAAGTGTGATTGCGGCCTCGGCGGTTCGGGAGCCGACGCCTTGGGTGCGCCTGCTCAAGCGTATGGGGCCGACCATGGGGGTGTATTTCTGCTACGGCTGGAGCGGATGGTTGTTCTTCACCTGGTTGCCAACCTTTTTCATGCACGGTCGCGGGCTTGATCTCAAAAGCTCTGCATTGTTTTCGGCGGGTGTTTTTCTCTCCGGTGTGGTGGGTAACACGGTCGGCGGCTTGCTCAGCGATCGTATTTTCAAGCGCACGCACAATCTGGTGGCGGCACGCCGCAACGTCATCATCCTCGCCTTTAGTGGGGCGCTGATTTTCCTTATACCGGTGATGATGGTCGATTCACTGTTCGTGATGGCGGCCTGCCTGAGCCTGGCATTCTTCTTCCTGGAACTGACCATTGCCCCGATCTGGGCTGTTCCGATGGACATCACCTCGAAACACATCGGCATAGCCGCCGGCCTGATGAACTCGGGTTCTGCCGTTGCGGGCATTCTCTCGCCCATCATCTTCGGCTATGTGGTGGATAAAACCGGTAACTGGACGCTGCCCTTTGCCGGCTCGTTATGCCTGTTGGGCATAGGCATTGTTCTGACATTCTTCATTCGGCCCGATATCAAACTTGAAGCCGAGCCCGAAATAACTCATGGCTCCGCACATCCCGCAGTAGGGCACTGATATTAATAAAGACCGGCGTCTATAACCGGATACCCAACGCTAAGTTGTTCGATTAATCCCGTTTAAGGTTGGGCGAACAACATTCTAAATAAAGAGAACCGCGATGACTGAGTTCAAAAGAGCCTTGCGTTCAGCGCAATGGTTTGGCACGTCTGATAAAAATGGTTTCATGTATCGCAGTTGGATGAAGAATCAGGGTATTCCCGATCATGAGTTTCAAGGCAAACCCATTATTGGTATTTGTAATACATGGTCTGAGTTGACGCCTTGTAATGCGCATTTCCGCAAAATAGCCGAGCATGTCAAGAAAGGGGTATTGGAGGCGGGCGGGTTTCCAGTGGAGTTCCCGGTGTTCTCCAGTGGCGAATCGAATTTGCGCCCCACAGCCATGCTCACCCGCAACCTGGCGAGCATGGATGTGGAAGAGGCTATCCGGGGTAACCCCATTGATGCCGTCGTGCTGCTGACCGGGTGTGACAAGACCACCCCCGCACTGCTGATGGGGGCGGCCAGCTGCGACGTGCCCGCCTTGGTGGTGACCGGCGGGCCGATGCTCAACGGCAAGCACAAGGGTAAGGACATCGGCTCCGGCACCGTGGTGTGGCAGATGCATGAGGCCTATAAGGCAGGCCAGATCAGCCTGGACGAGTTTCTGTCAGCGGAGTCGGGCATGTCTCGTTCGGCGGGCACGTGCAACACCATGGGCACGGCGTCCACCATGGCTTGCATGGCCGAAGCGCTGGGGACTTCATTGCCCCATAACGCCGCCATCCCAGCTGTCGACTCGCGCCGCTATGTCCTGGCCCATCTGTCCGGCATGCGGATTGTCGACATGGTGAAAGATGACATGCGCCTGTCCAAAGTGCTGACCAAAGCGGCTTTTGAAAACGCCATCAGCGTCAATGCGGCCATCGGCGGCTCCACCAACGCCGTGATCCACCTCAAGGCGATTGCCGGCCGTATCGGGGTGGCGTTGGGCCTGGAAGACTGGACCCGTATTGGCCGTAATGTACCGACCCTGCTAGACCTGCAACCCTCCGGGCGCTTTCTGATGGAAGACTTCTACTATGCCGGGGGCTTGCCCGCCGTGATTCGGCGTTTGGGCGAAGCCGGGCTTTTGCCCAACCCGGATGCCTTGACCGTTAACGGTAAAAGCCTGTGGGAAAACTGCCAGCAGGCACCGCAATACAACGACGAGGTTATTCGCCCGCTCGACAATCCGTTGGTGGCAGATGGAGGGTTGTGTATTTTGCGCGGCAATCTTTCGCCGCGTGGCGCGGTGCTAAAACCGTCTGCGGCGACGCCGGCGTTGATGCAACACCGGGGTCGTGCCGTGGTGTTCGAGAACTTTGATGATTACAAAGCCCGTATTGGCGACCCGGACCTGGACGTAGACGAAAACTGTGTGCTGGTCCTCAAGAATGCGGGCCCGAAAGGCTACCCCGGCATGGCAGAGGTTGGAAACATGGGGTTGCCTCCCAAACTGCTGGCCAAAGGCATCACTGACATGGTGCGTATTTCTGATGCCCGCATGAGCGGCACCGCCTACGGCACGGTGGTTTTGCACGTGGCCCCTGAAGCGGCGGCGGGTGGCCCGCTCGCGGCGGTGCGCAATGGCGACATCATTGAAGTGGACTGTGCCGGTGGCCGCCTGCACCTGGAGATCAGTGATGCAGAACTGCAAGAGCGCCTGAAAACACTTCAGCCAGACACCCGTGCACCCCTGTTCACGAGCGGCTATGCGAGCCTTTACATCGACCGCGTCTTACAGGCCGATGAAGGCTGCGACTTTGACTTTCTCGTCGGCTGTCGCGGCTCAGCAGTGCCGTCCCACTCTCACTGAGGGTGGCGTTGCTGAGCGGCACACAGGCCTTGGTGTGCGGCTCAGGCAATGGGCGACTCCAGCAGAGGAGGCCCACTGCTTCACCGTCTACGCGTTCGCGTGTCGTGGCCAACTAACCCCGCACACAGGATTTGGTTTGTCCTCGGCACAAGCGGCCGCTAGCCCGTCATTGAATTGATGAGACCGTATTCAATTGCAGCGCTGAATCACGGTAAGACTGTGTGGGGGTCACAGCCAGCGTTTCGCCCGAATGAATGGCCAACTCATGGGTGGCGGGGCAATGCGGGTGCGCTACACAAGGCCCTTATTATTTGCTGGATGTTCAGGCATTAAAAAGCCGGCTTGTGGCCGGCTTCTCGGGGGCGGGTTTGGTTTGTTTTTGGCAAACCGTGCTCGCCTGCAATCGGTACATCCCGTGCGTGGCGGCCAGGTGTTGGGGTTTTTGCCCTTTAACCAGGCCTGCGTTGAGGCGCAGGGGTGTTTAAGTGCGGCGAAGCATACGGGGTATTGGCGGTTTTTCCCAGCGAAAAACCGATATCGGGTGTTCTATAAGCCGTCTCGGCTGCCTAGTGTTCCAGTGTGTTGGGCACAGGCGGGCGCGGGTTGTTCACGGTGGACCACCAAAATACCCAGCCCAGTATGCGTAGGCCTTGTTCTTCTTTTTGCCGGGCGCTGAAGAGTTCGTCCGGGTATTCCTGGTCGTTGTGGCTGCGCAAGCGCAGGCCGTTGTTGGGCAGGCGATAGGCGTATTTGATCCACAGCATGCCGTCCAGTTCAAGGGCGTAAATTTCGCCATCCACTATTTGGGTCAAGCTGCGATCAATCGCCACGGTCGACCCTTCCTTGATCTTGTGCGCCATGCTGTTGCCGATCATGGGCGCGCACATGGCTTGGTCAGGGCTGACGTTCACGGCACTCAGGATCGAGCTGCTCAGTTGAACGGAGCAGCCCGGTATTTCAGCGACCAGGGTTTTAGTCCCGCAGGTGCTCAGCACTTCACTGTAAAACGGAACGTTGACCGTGCCGGTACCTGTGGTCGTGCCGTTGATGCTGGGCTTTGGGTAAAGCGTCGGTGCTCGCGCCGTATCGTTCACGATAGGTGTTCCAGGGTGCTTGGTGCCTTCACCTGTGCGTAGCCACCGGCTATTGACGCACAGCAGTTCAGCGATTTCGTCCAGACGTGCCATGGGGATGCCGCGCTTGAACCAGTTATTGACGTGCTGCGGCGTAACGCGGCGATTGGCCGCGAAGTCCGAGGCGGATAAACGGCACTCTCGAAGGAGTGTTCTGAGGCGATCACCGGATGTATTCATGAACGAGGAGTTTACGGACTAGTCCGACTCGTTTAAATAAACCAAACGTTCAAAAAAACCCAAAGAAGATAGGACGTTTCTGAGGTGTGCAGAGGAAATTTCCTGCTCTTCTATAACGTGTATTTGTGAGTGATGAACAGGCTGTTTCGAGGTGTTTAAGCAGGCGTAAAAAAACCCCGGTGAACCGGGGTTTTTATGTTTGAGCAGGCGGTCGTTGCCTGTTCAGCAGCGCTTAGCCTTTGTAGGCCGCAACCGACTTCATAATCTCGGTGCGAGCGGCTTCTGCGTCGCCCCAACCGTCGATCTTCACCCATTTGCCTTTTTCGAGGTCTTTGTAGTTCTCGAAGAAGTGCTGGATCTGCTGGATCAGCAGAGGTGGCAGGTCGGTGTACTCTTTGACGTCAACGTACAGTTGGGACAGCTTGTCGTGCGGGACTGCAACCACTTTGGCATCGCCGCCGCCGTCGTCGGTCATGTGCAGAATGCCAACCGGGCGCGCGCGGATAACGGAACCGGGTGCGACCGGGTAAGGGGTCACGACCAGTACGTCGAGGGGGTCGCCGTCGTCAGCCAAGGTGTTTGGGATGAAGCCGTAGTTGGCGGGGTAGAACATCGGGGTTGCCATGAAGCGGTCAACGAACAGGCAGTCGCTGTCTTTGTCGATTTCATATTTGATCGGCGCGTGGTTAGCCGGGATCTCGATAGCGACGTAGATGTCATTCGGCAGGTCTTTGCCAGCCGGAATCTTGCTGTAGCTCATTGGGCGGTGCCCCCGTTGTAGGCCAGTTTACTTGGCCGATGTGGCCAAAAAGTGGCGGCGATTATAGGCGTATTAGTATTACGGCGTCACGCTTGGGCAGCGCGGTAGTGCGGGTGTTCATTTTGCAATTGGGTGAGACGCGCCAGCGGGTCCTGGCGATAAAACAGGCCAAGTTGCTGATAAACCTTCGGATAGACAGCGTTCAGCAGGTCGGGCGCACTGAAAAAGTACTCGCTGGTGACCGCAAAAAACTCGGCCGGGTTTTCGGCCGCGTAAGGGTCAATCGGAGCGTGGTCGGCGGCGTGATGGTCGAGGTAGTTATTGAGGTGGTCGAAGGCCTGTTGCATGGCCTGCGTCCAGTCACTGATGACCATGTGCGGGTGCAGCGGCGGCATGCCGTTGGCAGCACCGTTGAGCATGTCCAGCTTGTGCGCCAGTTCGTGGATCACCAGGTTGTAGCCTTCCCAGCCACCACTGCTGAGTACGCCGGGCCAGGCCAGCACGACTGGGCCGTGCTGCCAGGCCTCACCGCTGTGCGTGCCTTGCCATTCGTGTTCAACACCACTGGAGTCGCGATGGCGCTGGGGGCTGATGAAGTCATCGGGGTACAGCACAATTTCGTGAAACCCCTGATACCAGTCCAGATCCCCGAGGTTGAGCAGCGGCAGTTGCGCCTGCGCGGCCAGCAATAGCTGGCCTTCATCGGTGAGTTCTACGCCGGGCATGGGCGTCAGGTGTTTGTTCTGCAGAAACAACACGCTGTGTTCAAGCAGCCATTTGTCCTGTTCGTCGGTCAGGCCGTCGAGGATACTCAGGTGCTGGCGCACCTCATGCCAAAGGTCGGGCGCGACCGGGTGTTGCGCCAGAATCCGCTGGCGCCGCCATTCACTTAAAGACCACATGGTGATGTGTCCTGATCAGGCCTTGGAAGGGGTACGCCCCATGCGGCTACGGATGACGCCAATAATCATCGGTACCAGCGACAACAGGATGATGCCTACGACCAGCAATGACAGGTTGCTCTTGATAAACGGAACGTTACCGAAGAAGTAGCCCAAGGTCACCAGACCGCCGACCCACAAGATGGTGCCAAACACGCTGAACATAAAGAAGCGTGGGTAGAACATGCGCGCCACACCGGCCACAAACGGCGCGAAGGTGCGGAAAATGGGCAGGAAGCGCGCCATAGTCACTGTTTTACCGCCATGACGTTCGTAGAAGTCGTGGGTTTTTTCCAGGTAATCGCGGCGGAAGATCTTGGAGTCCGGGTTGCTGAACAATCGTTCGCCGGCCGTTCGCCCAATGACGTAGTTGGTACTGTCACCCAGAATCGCGGCCAACATGAGCAAGCCGCCCAGCAGCACCGGGTCCATGCCACCGCCCGCCGCTACGGCACCTGCGATAAACAGCAAGGAATCACCCGGCAAGAAGGGCATAACCACCAGACCGGTTTCACAAAAGATCACCAGAAACAGGATGGCGTAGATCCACGGCCCGTAATTGGTTACCAGCAAATCGAGGTACACATCGAGGTGCAAGATAATGTCGATCGGGTTGAAATCCATGTAAAGCACCTGTGTTGATGACCCGACTCAGCAGGCCTGTGCGGGGAGGAGGGGTATTTAACTACAAGCAATGTAGTTTTTTCGTACATTTTGAATGGGAGGGATTATACGGATTGCCGCGAACTCTGCAGGCGGAGTTTGTAGCGAAGCATGTATTGCCCGTCGCAATTGAGGGTGAAAGGGGGCAGGAGCAGGCGCTTCAAGGTTGCAAGCCGTGGAGTTTCAACCGCCTGCTCCTTGAAGGGGCCTTAGTTGTTTACTCGCCTTTAAGCAGGAAGTTTTCATTCGGCACGTTTGATTCGAGGGTTTGCACCTGGGCTTCGTCTTTCAGGTTGACCCCGGACAATTGGCGGCGGCAGGCCTCGCGCATCAAGTAAGCCAGCCGGTGAGCGGCCATGCCATAGCTCAAACCTTCGAGCCGTACGTTCGAGATGCAGTTGCGATACGCATCGGTCAGGCCGATTTTGGGTGCGTAAGTGAAGTACAGGCCCAAGCTGTCAGGTGAACTGAGGCCGGGACGCTCGCCAATGAGCATGACCACCATACGCGCACCCAACAGTTCGCCCACTTCATCGGCCACCGCGACCCGCCCCTGTTCCACCAGCACCACCGGCGACAGGCTCCAGCCTTCAGTGCGGGTGTGTTCTTCCATGCGGGCCAAAAAGGCCAGTGTGTGACGATGAACCGCGAGTGCCGATAGACCGTCCGCGACCACGATAGCCACATCGACTCCGCCGGGGTTGGCCAGGGCGTGGTCGCGCAGGGTTTGCACGGACGCGTCATTGAGCATGCGCCCAAGGTCCGGTCGCTGCAGGTAACGGTGACGGTCGGGGGCTGCGCTGTGCAGCAATAGCGTGTCGTGCCCGCGCTCGGCCAGTTGTTGGCTCAAGCCCGCGTGATCAAAGGGTAAATGCACCGCATCACGGGCCTGGGCGTGGGCAAACTGAAAATCCAGCTGTGCCTGGGTTGGCAGGCTGGTGCCGGTACGCCCCAAGGCAATACGCGCAGGCGTCAGGCGGCGCAGTTCGCGCCATGGGTTCAGGCTGTCGGTGGGGGTGTCGCTCATGGTTATCGCCCTCCCAAGTGGGCCAGCGCCTGACGGAAGGCGGGTGGCAGTTGATGGCCGAATTCAATCCGGCCATCGGTCTGGGTGAAAATGCCGACCTTGCTCAACCACTGCTCAAACTCGGGGGCTGGTTTGAGGCCCAGGGTTTTACGGGCATACAAGGCGTCATGAAACGATGTGGTCTGGTAGTTGAGCATAATGTCGTCCGACCCTGGAATGCCCATGATGAAGTTGATCCCGGCCACACCCAGCAAGGTGAGCAAGGTGTCCATATCGTCCTGATCCGCCTCGGCGTGGTTGGTGTAACAAATGTCGCAACCCATCGGCACGCCCAGCAATTTGCCGCAGAAGTGATCTTCAAGCCCGGCGCGGATGATCTGTTTGCCGTTGTACAGGTATTCGGGGCCAATAAAGCCGACCACAGTGTTGACCAAAAACGGCTTGAAATGCCGCGCCACGGCGTAGGCCCGGGTTTCGCAGGTTTGCTGGTCCATGCCAAAGTGCGCGTTGGCCGACAGGGCGCTGCCCTGGCCGGTTTCGAAATACATCAGGTTATTGCCCAGCGTGCCACGATTAAGGCTCAAGCCGGCCTCGTAGCCTTCCTGCAGCACATTGAGGTTGATGCCGAAACTGGCGTTGGCCGCCTCTGTACCGGCAATGGACTGAAACACCAGGTCCAGTGGCACGCCGCGGTTAATCGCTTCGATGGAGGTGGTGACGTGGGTCAGCACGCAGGATTGCGTGGGGATCTCGTAGCGCTGAATGATGGCGTCGAGCATTTTTAGCAGGTCGCAAATGGAGGCGATGCTGTCTGTGGCCGGGTTGATGCCGATCATGGCGTCGCCGTTGCCGTACAACAGGCCGTCCAGGGTGCTGGCAGCGATGCCGGCGGGGTCGTCGGTGGGATGGTTGGGTTGCAGGCGGGTTGAGAGCCGCCCGCGCAGCCCCATCGTGCCGCGAAAGCGGGTGATGACGCGGATCTTCTGCGCCACCAGGACCAAGTCTTGAACGCGCATGATCTTCGACACGGCGGCCGCCATTTCCGGGGTCAGCCCAGGGGCCAACGCCCGCAGGCTGTGTTCATCGGCACCATCACTGAGTAACCAGTCCCGAAAGCCGCCCACGGTCAGGTGGCTGACAGGCGCGAAAGCGGCGGCGTCATGGCTGTCGATGATCAGCCGGGTCACCTCATCGGTTTCGTAAGGAATCAGCGCTTCTTGCAGGAAGTGTGATAGCGGGATATCAGCCAGTGCCATTTGCGCCGCGACGCGTTCACCGTCGTTTTGCGCCGCGACACCCGCCAGAAAGTCCCCGGAACGAGCTGGGCTGGCCTTGGCCATGACGTCTTTCAGGCTGTCAAAACGGTAGGTCTGTGTGCCTGCCGCGTGAGAAAAAATGGCCATACAAGGGCTCCTTAACGCCAGGTGCCGGGCACCTGGCGGGACACTCAGCGGTTAGTGCAAGGTTTTCTCGGCCTGTTGAATGGCCGCGAATTCTTCTTCCGGTGTGCCGGCCACCAAGTGGTGGCGACTGTAGAACGCGAAGTACGCAATTAATACGCCATAGATCACCGCCGCGCCAACCACCACGCGAGGGTCTACCAGGAACCCGGCGACCACGGCAACGCAGGCCAGCACCAACGCGATGCCTGATGTGAAGATACCGCCCGGTGTGCGGTACGGACGCTCCATTTTGGGGCGGCGGATACGCAAGGTGATGTGCGCGGCCATCATCAACACATAAGAGATCGTTGCGCCAAATACCGCCACCAGAATCAGCAGGTCGCCCTGGCCGGTCAGTGACAGGCCAAAGCCGATAATGCCGGGGATGATCAGGGCCAGCACCGGCGCTTTGCTCTTATTGGTTTCTGACAGCTTACGTGGCAAATAACCTGCACGGGACAGGGCGAAGATCTGACGCGAGTAGGCATAAATGATCGAGAAGAAACTTGCGATCAAGCCCGCCAATCCCACCAGGTTCACGAAGCCGCCCATCCAGGTCGAGCCGCCGTAGGCTTTGCTCAGCGCTTCCACCAGCGGGTTGCCCGAAGCCATGAGATGATGCGCGCCCGCGCCGCCAGGGCCGATCACCAGAATCAGCAGAGCGAAGGTCGCCAGTACCAGCATCGCGCCGATCAGTCCGCGTGGCAGGTCGCGCTTGGGGTTTTTGGTTTCTTCGGCAGCCAACGGCACACCTTCTACGGCGAGGAAAAACCAGATGGCATAAGGAATGGCGGCCCACACGCCGACATAGCCGAATGGCAGAAACGGGCTGGCCCCTTTGGCTTGCGTGACCGGAATGTCCAGCAGGTTGGCGACGCTGAAGTGCGGCACCATCGCCACCAGGAATACGCCCAGCGCAATGGCGGCCACGGCGGTGATGATGAACATCAGCTTGAGCGCCTCACCCACCCCAAAAATGTGGATGCCGATAAAGATGATGTAGAACGCCAGATAGATCATCCAGCCGCCAATCCCGAACAGCGACTCGCAATACGCACCAATAAAGACCGCAATGGCAGCCGGGGCGATGGCGTATTCGATCAGGATCGCCGTGCCGGTCAGAAAACCGCCCCAGGGCCCGAAAGCACTGCGGGCGAAGCCGTAGCCACCTCCGGCGGTGGGGATCATGGATGACAGCTCGGCCAGCGAAAAACACATGCACAAGTACATGGTTGCCATCAGCAATGTGGCGATAAACATCCCGCCCCAGCCGCCTTGGGCCAGGCCGAAGTTCCAGCCGGCGTAGTCACCGGAAATCACATAGGCCACGCCCAGGCCCACCAGCAGGACCCAGCCCGCAGCACCTTTTTTCAGTTCTCGTTGTTGGAAATATTCGGAGCCAACCTTTTCAAAGTCGACAGAAGACGGAGCCGCTGGTGCGGCAATCGGTTCGCTTGGCATGTGCAGTCACCTGTTCTTTTATAATTTTAGAAATCATGACGAGGCGTAAAGCAAGAGCCGGGCCAGAAGGCCCGATATAGAGCGTTTTTAACGGTAGGTGCGAGCTCGCTCGCGGTCTTTTTATCGTTAAGAGACCGTCGAGCAAGCCCGCCCCAACAAGGGGTAAAGCGTTAGAAGAAGCCCAACGGGTTGATGTCGTAGCTCACCAGCAGGTTTTTGGTCTGTTGGTAATGGTCGAGCATCATTTTGTGGGTTTCACGGCCGACACCGGACTTCTTGTAGCCCCCGAACGCGGCGTGTGCCGGGTACAGGTGGTAGCAGTTGGTCCATACACGACCGGCCTTGATGGCGCGGCCCATGCGGTAGGCACGGTTGATATCACGGGTCCACAGGCCGGCACCCAGGCCGAACTCGGTGTCGTTGGCAATGGCCAGCGCTTCGGCTTCGTCCTTGAAGGTGGTGATGCTGACCACCGGGCCAAAGATTTCTTCCTGGAACACGCGCATTTTGTTGGTGCCCTTGAGCAGCGTCGGCTGGATGTAATAGCCGGTTGCCAGGTCGCCTTCGAGTTTGGCCACTGCGCCGCCGGTCAGCAGTTCAGCGCCTTCGTTTTTGGCGATCTCAAGGTAGGACAGGATTTTATCGAATTGCTGCTCGGACGCCTGAGCGCCGACCATGGTGTCGGTGTCCAGCGGGTCGCCGCGCTTGATGGCCTCAACCTTGCGCATCACCACTTTCATGAAGTCGTCGTAGATCGATTCCTGTACCAGTGCACGGGATGGGCAGGTGCACACTTCACCTTGGTTGAAGAAGGCCAGGACCAGGCCCTCAGCGGCTTTTTCAATAAAGGCCGGCTCGGCTTGCATGATGTCAGCGAAGAAAATGTTCGGCGACTTGCCGCCCAACTCAACGGTCGACGGGATGATGTTTTCCGCTGCACATTTCATGATGTGTGCGCCGACAGGCGTTGAGCCGGTGAACGCGATTTTGGCGATGCGCTTGCTGGTGGCCAGTGCCTCGCCTGCTTCTTTGCCGAAGCCCTGCACCACGTTCAGCACGCCCGGCGGCAGCAGGTCGCCGATCAGTTCCATAAACACGGTGATGCTCAGCGGCGTTTGTTCGGCCGGCTTGAGCACGATGCAGTTGCCAGCGGCCAGGGCGGGTGCCAGCTTCCAGGCGGCCATCAGCAGCGGGAAGTTCCACGGAATGATCTGCCCGACCACGCCCAGGGGTTCGTGGATGTGATAGGCCACAGTGTTGCCATCGATCTCGGCGGCGCTGCCTTCCTGGGCGCGGATGCAACCGGCGTAGTAACGGAAGTGATCGGCGGCCAGCGGCACGTCGGCGTTCAGGGTTTCGCGCACGGCTTTGCCGTTGTCCCAGGTTTCGGTGACGGCCAGCAATTCGAGGTTTTGTTCAATACGGTCTGCGATTTTCAGCAGGATCAGCGAGCGAGCCTGAACAGAGGTCGCGCCCCAGGCATCGGCAGCGGCATGAGCGGCATCCAGGGCCTTTTCAATGTCTTCGGCAGTGGAACGAGGGAACTCAGCGATGGCCTTGCCGTTCACCGGTGACGTGTTGGTGAAGTACTGACCTTTGACGGGTGCCACGAATTCGCCGCCAATGTAGTTACCGTACTGGCTCTTGAACGAGACGATAGAGCCTTCAGTACCGGGTTGTGCGTAACGCATGGTGTGTCTCCTGGCTTTTTGTGCTTATGGGAGGACGCGCTGTGGCGCTGCCCTGGACTGGAGCAAGGGCTGGGCCACATTTATTAAATCCTTTAAATTCAATGGCCTGCGATTTTGTTGCGCGATAGTGTGCAACGTGAGTGTCACTGGGGTGACACAGTGCCAGTGACACTTTGTGCCATAAACGGTACAGGTCATGACCCGTGAGTCAGCTCCCCATTGCAATGCAGTGGGCGCAGGAGGATGCTGGCCTTTCGGTTTGGATTGGCCTGGCGGCTATGCGGGGTGAGTGGGCCCCTGGCAGGGTTGAAGCGGGCGTGACAGAGCGGAGCACACTAACAATGCACAGCACGGATTTGAGTCGGCATGCCCGGCAAGTCTTGGATATCACGCAGGGCCGTCCCCAAGGCTGCGACCCTTCTATTGTTCGCTCCTGGCAACGCTGCCTGGAGGACTACCACCTCGACCCCGCGCACACTATGGCCCCCACCGTACTTGAACACGGCCGCATCCTTGAGGGCCGCGAACGCTTGCAGCAGGTGCTGCAAATTGCCGGGCATGAAATGAACAGCCTGCATCAGCAGCTTTCGGGGGCCGGGCATGCGGTGTTGCTCACCGATGCCCGCGGCGTCATCCTCAATTGCGTCACCGCACCCGCCGAGCGCACCGTGTTCGAGCGGGCTGGTCTATGGCTCGGTGCAGACTGGAGCGAAGCGCGGGAAGGCACCAACGGTATTGGTACCTGTGTGGTCGAGCGCCAGGCGCTGACCATCCACCAGAACGAACACTTTCGCGGTCGTCATACGGGGCTGACCTGTACGGCCAGCCCTGTATTCGACCCGCGCGGTGAGTTGTTGGCAGTGCTTGATGTGTCGTCGGCGCGCCATGTGGCCTCTGGCCAGAGCCCATTTCACACCCTGGCACTGGTCAACCTGTCGGCCCGCCTGATTGAAAACAGCTATTTTATGCGCCACGTCGAGCACCAGTGGTTGCTGCGCTTTCATGTGCAGGCGGACGCTGCGGGGCTGTTCACGGAAGGCCTGTTGGCGTTTGATGGCGATGGCGTGATCAGTGCGGTCAACCAGAGTGCGCTGAGTTTGTTGGGGTATATGCGCAGCGCTTTGGTGGGCCAGCCGGTGACGCATGTCTTTGATTGCCCCAGCGATGAACTGTTCGCCCGTGCCAGCCCCCAAGCCAGCGCCAGTTGGCCGCTGCGCACCCGGGAGGGTCGGCAACTCTATGCGACATTGCGCGGCCAGCCTCGTACCGCATTGGTGCCCGTAACCCCTGTCGCGCAGCAGGCACCGCGCTTGAGCGGCATTTGCCTGGGCGATGTCGCCTTGCAAACGGATTTTCGCCGTGCGCTGCGTGTGTTCGAGCGGGATGTGCCGCTATTGATCAATGGCGAAACGGGCTCGGGCAAAGAGGCGTTTGCCAAGGCCGTGCACCAGGCCAGTCAGCGCAGCAGCAAGGCGTTTGTTGCGCTCAATTGTGCAGCCATTCCGGAAAGCCTGATCGAAAGCGAACTGTTCGGTTATCGCGGCGGCAGTTTCACCGGCGCGCGCAAGGACGGTATGCAGGGCAAGCTGCAACAGGCGGATGGCGGCACGCTATTTCTGGACGAAATTGGCGATATGCCACTGGTGCTGCAAACCCGCCTGTTAAGGGTGCTGGAAGACCGAATGGTGGTGCCGATTGGCGGCGAACCGCAGGCCGTCAATGTGCGAATTGTGAGCGCGACGCACCGCAACCTGCTGGAGCGGGTTGCGGATGGCAGCTTTCGTGAAGACTTGTTTTACCGCCTTAACGGCCTGGAAGTGGCGTTGCCCGCATTACGCGAGCGGACCGACAAGTCGCAACTGTTGGACTTTTTACTGGCCGAAGAGGCTGCGGGCCAGCACCTGTTACTGAGCCGTCAAGCGCGCCAGGCCTTGTTGGATTTCCAGTGGCCTGGCAACGTGCGTCAGTTGCGCAATGTGTTGCGCACGCTGGCGGCGCTGTGCGAAGGCGAGGTGATTGAATTCGCTGACTTGCCGATTGCCATTCGTCAGGCCCCCGGCGCGGCGGCGTTGAAGGTGCAACACCCGCTGGAAGGGGCTGAAAAACAAGCTCTGCTGGCCGCGCTGGAGCAGCACCGCTGGCACATGACCCAGACCGCGCAACAGTTGGGGGTGAGCCGCAACACCCTGTATAGAAAATTGCGCAAGCATGGGATTAAAACAGCGGCGAGCGCCAGGCAATAAGCCGCAAGTAAAAGCAGGTACCTCGTAAGGCTTCAGCGTGCCGCTTGCAGCTGGCGACTTAAAAACCTACCCTTCGCCGATGATTTTCGAGGTCATTTATGCACATTCATATTCTGGGTATTTGCGGCACTTTCATGGGGTCGCTGGCTGTTCTGGCCAAGGAACTGGGCCATCATGTGACCGGTTCCGACGCTAACGTCTACCCGCCAATGAGCACCCAACTGCAAGCTCAAGGTATTGAGTTGACCCAGGGCTATGACCCGGTGCAACTCGATCCTGCCCCCGATGTGGTGGTGATCGGCAATGCTCTGTCGCGGGGCAACCCGGCAGTTGAGTACGTGCTCAATAAAGGGCTGCCTTATGTCTCTGGCCCGCAATGGCTGGCTGACCATGTGCTGCAAGGCCGCTGGGTGCTGGCGGTGGCCGGTACGCACGGTAAAACCACCACCAGCAGCATGCTGGCCTGGGTGTTGGAACACGCGGGCATGGCCCCGGGTTTCCTGATCGGTGGCGTACCGCAGAACTTTGCCGTGTCGGCCCGCCTGGGCGATACGCCGTTCTTTGTGGTGGAAGCCGATGAATATGACAGCGCGTTCTTCGACAAGCGTTCAAAGTTTGTTCATTACCGCCCGCGTACCGCGATCCTGAATAATCTGGAATTCGATCACGCTGACATCTTCCCGGACTTGCCGGCGATTGAGCGTCAATTCCACCATTTGGTGCGCACCATTCCCAGCGAAGGCCTGGTGATTCATCCCACCACGGAACCTGCGCTGCAGCGTGTGATTGAGATGGGCTGCTGGACTCCGGTGCAGACCACGGGCGTTGATGGCCAATGGCAAGCTCGCTTGCTGAGCGATGACGGCTCGCGGTTTGAGGTGTTGTTCGACGGTGCCGTGCAAGGCACGGTTGAGTGGGACATGACCGGCCAACACAACGTGGCCAACGCGCTGGCGACTCTGGCTGCCGCCCGTCATGTGGGCGTGGTGCCGAGCCTGGCCATTGACGGCCTGAGCGCGTTCAAAAGCGTAAAACGGCGTATGGAGAAAGTGGCGCAGGTGCGCGGCATCACGATCTATGACGACTTTGCCCACCACCCGACGGCCATTGCCACCACACTCGACGGCCTGCGCAAGCGCATTGGTGACGCCCCGCTGATTGCCGTGATTGAGCCGCGCTCCAACTCCATGAAGCTGGGTGCACACCGTGACGGTTTGCCGGGCAGCGTGGTCCAGGCGGATCACGTGGTGTGGTATGCGCCGGGCAATCTGGGCTGGGACCTGGCCGCGACCGTGGCGTCGAGCCCGGTGTCCACGCAAGTCTGCGATTCGCTGGAGGCCATTATTGCGGATGTGAAAAACCGGGTGAGGCCGGGCACTCACGTGGTCATCATGAGCAACGGCGGGTTTGGCGGGTTGCACGGTAAATTGGCGGACGCCCTGCAATGAGCGGCCCTGAACGCATCACCCTGGCCGTGACCGGCGCGTCAGGCATGCCCTACGCGCTACGGCTGCTCGATTGCCTGGTACGCGAAGACCGTGAGGTGCACTTCCTGATTTCCAAGGCGGCGCAACTGGTGTTGGCGACCGAAACGGATGTCGTGCTTCCGCCTAAACCACAGGCCATGCAGACCTTTCTGACCGAATACACCGGCGCTGCGGCCGGGCAAATTCGGGTGTATGGCAAGGAAGACTGGATGTCGCCGGTGGCTTCAGGCTCCGGCGCGCCGGCGGCGATGGTGGTAGTGCCGTGCTCCACGGGTACGCTATCGGCCATCGCGACCGGGGCCTGCAATAACCTGGTAGAGCGGGCTGCCGACGTGACCCTTAAAGAGCGTCGCCAATTGATTTTGGTGCCGCGCGAAGCGCCGTACTCCAGTATTCACCTGGAGAACATGCTCAAACTCTCGAACATGGGCGCAATTATTTTGCCTGCCTCGCCAGGGTTTTATCACCAACCGCAAACCATCGACGACCTGGTGGACTTTGTGGTGGCGCGCATTCTTAACCTGCTCAACATCCCGCAAGACATGCTCCCGCGTTGGGGCGAGCACCATGTGGGCGGCGATGAATAAGGCGCTGCTGGCTCTGTTGGTTGTGTTTCAGCTCGGCGGCTGCGCCAGCGTTCGAACGCTGAACGCGGCCAAGCCGGGGGCACCCATTGTGTATTCGGGCACTCGGCTGGACCTGTATGCGTTGCAGGGCGGTTGTTGCGCTCAAGACCGCTTTGGCGCCGAAGCCCCGCGTTACCCTGGCCTGGATTTACCCGCCAGTGCCTTGCTCGACACCGTGGTGCTGCCGTTGTCGGTCTTGACGGTGTTGGGTGTAGGGTTTCAGGCCCACGGTGGGTTGTAGGCAACCTGTTTAGATGGGCGACAGCACAACCGTCATCAACGTATTGATGCTGCCGCCCGTCACGCTCCCGCCATGATGGGTGAGTCCGGCTTGGAAGTGATGTTTGATGGTTTCTCCGTCCAGCGTAAACGTCCCGCTGGCCATTCTGTAACGCTGGTTGAGAGGTACTGGCGTCCCGCTTTTGGTCTTGACGGCAATCGCCAGATTTTTTGCGCAGCCAGAACAGGTTTTATTGGCCAGTGTACCGTTGGGCAAAATGGCTGATGACTTGAATTCAATACTCATGGCGTTATTGAACTCCCGCGCGGCGGCTTCATCCCCGCAACTGCTTATTTGTATATCGAATGTCTCAGCGGCTGAGTCGAGTTCCCCGCGGGGCACCAGGCCAAAGTCCACAGTGGTCGTGGCTTCTGCAAATGTGCACTTTGAGACAATCAGCGCAATAGGGGCATCAAACATAAGTGTGCCCCAGTTTCGACTGTTGTCTACACCTGAGAGGTGAGCCAGCAGGCGAGTTGTCGGTGGCATCAATAACGTGTGCGCCCCCGCAGGTAAGTTGGTTGTTACTTTCGTTCTTATGAATTCAGCTGCCACACCTAAGTAGGGTGTGTAGATACGGCCTGGTACGGGGCTATAGGTGTAGCTGATGTTCTTGAACCCATTGCAGGCAATTGGCGTTCCGATGCTGTCCCGATAACGAACACCAACACCATCCAGAGGCGTTGAGCAAATGCTATTCCCTGATACAGGTGCACTGGCCGGGGATGTTTGAATCACAAAAGGGAAGGTGGTACTTACCCCGAAACAGCTCATTGTTGTTGAAAAACTGGCTGTGCCCAGCACACCCCCGACGGGGACAGAGTAATAGGGCTGCAGGGAGTTGAGTTTGAATATTCCCATATTATTGCCAGGGCTGGTGCCTGCTGAATTGCGGCATGAGTTATTAGCCTGAGCACTATTAGTTAGCGAGATAGCCAGCAGTACACTGAGGCAAGTAAGGGCGCGTGGTACCCATGCGCATATCGGCTTGACGGTTAAATATGTATTCATCGCGTTAATATTCCGCTGCCTATAAAACTCAATCAATGAAATGCCAGTCGTGCGTGTGGAAATACGGTTATCCACAGCTTGTCGATGGCGTGCATCAATGACAAATCAGCCTGATTTGCTCATAGCGAACGTCGGGGCTCTTGGGTGGTAGTACAAACGTGCCGCGACAGGTGCGGGTAGCGTGGTTCACCACTACGGTACCGGTGCGTTGTTCAGCCATGATTAATGCATACCCGTCGGGATCGACCACTGCTAAAGGCAGGCCTGATTCATTCGTGACGGTTGAGCCGAACGCCAGCGGCTTGCCACTGGCATCCACCAATTCCATTTGAACCCGTCGCCCGGTTACTGTTTTGAACGAACTGCGGGTGATTGAGCCGCGTCGAGGGATCAGTTGTTGCATCGTGTTTTCCAGCTCTATGTCCGCAGTCAGATCCTGGGTATTCAAGTTGATCCAGTTGTAGCGGTATGGCCGTGTCGAGGGAATGACGGCATAACCATTGTTGCCGACGGTGACGCTGGAATAATTGCCGATTCGTGTGCCGGCTTGTGCGCCGGGAACATGTGCCAGAGCGAACGACTCACTCAGAGACTGCCCCAGATTAATACCGCCCGCGTGAGAAACTATCGACCCGTTGGCCCCCAACGTGACTGAGTTGGAGTTGCGGCCCTGGTTGTAACTGGCATTAAAACGTGCAGCGGGTGTCGTGGCTCTGATACCCAGCAGCCCACTTTTTTCGTTCTGCGAGTCGTGTGAAAACTGCGCGTTGTAATAGGTATCATTGACTGAAGGCAGGGCACCGCTAATACCCGTTTGCGCCTTATAGCCGCCTCCTTTTAGCGCCGTCAGGGTGGAATAGCTGCGAACCCTGGATGATTCGCCCAAGGGGGCCGACACCGTAAACAGCAGTTGGGACGGATTGTTATAATTGGAACCTTGCGGGTATTGGGAGTAAGTGGCGTTAATGCTGTAGTCGAGAGAGCGCCAAGAGTTGGCATAACCCAGATTGAGTTGTTGAGTGCGGCCCGTAAGGTTCCAATAACTTTGCTCATTGGCACTTAAATAAATGGACCCGTATTCGCGGTTACCCAGCGTTTGATTAATAGTGACGTCCAGGCGTGCGCGCGTGCGGCCGACCGGCAGGGTATTTCGCGCCGCACTTTGATCGGCCACGTGTTCGGAAAGTGTTCGGTAGCCATCACTGGAAAAACGATAACCGGCCAGGCTGAAGGTTGTGTCTGTCGACGTAATGGTTTTTACATAGTTAAGTTGCAGGCTGTGGCCGGTGTGGGGGGTGGCGTCATTTTTACTGTTTGAGCGTGTGATGTTTGTTGAGAACGCACCGTAAGGCGTGTTTTTTGTCACTCCCAGGTTTTCAGCATGAAACCCTTCGGCTCCCAGTACGCCGCCAAATACCGAGAGATCGTCGGTCAGGCCATAAGTGAGTCCGGCCAGGGCAAGTTTGGGACTGTGCTCGCCTCCTTGTACATTGTCGTATTCCCCGGCTGCCAGACTGTATCGGACCATGCCTCGACGGACCATTTGCGGCAAGGTGGCAAACGACTGGGCGAAGACTGTTCTTTGCCCGTCCGCTTCAATAACGGTGATTTCCAGGTCGCCGTTAGAGCCACTGGGGTAGACGTCGGTGATTTCAAAAGCACCGGGCGGGACGTTCTCGTTATAAATTAGGAACCCGTTCTGGCGTACTTCAACGGTTGCATTGCTTTGTGCGATACCGCGAACCACCGGAGCAAACCCGCGTCTGCTCTCGGGGAGCATGTTTTCGTCTGTTTGCACCTGCACGCCTTTGAAGCGCACGCTATCGAAAATTTGGCTACTGGTGTATGTCGCGCCCAGGGTTAGCTGGCTTTGAAGCGAAGTGATATCCCGTTGCGCATAAGTCCGGTTATTTTGAAATTCGGACTTCTGATCGTTGGAGAGGCTATAAGCCGATTCATTTCTCAGTCGCCACTCACCCAGATTAAGACCGCTGCGCAACCCTGCATTGGCATACCGAGAAGTGACATGGTTGATGCTGGCGCTACGGCCAATCAAGCTGTAGTCAATAAAGCCTGCGGTAATGCCGGCATCCCACAGTTGTGGGTCTATATAGCCTTGAGCCTCTTTGCTCATTAATGCTTGAGGGAAGCTGACGTGTAACTCCTGGCGTTGCGCGTTGAACTGCGCGTTGTAATGCTCAATCAGTGTGTTCCAGTCAGGGCAAAGGCCTGTATCCGTAAGGGCGGTCCCCGCACGTATCAGCCGATCAATATCCAGGCCCCATTGCATCATTTGCGCCTGGCTAATACAGGCTTCTACAGCGCCACTGTTTGGGTTGCGCTCAAACGTGACCGTCTGGCGCGGTGCGCGGTTGTTATTAATGTGGAGGTCAACCGAATACTCGCCCGGGGGGATGCTGGCACCATTCAAGTAGGTGTTCAGCGTCTCAGGGGTGTCCTGAGACATTGTGGTGCCTTGGAGGAACTTCAGATTGAACTCGGGCGTTTGTGACTCTGCGGCCGAGGCGTCGAGCGTCAATAATAATACAGACAGTATGAGCAGCCCGTTATGACATCGAGGGTTTAACGCCGTGTGGTTAAAAACCCACCGCATGGAGATATACATCACAGACAGCATTAAAGAACTAGGCACATTTAACCTGCTTGAAAATAAAGACGGTTTGCGTTGTATGGATGAAGGCTATTGCGCGGAGAGAGAAGCTGAGCGAGTGCTGTTTAGCTTGAGTTTGACGTCGTAAGGGATATGAGCGCCCCAATCATTGACGGTTTTAAAGTGCACAATGGGTTCGGCGTGCTCGGCCAGGGATTCAATCGGGATGATGGTAGAGTCACCAGGATTAATCATAAGAGCGGCCATGTCTTTATATGGTTTTATACCGTCAACACTTAACAGTGACACATGATAGGCAGAAGGGTTGTTCAGAGTAACGATAGATTGATCGCCTTGTTTTCCCAATTGCCAGGTTAATAAAGTGGGGGCGTCATTGGCATCGCCAGGCAGTCCTTTCGGTCGATAGAAGACTTTGATTCGCTGGCGTATTGCAATCTGTAAGGTGTTTTGGGTTTTAGCTACTTGAGGAATTTCCTGAGCGTTAAGCCACAGCACCGACTCTTTATCGCTGGGCATGCCCTGGCCGCGATAAAGCAACCTGAGTACTTGCGGTTGGTTGGCGGGTAATCGTGCGAGTGATGGGGTCACAACCAAAGGAATTTCATTGGGCTTTTTCTCGCCTTGTTCAAGCCAGGATTGCAGTGCAATGGGCTGTTTTCCGTGATTGCGTGCGGTGACGCTGACTTGATTGTCTTTTTCCTCAAGAATCAAGCGGGTCGCACTGAGTGCCAGCGCTGCGTGCGCATTGCTATAAATGCTCACAGCTAACACGGCACAGATAATCTTCCACACGTTCATGCCACGCATAACAGAGGGTGCTCTTTGACGTCGGTAACAGGGCTGCAAGCGCCCTGTTGAAGTTGAAAGGTGTTAAGGGTAGGAGAGGGTAAACGGTAGTTCGCCGTTAGCACTTCCGGCCACGGGCAGGTCCGCGCCTGCAACTGCGCGGATATAGGCGGCGCGAAGGACCATCTTCGCTCGCCCGGTTTCGGGCGTTCCGGGTGTGATGTCGAGTGTGACAGGCAGTGTTTCAGCAATGCCGCCCAAGTCGATGAGTTTGTTATCCGCGTCGAGAATGCCGATTCCGACGCCTGCATTTTCGCGGTCCACTCGAAGCAAACGTGAGTCAACTTTATTGACGCCACTGCCGGAGTGAGGTGCAAACTTCATCGTAATAGCGGTCAAGCCACCTGCATCTTTGCAGTCGATATTCATGTTGATATTGGTTTCAGCACCAAAGTCAGTGCCGTTCCCGTCACTTAATTCGCTGATTGCAACAGTGCCCATGTTTATATCGATGGTTGCATTGTTGGAGCCGTTAACGGTGCAGGTCGAGTTGGTGATGTTGCCAGTGAAGTTGATAATGCCGTCGCCTGCCGCATAGGCAGAGGTGTGCAGCATAGCAGTGGCCAGAAGCGTAGAAGTCAGAATTAAGGATTTCATGGTGGCAGTGATTCTTGTGAATAGGGTCGAGTGACCTTATCGGTAGAATTACAGTATGCTTGTAAGATAATTCCCATATATTTATTTTTTTGTAGGACTTGATCAGCCAATCGCGACAGGTGTTACAGGATTATTGACGGAGTTGGAAAGCGGGGAGTCGATCACCCCCGCTCATCAGATGGAGTTTCAAGGTGATAGGGACGGCTATTTGCCCAGTTTTCTCAGACCGTCGGATTCGACAACTCGAACGCCGTTCTGTTCTTCCAGTGCCAGGCGCCATAACGCCCGTGCCAACTGGCAGGCCTCAATGCCGTGGTACTTACCGGGAATCAGCTTTGAGAGAGGCCCGGCAATTTTTTCAGCCAGCCGCTCTTCAAGGCGTTCACCAATCAGCAGCGAAGGGCGGGCGATGGTCAGTTGCGGCCAGTCTTGGGCGCGCAGTGATTGCTCCATTTCGCCTTTGACCCGGTTATAGAACACTGAGGACTTGGGGTCGGCCCCTATGGCACTGACCACCACCAAGTGGCGTGCCCCCATTTCCCTTGCCCGCTTGCCAAAGGCGACGACCATGTCGTGGTCGACGGCGCGAAAGGCTTCTTGCGAGCCGGCTTGTTTGATCGTGGTGCCCAGGCAGCAGAAAGCAAGGTCGACACGCCCGCTCAGTTGAGGCAGGAACACGGCCGGGTCGCCCACCGGGTTTTCCAGGCGAGGGTGCTTGGCCAGCGGTCGTCGCGAAGGGGCCAATACCCGGGAGATGGTGGGTTCATTGAGCAGGCGGTCCAGTAACAGTTCGCCTGTCAGGCCTGTCGCGCCTGCGAGCAGGATGTGCTGAGGTGTCAAGTACATAGGTGTTCTCCCTTGATCCAGTCAGCTTAGCCATTACTGGCAGCCTTGCTATTTTGCGGGGGGAAGCTGCAGCGCCTGCTTGGCCTGTTGCTGGCGCAGGCGTTGCCAATGTTTAAGCACGCCTGCCGGTGCCCACAGTTGCGGCTCGGAGGCCTCATAACCGTCTTCCTGTTCGCGTTCAGCTATAAAGCTTTCGGCCAGTTTGAAGGCTTTCTGCAGGTCATCCGTCTGGTTTAACGCTTGTGCGAACAATGCGTTGCCAAAGTAAGTGAAGTCGGCTTCCTCCGAACACCCAAAGGATACGCGATCCGCTCGAGAGGCGGTCATGATCAGGGTCTTTTCATCCTTGAGCGCCGGGATGAAGCCGCCGGAGTAGCAAGATGAAATCACAATGATCTTATCGCGGTTTTTCAGCGGTGCAAGCGCGGCGGCGAGCTCGTTGGCCGACAGGTCAGCCAGTTCCATTCGGGACTGGTCCAACACCAGTTCATGCTCCTGGGTGCCATGGCTGGTCAGGTAAATAAACACCAGGTCTTCGGGGCCGGTGCGTTCGGCCAGCGTCTCGGCGGCGCGGTGCAGGTTCTCGCGGGTAGCCATTGGCCTGTCCGTCAAGTGGTCGCGGTGGTTGACCAGGTTAATGTGGCCACGGCTGCCGAAGCGGCTGGCGAGCATATCGCTCACGTAGTCGGCCTCGCGCAGGAACACGCTTTGTTTACCGTCGCCCGCCAGCACTAGGCTGTACAGGTCAATGGCCGGGGTTGACGCGGGGACGGCGGCCAGCGCCTGGTTCAGCAACTTGCCTTGGTTGAGCAGGCCCAGTTCAAGCGGGTCAGGCAGCACGGCCCCTTTGGCATCGCGGATGCGCTGGCCGTTCAGCCAATAGCCTTTTTGCACGGTGCCATCGCTCAAGGTCAGGGTGCCTTGGCCGTTGTAGGTGTCGGCCGCAAATTCGCCGACATAGCTGCTGCCGTCCGCCAGGCGCATGTGGCCGGGCCCATTGAAGCGCCATTCGTTGAACTGGCCGCGGTAATGGGAGCCATCGATGCCAATCAGCTCGCCCTTGCCGGTCAGGGCACCGTCCTTGAAGTCGCCGGTCCAGACGTCGCCATCCGCATTTTCATAGCGGCCCTTGCCGTTAAGCTGGTTGTCCTTGAACCCGCCTTCGTACTGATCACCTTCGGCGCTGTTATAAATGCCCGTGCCTTCCAATTGACCATTGACGAACTGGCCGCTGAACTCATTGCCACTGGTGTCACTGCGCTTGCCTTCGCCATGGGGTTTGCCGTGGGCAAACTGGCCCTGGTATTGGCTGCCGTCTTCGAGTTCAAGGTGGCCGATGCCGGAAAACTGGTCGTCCTTGAACTGGCCGCGGTAGTTCATGTCACCTTGTTTGAGCGTGCCTTCGCCTTCGCGCCGGCCTTGTTTGAAGCCCCCCACGTAGAGGCTGTCGTGGGTGGTCAGGCTGCCTTGGCCGTTAAACAGGCCTTGCTCGAAATGCCCGCGATAGACATCGCCATTGCTGGCGTGCCATTCGCCTTCGCCGTGCCATTGGCCTTGTTGAAAGTCGCCGGCGTACCAACTGCCATTTGGATAGTCGATGCGGCCTTGCCCTTGCAGCAGCCCATTGACGATTTCGCCTCGATAGCGCCCGCCATCAGGTAGGCGGGCATCGGCTGGCAAAAACGATTCGCCCTCGCCACAAGCCGTCAGCAGCAGAGTCAAAGCCAGGGGAGCAAATGGGCGCATAACGGGATCCGGGTAGTTAGACCGACGAGTATGCCGCAGCCATAAAAGCTGTCTATAGGGGCAGATGAAACATCCGATTATATTCGTCGGCGGTCTGAACCGCCGTCGGGTGCTGCGCGCTTTAGCCAAGCGGTACGTACAAGCGACGTGTTTATAATGCGCAGCAAAAAAAGTTCGCTGGAGATGAGAGATGCTGTTACGCGGCCTGACCTGGCTGGTGCTGTTTCAATTGTTGGGTACCGCCCTTAATCATTTATTCATTCCCGTATTGCCGGGCCCGATTATCGGGCTTGTGCTGCTTTTGGTGTTTCTGATGGTGCGCGGCGAAGTGGGCGAGCCCCTGAGCCAGGCGGCCAGCAGCCTGTTGCGTTATTTGCCGCTGCTGTTGGTACCGCCGGCTGTCGGGGTGATGGTGTATGCGTCTGTGATTGCGGCCGATTTCTGGGCTATTGCCGGGGCGTTGGTACTTTCACTGCTGCTTTCGATGGCATTTGTCGGGGTGTTGATGCAGCGGCTGCTCAAAGGCCATATTCACCCGGAGGATCGACCATGACCCTGGCGTGGCAAGACGCCTGGCAGTCGGTGATTCATCACCCGCTGTTCGGTATCGGCATTACCCTGGGGGCCTACCAGTTGGTACTCGCCGCTTATGAGAAAACCCGCTGGATCTTCCTGCAGCCCGTGCTGGCTTCCATGTTGCTGGTGATTGGTGTGCTGCTCAGTTGCGGGTTGTCCTATGCGGAGTACCGCAAGAGCACCGACATTATGGCGATTCTGCTCGGGCCCGCCACGGTGGCGCTGGCGGTACCGCTGTATGTGAACCTGCGGCGCATTCGGCAGTTGTTCTGGCCCATTTTTACTACGCTGGTGATTGGAGGGGTCTTTGCGACCGTGCTGGTGGTGTTGCTGGGGTGGTGGTTCGGGGCCGAGCATAGGGTGCTCATGACACTGGCACCCAAGTCGGTCACTTCGCCCATCGCGATGCTGGTGGCTGAGCAACTGGGCGGGGTTGCCGCGTTGGCGGCCGTGTTTGTGCTAATTACCGGGGTCATCGGGGCCATTACCGGGCCTGGCTTGCTGCGGCTTCTAAGGGTGCACAGCCCTGAAGCCCGCGGTATGGCACTGGGCATGACAGCTCACGCGGTGGGCACTTCGGTGGCCTTGCAGGAAAGTGAAGAGTGCGGCGCTTTTGCCGCGTTGGCGATGAGCCTGATGGGCGTGGGCACGGCCGTTTTCTTGCCGCTGGCCGTTAGCCTCTTGGCGTAAGGATAACCCTATGACGTTGCCGCTATTTCCGTTGAAAACGGTGCTGTTCCCAGGCTGTGTGCTGGACCTGCAGATTTTTGAAGCGCGTTACCTGGACATGATTGCCCGTTGCCTGAAGCAAGGCGCGGGGTTTGGCGTGGTGTGCATCCTGGAAGGCAACGAAGTGGGGCAAGCCCCGTCTGGAATAGCCCATATAGGCTGTGAAGCGTTGATCCGTGACTTTCAGCGCCAGGACAACGGTTTGCTGGGGATACGGGTCGAAGGCGGGCGGCGCTTTGAGGTGTTGGGTACCGAGTTGCAGCGCGATCAGTTGCTGGTGGCGCAGGTGGAGTGGCTGGAGGAAATGCCTGAACAGCCGCTGCACGATGAAGATCTGGATCTACTGGCCTTGCTTCAGGTCTTGGCCGAACACCCGATGGTGGCGGCGTTGAACATGGACACTGACGTCAGCAGCCAGCATTCGCTGGCCAATCAACTGGCGTATCTGCTGCCTTTCGCCGAGCAAGACAAGATTGACCTCCTGTACGTCGAAGATCCGCAGCAGCGCTTGGACGGTATCCAGGCCTTGCTCGATGAGATGCAGGGCGATGCGCTGCCGGATCGGCTCAACTGAGCCTGTTGCGCGCCCCTCAATAGGCGTAGCGCAGCAACTCCGTGGAGAGGTGGTGCAGCATAACGAAGCCGAACAGTAAGGTGCATGCCGGCAGGATCAGCCACCAGACCTTCTGTGGGATCGGGCTGAGCGGCATGAAGCGCTGGCTCAACGCAAGCGCAAACGCGTTGACGGTGATGGCGAGCAGGGCACCGGCGGTAATGTCGGTGGGCCAATGGGCCCCCAGATAGACCCGTGACATAGCCACGGTCATTGCCAGCAGGCAGCCCAGCAACACCCAGGTGACGCGCATGCGCTGCGGCTGTTCACGCCCGGCCAGAATCGCCAGCGCCACAAAAAACGCAAAGGCACCGGAACTGTGCCCGCTGGGCATGCTGTAGCTGGTCAGCGGGTCGAGCAGCACGTCAGGGCGGCCCCGGGCAAAAAACAGCTTGGTGCCGGTGTTGGTCAGCGCGGTCAGCAAGGTAACCCCGCCGAAGAAAATCATCGCCCGCCATTGCCGCGTGAGCAGCAGAATCACGCACACCAGCGCAGCGGCCATAAACTGCGTGCGGAAGTTGCCCACCAGCGTAATCAGCACGGCAGCGGTATCCCCGCCGCTGCTGCGATGCTCCTGGACGAGGGCGTTGATGCCCTGGTCGAAGGCCGTCATATAGGGGTAGCCCACAAATACGGCCAGCAGCAAAATCAGGCTTAACGCGCCGATCAGCAATGTAGATCGGGGCTGGCGGCGAACACTGGCATTGATGCTCAGCCCCAGCAGCGCAGCGAGGCCGACCGCGACAATGGCGGCCTGTGGCCAAAAGCCTTCGGGCAGTGGCAGGCGAATGGCGGCTCCTGTCGCCCAGCCGGGCAGCAGGTAGGCCACCGACCAGCCCGCGCCCGCCAGCAGGCTGACCCCGATAAACCGGGGGAGCGGCATGTCGCACATACCGGCGACCATCGGCAGCATGGGCCGAAGCGGGCCGATAAAGCGCCCGACCAACAGGCTGACGATGCCGTATTTGTGAAAATAGCTCTCGGCACCGTTCATCCATTCAGGGTGTGTGCGCAACAGTGGTAAGCGGCGAATGTTCTGGTGGAAGCGTCTGCCAAGAAAGTAAGACACGGCATCACCCAGCAAGCCGCCGAAGAAACCCAGCAACAGGGTTTCGCCCAACGACAGGGCACCGCTGCCCGCCAGGACGGCGATGGCAAACAGCAAAACGGTACCCGGTACGATAATCCCGGCGATCGCCAGGCACTCCACGCACGCGACAATAAAAACGGCGAGGCCCAGCCATTGGGGGTTAGCTGTGAGCCAGCCAGTGATGCTGTCGAGCCAAGGGCCCATGTTCCCGTTTCCTTATTAAAAAGTGAGTGAGACAAGCTGCCTTAACAGGCAGGTGTATTCGTCAGCACGCTGTAATCCTTCCCTTCAACCTGCCCTCGGCGTAGCGGGTTACGGGTGCAATACACCGCGTAGTCCGCGTCCACAAAGCGGTACATCAAGTGCTCGTCCCGGCCGTGAGGGATGCCCAATCGGGTGGTCTGGAGGGTGCGCGAGGGTTGTTCTCCGACGTCTTCAACGAACAAACGTTCCGGGTCGAAACATTTTGCATCCCATTCCGGGACCTTCAGGCCAAGGGCTTTACACAGTAGGGTTTGCCCGGCGCACAGCCTGTGAGTGGGGCGCGGGTGACCGTGGGTGTCGGGGTTATTGGCTTGCATCTGCGCGAGGCTAGCGGGGCCAGACAGCTTGTCCACCCAGGGGTAGGCAGACTTGATCAGCACCGCGTTGCCAGGGCCTTGTGCGCTGAAGTTCAGCGAATCGCCGCCCCGAGCGTAATACATATAGATATGGCCGCCGTCGAGAAACAGCGCTTTGCGCTTTTCGGTGTAGCCCAGCGAGGCATGGCTGCCTTTTTCGGCGCAATAATAGGCTTCGGTTTCGATAATGCGGGCGCTGAGCCACAGGCCGTTGACACGGTGGCGGATCACTTTTCCCAGCAGTTCACGGGCGACGCATTGAGCGTCACGGTCGAAAAATGAATCAGGCAGAACAATGGGCATCGTCAGGGCGGCCAGTGGATGGCTGAAAAGTGGCGAATCATAGCAAGTCATGCTTAATCAGGGCTGAACGCGGTGAATTTACAGCCGTTTTTGACCATCCGCCTGCCACCGCTGGGCGTGAGGCGGCGGGACCGCTATAATCGGCCGCTTTCCCCTTTGCCAAGACCATTGAGACCATGACTGAGTCCGTTCTTGACTACATGACCCGCCTGGGTCGCGCTGCCCGCGAAGCCTCCCGTGTGATCGGCCGTGCCAGTACGGCGCAAAAAAACCGTGCTCTGCACGGTGCTGCTGCTGCATTGGATGCGGCCAGGCCGCAATTGATTGCCGCCAATGAGCGGGACCTGGCCGCTGGCCGGGCCAATGGCCTTGAGCCCGCGATGCTGGAGCGCCTGGCGCTGACTCCGGCCCGCATTGACAGCATGATTGTCGGCTTGCGTCAGGTGGCCGCTTTGCCGGACCCGATTGGGGCGATTCGCGACATGAGCTATCGCCCGTCCGGGATTCAGGTCGGCAAGATGCGTGTGCCGCTGGGTGTAGTCGGCATCATCTATGAGTCACGGCCGAACGTGACCATCGATGCGGCCAGTCTGTGCATGAAGTCAGGCAATGCCACCATTTTGCGGGGCGGGTCCGAGGCCATTCACTCCAACCGTGCGATTGCCGCCTGTATCCAGCAAGGCTTGGCCGAGGCCGGGCTGCCGCCAGCGGTGGTGCAAGTGGTTGAAGTGACCGACCGTGCGGCCGTGGGCGCGCTGATTACCATGCCCGAGTACGTGGATGTCATCGTGCCGCGTGGCGGCAAGGGGCTGATCGAGCGGGTCAGCCGTGACGCCCGGGTGCCGGTGATCAAGCATCTTGACGGCATTTGTCATGTCTACGTCAGTGCCCATGCGGATCTGCCCAAGGCCCAGCGTATTGCCTTCAATGCCAAAACCTACCGTTACGGTATTTGCGGGGCGATGGAAACCTTGCTCGTTGACCAGGCCGTGGCTGCGCAGTTCTTGCCAGCGATGGCCGAGCAGTTTCGCGCCAAGGGTGTGGAACTGCGCGGTTGCGAACGTACCCAGGCATTGATCGAGGTGGTGGCGGCCACGGAAGACGATTGGCACACCGAATACCTGGACGCGATTCTGTCGATTCGCATCGTTGACGGGCTGGATCAGGCGATTGAACACATCAATCATTACGGGTCACACCACACCGATGCCATTGTGACTGAACATCAGGGCCAGGCCCGGCGTTTTATGGCTGAAGTGGACTCCAGTTCCGTGATGCTCAACGCTCCGACATGCTTCGCCGATGGATTTGAATACGGATTGGGTGCGGAGATTGGCATTTCTACTGATAAGCTGCACGCCCGCGGCCCGGTAGGCCTCGAAGGTCTGACCTGCGAGAAGTACATTGTGGTCGGTGACGGCCAGTTACGCGGTCAGGAGCCGGTCTGACTTGGTCGACCTGAACCCGGGGGTGATGGCTCCGAGCAGCGAAGCGATCCCCCGGCGCATAGGCGTGCTGGGTGGAACCTTTGACCCGGTGCATATCGGGCATTTGCGCGGTGGCCTTGAAGTGGCAGAGATGATGGCGCTCGATGAACTGCGCCTGACCCCCAACGCCCGGCCTCCTCACCGGGACACGCCGCAGGTGTCGGCTCAAGACCGTTTGGCGATGGTTGAGTGTGCGGTTGCTGGCGTAGCTACGCTAAGCGTAGATGCCCGGGAGCTACAGCGGGACAAGCCGTCCTACACGATTGATACCCTGGAACTGATGCGGGCTGAACTGGCCGCGGATGACCAGTTGTTTTTATTGCTGGGCTGGGACGCGTTTTGCGGCCTGCCCATGTGGCACCGCTGGGAAGAGTTGCTCCAGCATTGCCACATCCTGGTGCTACAGCGCCCGGATGCCGACAGCGAACCGCCGGATGCCTTGCGCAACCTGCTGGCAGCGCGCTCGGTAAGCGACCCGCTAGCCCTGAAGGGGCCGAGCGGACAGATTGCATTCGTCTGGCAGACACCGCTCGCGGTTTCCGCCACCCAGATCCGTCAACTGCTGGCCAGCGGTAAGTCGGTACGTTATCTGGTGCCCGACGCGGTCCTGGCCTACATCGATGCGCACGGGCTTTACCGTGCGTCGAACTGAAAAGGTGTGGTTCAAGGCACGATTTGACGTGTATTGAGCCGCCCGAACATACGAGCAAAACGAGTTTTATATGACTGACAAAGATGTAAGCAAAGTAAAGCGCAAAGGCACCTTCAAGAGCGCGCCGTTGCCGGAAAAAGCCCTGCCCACTGAAATCCTGAAAGGCGAAGAACTGGTCAAAGTGGCAGTGACGGCTCTGGAAGACGTCAAGGCTCAGGACATTCAAGTGATCGACGTGCGCGACAAGCACAGCATCACCGACTACATGATCATCGCCACCGGTACGTCGAACCGCCAGATCGGCGCGATGCTGGACAAGATCCGCGAAGCGGTCAAGGCACTGGGTGTCAAGCCGTTGGGCGAAGAAGGCAAGGGCGACAGCGACTGGGTACTGTTGGATATGGACGATGTGATCGTTCACATGATGACCGCCAGCGCCCGCCAGTTCTACGACCTGGAGCGCCTGTGGGCCGGTGCCGAGCAAAGCCGTGCCGGCAGCGCGGCTCACCACAGCCCGGAAAACACCCACGAGCACTTCCTCAAGCTCAACAAAGACCAGGAATAAGGGTTCGCTGTGCGCCTGCGTCTGATTGCTGTCGGTTCGCGTATGCCCAAGTGGGTGGAAGAAGGCTGGCATGAATATGCCAAGCGTCTGCCATCCGAGTTGGCGCTTGAACTGGTGGAGATACCGCTCAACACCCGAGGCAAGAATGCTGACGTGGCCCGGTTTATCCGCCAGGAAGGCGAAGCCATGCTGGCCAAGGTCGGCCCCGGGGAGCGGATTGTGACTCTGGAAGTCCATGGCAAGCCGTGGAGTACCGAGCAACTGGCGGTTGAACTCGACCGCTGGCGCCTGGACTCGCGCACGGTGAACTTTATGGTGGGCGGCCCTGAAGGGCTGGCCCCGGAAGTTTGTGCCCGTGCCGATCAGCGCTGGTCGTTGTCGCCGCTGACGTTGCCGCACCCGTTGGTAAGGATTCTGATCGGTGAGCAGTTGTATCGCGCCTGGACCGTGCTGTCCGGGCACCCTTACCACAAATAGTCAGCGTCCTGAATGACCCAGCCGATTCGCCTTAAAGACCACGAGAAAGACGCCCGCCTGGTGCGTGGACGTGTCGTGGTCGGTGCAATTGTGGTGGTGGCATTGCTGTGTGTGCTGATCGCACGCCTGTATTTTCTGCAAGTGGTGCAGTACGACTACCACTCGACGTTGTCCGAAAATAACCGGGTACATGTCCAGCCTATTCCACCGACCCGCGGGCTGATTTTTGACCGCAATGGTGTGGTGATTGCGGACAACCGGCCCAGCTTCAGCCTGAGCATGACCCGTGAGCGCTCGGGCGACTGGCAGCACGTGCTCGATGTGATTATCGAGGTGTTGCAACTGACGCCAGAGGACCGTGCCCTGTTTGAGAAACGCATGAAGCAGGGGCGACGGCCGTTTGAGCCGGTGCCCATTCTTTTTGAACTCAATGAAGAACAGATCGCGCGAATTGCGGTGAACCAATTTCGCTTGCCGGGTGTAGAGGTGGTTGCGCAATTGGTCAGGCATTACCCGCAAGGTGCGCACTTTGCGCACTCTGTGGGTTATATGGGGCGTATTAACGAAAAAGAGATCAAAACCCTCGATCCGGTCAATTACAGCGGCACCCATCACATCGGCAAAACGGGTATCGAACGTTTCTACGAGTCCGAGTTGCACGGTCAGGTAGGCTACGAGGAAGTTGAAACCAATGCCCGCGGGCGTGTGCTGCGTGTACTCAAGCGCACTGACCCGATTCCTGGCAAAGACATCGTTTTAAGCCTCGATATCAAATTGCAGGAAGCCGCTGAAGAAGCGCTGGCTGGCCGGCGTGGCGCGGTGGTTGCGCTGAACCCGATGACCGGTGAAGTGCTGGCGATGGTCAGCCAACCGAGCTTCGACCCCAACCTGTTCGTCACCGGCATCAGTTTCAAGGCTTATGCAGAGTTGCGCGATTCGATCGACCGGCCGTTGTTCAACCGGATTTTGCGCGGCCTGTACCCGCCGGGTTCGACCATCAAGCCAGCGGTAGCGATTGCTGGACTCGACAGTGGCGTAATCACGGGTACTTCGCGGGTTTATGATCCCGGTTATTACCAACTGCCCAATTACGATCACAAGTACCGAAACTGGAACCGCACGGGTGATGGTTACGTCGATCTGGACTCGGCCATCATGCGTTCCAACGACACCTACTTTTATGACCTTGCCCACAAGCTGGGCATTGATCGTCTGTCCACTTACATGAACCAGTTCGGCATTGGTCAAAAGGTCTCGCTCGACATGTTCGAAGAGTCGGCGGGCTTGATGCCATCACGGGACTGGAAGCGTGCGACCCGGCGTCAGGCCTGGTTCCCGGGCGAGACGCTGATCCTGGGCATTGGCCAGGGTTATATGCAGTCCACGCCCTTGCAACTGGCGCAGGCGACGGCGTTGATCGCAAGCAAAGGCAAGTGGAATCGCCCGCACCTGGCCAAGACCATCGAAGGCGTACCGCCGGTAGATCCGAATCCGATGCCGGATATCGTGCTGCGAGACCCTTCCAACTGGGCCAAGGTCAATCACGGCATGCAACAAGTGGTGCATAACCCGCGCGGAACCGCCCGCGTGGCGGGCGTGGGCGCGCAATACCTGATCGCGGGTAAAAGTGGTACAGCGCAGGTGGTGGCGATCAAGCAGGGCGAGAAGTACGACCGTTCCAAAGTGCAGGAACGCCATCGGGACCACGCCTTGTTTGTTGGCTTTGCACCGGCCAATAACCCGCAAATCGCGGTCTCGGTCATGATTGAAAACGGCGAGGCGGGCAGCCGGGTAGCGTCGCCGGTGGTGCGCAAGGTGATGGATGCCTGGTTGCTGGATGCAGACGGCAAGCTCAAACCCGAGTACGCCAGCCCTTCAAAGGCAGAGGTGACGGCCAATGATTAGTAATTTTGACCGCATCCTCTCCAGCGAGGATGTGATGCGCCGACGTGCGACGTTGTTGCAGCGTTTGCACATCGATGGCCCACTGCTGATTCTGCTACTGACCCTCGCGGCGGGCAGCTTGTTTGTGCTGTATTCGGCCAGCGGCAAGAGCTGGGACTTGCTCACCAAGCAAGCCACGTCGTTTGGTATCGGGCTGGTTTCGATGTTTATCATTGCCCAGTTGGAGCCGCGTTTTATGGCGCGCTGGGTGCCGATCGGCTATCTGATCGGGGTGTTGCTGCTGGTGGTGGTCGATGTGATGGGCCATAACGCCATGGGAGCTACACGCTGGATCAACATCCCCGGGGTCATTCGCTTCCAGCCATCAGAATTCATGAAAATTCTGATGCCGGCCACCATTGCCTGGTACTTGTCCAAACGCACTTTGCCGCCGCAGCTCAAGCATGTGGCTGTCAGTCTGATGCTGATCGGCGTGCCCTTTGCCCTGATCGTGCGTCAGCCGGACTTGGGCACGGCGTTGTTAGTGCTGGCCGGCGGTGCATTTGTGCTGTTTATGGGGGGGCTGCGCTGGCGCTGGATCCTCAGTGTTTTGGCCGCGACAGTGCCGGTGGCGATTGCCATGTGGTTTTTCGTGATGCATGACTATCAGAAGCAACGGGTATTGACCTTCCTCGACCCGGAAAGCGACCCGTTGGGCACGGGTTGGAACATTATCCAGTCCAAGGCTGCGATCGGCTCGGGCGGCGTGTTTGGCAAGGGCTGGTTGCTGGGGACTCAGTCGCACTTGGACTTTCTGCCGGAAAGCCATACTGACTTCATCATTGCGGTCATGGGGGAGGAGTTCGGCCTGGTGGGCATTTGTGCCCTGCTGTTGATTTACCTGCTGCTGATCGGTCGCGGCCTGGTGATCACTGCCCAGGCGCAGACCTTGTTTGGCAAATTGCTCGCAGGCAGCCTGACCATGACGTTTTTTGTGTATGTTTTCGTCAACATCGGTATGGTCAGTGGCTTGTTGCCGGTGGTGGGCGTGCCACTACCGTTCATTAGTTACGGCGGAACTTCGCTCGTGACGCTGCTGTCAGCGTTTGGGGTTTTGATGTCGATCCACACACACCGTAAATGGATTGCCCAAGTTTGATTAAGGTGAAGAATTTAATGCTAGCAATGCGTGGCCGTGCCGCTCGATACGCGTCGTGGATGGGCCTTATGGGCCTGTTCGGGGCCGCGCCGGGAGCCGTGGCCGGCGACTATGAGGGCTCGCCGCAAGTGGCTGAGTTTGTCGCTGAGATGACCCGTGACTACGGGTTTGCCGGCGAGCAACTGATGGGCGTTTTTCGCGAGGCTGAGCGCAAGCAAGTCATCCTCGATGCCATCTCGCGCCCTGCCGAGCGAGTGAAACAATGGAAGGAATACCGTCCGATCTTCATCTCGGACGCCCGCATCGCGCGCGGTGTCGATTTCTGGCGTGAACACGAAGCGGTCCTGGCGCGTGCCGAGCAGGAATACGGTGTTCCGGCTCAGGTGATCGTTTCGATCATCGGCGTTGAAACCTTTTATGGTCGTAACACCGGCAGCTATCGCGTCATTGATGCACTGTCGACCCTGGGGTTCGATTACCCGCCCCGTGCCGAGTTTTTTCGCAAGGAGCTGCGCGAGTTCCTGCTGCTGAGCCGTGAAGAGCAAGTCGACCCGCTGACCCTCAAGGGTTCTTACGCCGGGGCGATGGGGTTGCCGCAGTTCATGCCGAGCAGCTTTCGCGCCTATGCCGTGGACTTCGACGGCGATGGTCATATCAACATCTGGAGCAACCCGGACGATGCCATTGGCAGCGTGGCCAGTTACTTCAAGCGTCATGGTTGGGTCGCCGGTGAGCCAGTGGTGGTTCGGGCTGACGTAAAAGGCGGCCGCGCCGACGAGGGGTTGACCCAAGGCATCGAGCCGGTCAAAACCGTCGGGGAGTTGCGGGCGCTGGGCTGGTCGGGTCATGATGCGCTTCGCGATGACAGGCCGGTCACTGCGTTCCGTCTTGAGGGCGACAATGGCCCTGAATACTGGATGGGCCTGAAGAATTTTTATGCGATCACGCGTTACAACCGCAGCGTGATGTACGCGATGGCAGTCCATCAACTGTCCGACCTGCTGGTTCAAGCACGGGGCAACAAGTAATGCCGTTTTTAGTACTTCGCACATCGTTAAAACTCACTGTCTGCGCCACGCTGGCGTTGCTGGTCGTGAGTTGCTCCAGCACTCGTACGCCCCCCCCGAAAACTTCAGGCGGTATCAGTTCGCCCCCAGGGCTGGACATCAACCGTGCCCACAAGGACGGTGCGCCATGGTGGGATGTTGACGTGTCACGCATTCCGGATGCCACGCCAACCCTGCACACCGGGCCGTACAAGGCCAACCCGTACACGGTGCTGGGCAAGACCTACTTTCCGATACAAGAGTCCAAGACCTATGTGGCCTCGGGCACGGCGTCCTGGTACGGCACCAAGTTTCACGGGCAGAACACCGCCAATGGCGAGGTCTACGACCTGTATGGCATGAGCGCGGCCCACAAGACGTTGCCGCTACCCAGCTATGTCAAGGTGACCAACCTGGACAATGGCAAGGTCGTGATCCTGCGGGTGAACGACCGTGGCCCGTTCTACTCGGATCGCATTATCGATCTGTCGTATGCGGCGGCGAAAAAACTCGGCTATGCCGAAACCGGCACCGCGCGGGTCAAGGTCGAGGGTATCGACCCGCAGCAGTGGTGGGCGCAGCGTGGGCGCCCGGCACCGCTGATGCTCAACGAACCCAAGATGGCTCAAAATACGTCGGGCCCAGTGGTTTCCACAACCAAGGTTGAGCAATGGACACCGCCGCCCCAGCAACATGCGGCAGCCGTCATACCGACTCAAACCGCTCCGCATGGCCAGGGCACCTACCTGCAGGTCGGCGCTTTCGCCAATCCGGATGCCGCCGAGTTGCTTCGGTCCAAACTCAGTGGCATGGTCAGTGCGCCGGTGTTTATCAGCTCGATTGTGCGTAACCAGCAAACGCTACACCGTGTGCGCCTGGGGCCGATTGCCTCGGCAGGTGAAGTACAGAACATGCAAAACAGCGTGCGACAGGCCAATCTGGGCCAGCCAAGCGTTGTAACGGATCAGTAGGATTAAAAGCGTTGGCCCTTGAAACTGGGGGCCAAACGCAGTTGTAGAGCCCTATAACAAGAGCCCTGCGTGGGTCGGCGTGCAACTGAATACGCGACAGCCTGTCACACGGTTGTCAGAACAGTTTTGCCCGTGAGGGTAAGTTGCCATTAACCATTTCGAGAGACGGATGAACATCACCACCTTTGCCAAACGCCTGTGCCTGCTTGTACCGCTGATCATCACGCCTGCTGCCTGGGCAGCCGAAATGATGCCGTCGCCGCCACAGCTGGCTGCCAAATCCTACGTTTTGATGGATGCCAACAGCGGTAACGTATTGGTTGAGAACAACGGCGACCAGCGTCTGCCTCCCGCCAGCCTCACCAAGCTGATGACCGCATACATCGCAACCCTGGAAATCCGTCGTGGCCAGATCGGCGAAAACGACCCGGTTACCGTGAGCGAGAATGCCTGGCGCACCGGTGGCTCGCGGATGTTCATCAAGGTGGGTTCGCAGGTATCGGTCAGCGACCTTCTGCACGGGATCATCATCCAGTCGGGCAACGACGCCAGCGTGGCGCTGTCCGAGCACATTGCCGGCAGTGAAGATGCGTTTGCCGACATGATGAACAAGACGGTCAGCGATCTGGGCATGACCAACAGTCACTTCATGAACCCGACCGGGCTGCCAAACCCGGAGCACTATTCGTCGGCGCATGACATGGCGTTGCTGGCGCGTGCGATCATTCACGAGGACCCGACTCACTACGCGATCTACTCGCAAAAAGAGTTCTTTTGGAACGGTATCAAGCAGCCTAACCGTAACTTGTTGCTGTGGCGTGACAAGACCGTCGATGGCCTGAAGACCGGCCACACTGACGAAGCGGGCTACTGCATGGTGTCTTCGGCCGTTCGTGATGGCCAGCGCCTGATCGCTGTTGTGTTCGGCACCACCAGTGAAGCCGCGCGCGCGGCTGAAACCCAGAAGTTGCTGACCTACGGTTTCCGTTTCTTCGAAACCCAGACCTTCTACCAGAAGGGCACTGAACTGGCGCAAGCACCGGTCTGGAAAGGCACGACCAGCCAGGTCAAAGCCGGCTTGGCGAATGACTTGACCATGACCCTGCCTAAAGGCCAATTGAAAAAGCTGGCCGCAAGCATGACCATGAACCCGCAGCTGGAGGCCCCTATTGCCAAAGGTGACGTGATCGGTAAGGTCGAAGTCAAACTGGACGATAAAGTGGTACACAGTGCTGACTTGATTGCACTGGAGCCTGTTGAGGAAGGTGGCATTTTCCGACGCGTGTGGGATAGCATCCGTCTATTCTTCTACGGCATGTTCAACTGATTGCACCCACCTGTGTGGCCCCGTACATATCCTGTCGGGGCCATGTCTGTAGTTCCGGGCTTACGAGGCCAATACGCCATGAGCGATACCGAAGTAAAGGCGCCAAAGATCGAATTTCCTCAAACGGATTACCCGGTTAAGGTGATCAGTGATACAGGTGTGGGCAACAAGGACAAGATCATTGAGATCGTCCTGAAACACGCGAAAATCAACGACGAGCGTATCGACGAGCGTCAAAGCACCAACGGCAAGTACACGACGATCCAGTTGCATATTGTGGCCACCGATCAGGATCAGTTGTACAACATCAATAGCGAACTGCGAGCCACCGGCTTCGTGCATATGGTGTTGTGATGCCGCAAGTCCTGGGGTTTCGCGAACTGGGCCAGCTTGACTACGAGCGCACCTGGCTGGCGATGCAACGTTTCACCGACGAACGCAAGCAGGCACCTGATACGCCCGACGAAGTCTGGCTGGTGCAGCATCCGCCGGTGTTTACCCAGGGGCAGGCGGGCAAGGCCGAGCATTTGCTGTTGCCGGGCACTATTCCGGTGGTCAAGTCGGATCGCGGCGGTCAGGTGACTTATCATGGCCCCGGCCAGTTGGTCGCCTATCTATTGCTTGACGTGCGCCGGCTGGGTTTTGGTGTGCGAGAGCTGGTCAATCGGATGGAGCGCTGTCTGATTGAGCTGCTTGCCAGTTATGGCGTGAACGCGGCGGCCAAGCCTGATGCGCCGGGTGTGTATGTGGATGGCGCGAAAATCGCGTCTCTGGGCCTGCGGATTCGCAATGGCTGCTCTTTCCATGGCCTGGCCCTGAATGTGGACATGGACCTGGAACCGTTTCGACGGATTAACCCCTGTGGTTATGCAGGGCTGGCGATGACCCAGCTGCGTGACGAGGCAGGGCCGATTGAATTTGCCGAGGTAGGTGACCGGCTGCGTGCGCAGTTGGTCAAACACCTCGACTATGCTGAGCAGACGACCCTGACGGGCGGAATCGATTGATATGACTACTGCGCAAGACGCTGTTCAAACCCTCATCCCTACGCTGGATATCTCTGAACGTGTGGCCCGTGCGAATGAGGCCCGCTCCAAGGTTGAGACCGGCGTTAAATTGCGCGGTGCCGAGAAGGTTGCGCGTATCCCGGTCAAGATTATTCCGACCACCGAACTGCCAAAGAAACCCGACTGGATTCGTGTGCGCATTCCCGTGTCGCCCGAAGTCGACCGCATCAAGGCATTGCTGCGCAAGCACAAACTGCACAGCGTATGCGAAGAGGCTTCCTGCCCGAACCTGGGCGAGTGCTTCTCTGGCGGTACGGCCACGTTCATGATCATGGGTGACATCTGCACGCGTCGCTGTCCGTTCTGTGACGTAGGGCACGGTCGTCCGAAGCCGCTCGACGTCAACGAGCCGGAAAGCCTGGCCATCGCCATCGCCGACTTGCGTTTAAAGTATGTGGTGATCACGTCTGTGGACCGCGACGATCTGCGTGACGGCGGTGCTCAGCACTTTGCTGACTGCATCCGCGAAATCCGTAAATTGTCGCCGAATGTGCTGTTGGAAACCCTGGTGCCTGACTATCGGGGCCGTATGGATGTAGCGCTGGAGATCACCGCCGCCGAGCCGCCAGACGTTTTCAACCACAACCTTGAAACGGTTCCGCGTCTGTACAAGGCTGCGCGCCCGGGTTCGGATTACCAGTGGTCGCTGACGCTGCTGCAGCGCTTCAAGCAAATGATGCCGCACGTTCCAACCAAATCCGGCTTGATGCTGGGCCTGGGCGAGACCGACGACGAAGTGATTGAAGTGATGAAGCGCATGCGCGAGCACGACATCGACATGCTGACATTGGGTCAATACCTGCAACCGTCGCGTAGCCACTTGCCCGTACAGCGTTTCGTGCACCCTGACACCTTCGCCTGGTTCGCCGAAGAAGGGTACAAAATGGGCTTTAAAAACGTCGCCTCCGGCCCGCTGGTGCGTTCGTCGTACCACGCAGACGAGCAAGCGAAGCTGGTCAAGACCATGCTGGTTGGCGCCTGAACCCATGAGCAAGCGGCTCACCGCGCAGGTCTCTTTCAAGACTCACAGCGCGGTGCCCGCGCTCCCTTCTGGCGGGGTGATCGGTTTGATCGCACCGGCCGGTCCCGCAGCACTTGATCTTGATCGTGCTACCCAGTGGGTGAATGCACGGGGCTATCAGCTTCGGGTGTATCCGGGGGTTTGGGAGCGGGACGGCTACCTGGCGGGTGCAGACGCCACACGGTTAGCCGATTTGCACGCCGCGTTTGCGGACAGCAGCGTAGATGCCATTTTCTGCCTGCGTGGCGGTTACGGCAGCCCGCGTTTGCTGGATGGCCTGGATTTTGAGCTTTTACGTCGGCATCCCAAGCCATTTGTGGGGTACAGCGACATCACCGCGCTGCACCTGGCGATCACGCGTTATGCCGGCTTTGTGACCTTTCATGGGCCCATGCTGAATGCTGACTTGCTGGGTGATAAACAGCCACCGACCGAGTCTTCTCTGCTGCACATGCTCAGCGGCCAACAGCCGCCGGCACTGGAGCACCCGGCCGCCTTTCCATTGACAACCCTGGCACCGGGCCGCGCTCGTGGGCGCTTGATGGGCGGTAACTTGTCGATGATTTGCGCCACGCTGGGTACCGCTTACGAACTGGATGATGACGGCATCATTCTGTTTATCGAGGACGTCAACGAGCCTTTGTACCGCGTTGACCGCCTGCTGACGCACTTGCGTCTGGCGGGAAAATTCAACCGGTTGCGTGGAGTCTTGGTGGGGGATTTTGACGGGGTTGATACTGCGTCTCTGGAGCGCCTGCTCAAGCAGGAACTGGGGCCGTTAGGCATTCCGATAGTGTCCGGGTGGCGCAGTGGCCACTGTGATCCGAACCTGACGTTACCGATGGGCGCTCAGGTGCAATTGGATGCCGATACCCAGCAACTGACACTGCAGCAACCCGTAGTCGTATAACCAAGCGGTAGGAGCGAGCTTGCTCGCGATCTTTTGACCTTTAAACGCTCAATGACGCCACTTAAGGTTCCTGCTTTACGCCGTGCCACTTTGAAAAAGCGCAAAGTGGCCAAACGCTCATGCCCCTACCACTCGGTGCCTCGCTGGGGCTCGGCATGCCCTCACCACAGGCCTTGCTCTGTGGGCCGCCGCGATCGGCCAGCGTGGTTTAAGGGGGCCCTTTAGATCAAAAACCAGATCAAAAGATCACGAGCAAGCTCGTTCCTACAGGCCTTGCTCTGTGGTCCCGCTGCGCAAAACCGGCGCGAGGCCCGCGTGGTTCAAGGGGCCCGCGTAGGAGCGAGCTTGCTCGCGATCTTTTAAAGATCAAAAGATCACGAGCAAGCTCGTTCCCACAAACGCTGCCATCCGTAGGAGAGGTCGCTCCATCAAGGCCTTAGCGGTTGCGCAAACTCTCTAACAATGCGTGATTAGGGTAGCCATCGGCTGGCCAGCCCAGTGCTTGCTGTGCATTGCGAATCGCCTTGCGGGTGTTGGCACCGATGATGCCGTCAGGGTTGCCCGCATCGTGGTTGCGGGCATTGAGCAGCGTCTGCAGTTCGACGCGTTCAGAGCGGCTTAATGGCAGGTCATCCTTGGGCCAATCCCCTTTAATGGTTCCCCTACCATTGAACCGCTCAGACAACAACCCCACGGCCAATGCATAGGACGAGGAGTTGTTGTAGCGAAGAATCGCACGGAAGTTGTCCAGTACAAGGAAGGCCGGGCCGCGATAGCCCGCAGGCAGCAGCAGGGTGGCACTCAACGGCTGCGCCCCTGTAACGTTGGCCGGCACGATCACGCCCAGCTTTTGCCATTCGGCGACGCTTTTTCGCACGGTGCCATCGGCCAGTGCATAGTCAAAGCCCGCCGGCACGCTGACTTCAAAACCCCAGGGCTGGCCTTGCTTCCAGCCAGAGCTTTGCAGGTAGTGCGCGGTTGAAGCTAAAGCGTCTGCCGAGCTATTCCAGATGTCCCGACGGCCATCGCCATCGAAATCCACGGCGTGGGTTTCGTAAGTGGTGGGAATGAACTGGGTCTGCCCCATGGCACCGGCCCAGGAGCCCAGCATTTTATCGGGCTGGATATCGCCTTCCTGGATGATTTTCAGCGCGGCCAGCAATTGGCTCTGCGCGAAATCCGGGCGGCGGCCTTCATAGGCGAGTGTGGCGAGCGAGCGGATAACCGACTTGTTACCCTGGAACGTACCAAAGTTGCTTTCCATGCCCCACACCGAAACCAGTGCCTGACGGTCGACGCCATAACGCTGCTCGATACGGCTCAGCAACTCGGCATTTTGCTCCAGCAAACGCTGACCGTTGCGAACGCGCAGCGGTGACAGGGCACCGTCGAGGTATTCCCACACGGGGCGACTGAACTCGGGCTGGCTGCGATCGGCCTTGATGACGCTCATGTCGGGCGTCATGCCGTTAAAGGCGTTATCGAATACCTGCGCGTTGATACCGGCGTTAAGTGCAATCACGCGAAAATTGGCCTGCCACTCACTGAAACTTTGAGCGGGCTGGATATCAGGCATTTCGGTGTTGGTGACAGGTGCGCTTACCGCCGCAGCGGCTGGCGTGACAGGCAAGGGCTGAGCATCGGCTGCAGTGGGCTTTTCGGCGCAGGCGACTAAAAGAATGACGCTGGAAGCGGCAATCAGTTGGCGCATTGGCCAACCACGTTTATGACTTAAGGGCATGCGCAGGTCCAGGTAATGCAAAACAGAAGCAGACCTTATCATTCTCGCCGTCAGGCAGCCAGAAAGTAAAAAGCCTCCCGGTCTCTCGACTGGAAGGCTTCGCGGCGGTAGCTGCCTTTGCCTTTGGCGGGGCGTTCCTGGCGGCTGCGGAACAAGGGTTGGGCGACAATGGATTTGGCCTTATTGGGGCGCTTGCTCATGGTGGAGGTCTCGCTTGAGTGGAACAAGCGCAAATCATCGGCCAGTTTTTTCAAGCTGTCCAGTGCCCTTGTCGGAACGCACTGGGCTGTGAAGGCTTGGCAGCTATGAGTGGGGACTATTCGGCGGGTAGGTTCAGCCGTTGCCCACACATCAACAGGGTCAATCGGCTTAGGCTGCTCCATGCGGACCCCGCCGCTTGGCCTTTGATTTGCGCATCAATGCGCTGTGCATCCATTAACAACTGCGCCCAGCGCTGTGCCGAATAGCGTTGCAACGCTTTGCTCATCAATGATTTGCGTTTCTCCCACACGGGTGGCCGAGCCTGGCTGAAGGCTTTATCCAGCGGTGTGCCCTGGCTGTATTGCAATGCAATATTGGCCAGTACCCGCAGTTCCCGCGCCAACGCCCACAAGATAACCGGTGGTTCTACCCCTTCGCCGCGCAAGCCTTCAAGCATGCGCAAGGCGTGCGCAGTTTCACCGTTGAGAATGGCATCCACCAGGCCAAACACGTCGAAGCGCGCACTGTCCGCCACGGCGGCCTGCACCGTCTCGACCGTGATCTGCCCGTCTTCAGCCATCAGCTTGAGCTTTTCAACTTCCTGGGCCGCTGCGAGCAAGTTGCCTTCAACCCGTGCAGCAATCAGTTCCACCGCATCATGGGTGGCTGACAGCCCGGCTTGAGAAAGGCGCTGACGAATCCATTGCGGGAGTTGGTGGGAATCAACGGGCCAGATTTGTATGAATTGAGTCTGCGCACCGTCGATAAGCGCTTTACCCCACTTGGTCTTCATCGCACTGCCATCGAGCTTTGGCAGGCTGACCAGTAACAAGGTGTCTTCGGCGGGGCGTGAGCAGTACTCGATTAACGCCGCCGCACCTTTGTCACCGGGCTTGCCTGACGGTAGTCGCAGTTCCAGAAGGCGCTTTTCGGCAAACAGCGACATGCTGGCTCCGGCTTGCAGCAGTGAACCCCAATCAAAGCTGGCGTCGGCGCTGAAGACTTGGCGTTCGTCGTAGCCTTGTTGTCGCGCGGCGCTGCGAATGGCATCGGCCGCTTCCTGACTTAACAACGGGTCATCGCCGCTGATGATATACACAGGCGACAGGTTGCCTTGCAGGTGTTTGGCGAGTTGGGCGGGGGCGAGTTTCATAAGGGCTTGATAAGTAGCGGGGCACCTGGGGTGCCCCGTGTGCCTTAGAAGTTAGGGACTTCGAGGGGCGACTGTTGAGGGGTTTCGTCTTGAGCCTTGCGGGCGGCCTCGAGGGCGTCAGCTTGTGCTTTTGCTTTCTCATCCGCGACCTGCTGAAGCTTCTCCAGCTTGGCCGGGGTCAGTTGCTCCAGCCGCAGAATCATTTGCTGAATAAGGTCGCGGCGCATTTCCTTGCTAATGAGGGTTTGCTCTTGGCTGGAGCCCGCGATGTTGTTGCCGTCATGCAGGTAAACCTTGTTCACCTCGAGCTTGTTGTAAAGCAGCGGCAGGTGATCGCGGCCCTGAATCTCGTAACTCAGCACTTTGGTGAGCTGATACTCCGCATTATTGTTGATGCCGGTGTAGCTGGCAGCACGGCGGGTTTCTTGCTCGTTGGTCAGAATCAGCTTGTACGGCGCGTTGGGTGTGATTTTCACACCATTGTTTTCCAGCTCGCGGCGCAGTTCACGCACGGTATCGCCATAAGCGTTACGTGCACTGAGGTCGAGTTCGGTGATCGTCAGCTGATTGGTGCCGGTGCCGCGCAGTTGAAAGCCGCAGGCGCTCAACAGAACAGCAAGGCCCATCACCAGCAAGTTGCGTTTGATCATGTGTAGCTCCCCTTGAAACCGGATAGGCTGCCTCGGCAGCCTTAAAGGTCTAGTTGGGTGCCTGTGTTCAGCAGGCACCTGTTCCTATTAGCTCGCGACGATATTGACCAGCTTGCCGGGTACTACGATCACTTTGCGGATCGTCAGCCCTTCGGTAAAGCGCAGCACGTTTTCATTGACGCGGGCAGCCGCTTCAACGTCTTCACGTGTAGCGCCGGTTGGCATTTCGATCTGGCCACGCAGCTTGCCGTTGACCTGAATCACCAGTTGCAGGGTGTCTTGCACCAGCGCGCTTTCGTCCAGCATCGGCCACGGAGCGTCGATGACCGCACCGATGTGGCCCAGTTGGTTCCACAGTTCGTGGCTGATATGCGGGGTGATCGGAGCCAGCAACAGGGCAACCGTTTCCAGGCCTTCCTGCACCAGGGCGCGTTCTTGCTCGGTGGCGTGCGGCGCTTTTTCCAACACGTTCATCAGGGTCATCACCTGGGCGATGGCCGTGTTGAATTTGTGGTGCTGGCCCACGTCCTGGCTGGCTTGCTTGATGGCCAGGTGGGTGCTGCGGCGGATGATCTTTTGCTCGTCGTTCAGGCTGGCGATATCCAGTTTGCCCGGCAGACCACGGCCAACGTGCGCATGGGCCAGACGCCAGACGCGCTTGAGGAAGCGATGCGAACCTTCTACGCCAGCATCGGACCACTCCAGGCTTGCGTCAGGTGGCGAGGCAAACATCATGAACAGGCGGCAGGTATCTGCCCCGTACTGCTCAATCATCGATTGAGGATCGACACCGTTGTTCAGCGATTTGGACATCTTCTGTGTGCCGCCGATTTCCACCGGCAGGCCGTCCGACTTGAGCTTGGCACCGATGATCTTGGCCTTGGCATCACGTTCGACTTCCACGTCGTCCGGGTTGAAAAAGTCCTTGCCGCCGTTGTCCAGCGAGCGGAAATAGGTCTCTGCGACCACCATGCCTTGGGTCAGCAGGTTCTTGAACGGCTCGTTGGAACTGACCAGGCCTTCGTCGCGCATCAGCTTGTGGAAGAAGCGCGCGTACAGCAGGTGCAAGATCGCGTGCTCAATACCGCCGATGTACTGATCAACCGGCAACCAGTGATCAGCCGCTGATTTTTCAACCAAGCCCTCGGTATAGTGCGGCGACGCGTAGCGCGCGTAATACCAGGACGACTCGACAAAGGTGTCCATGGTGTCAGTTTCACGCTTGGCCGGCGCCCCGCATTTCGGGCAGGCGCACTCGTAGAACTCAGGCATGCGGGCCAATGGCGAACCTGCACCATCCGGCACGACGTCTTCCGGCAATATCACCGGCAATTGGTCTTCCGGCACCGGCACGTCACCGCAGCTTTCGCAGTGGATGATCGGGATCGGGCAGCCCCAATAGCGTTGGCGGCTGATGCCCCAGTCGCGCAGGCGGAACTGAGTGCGCGACTGGCCAAGGCCTTTGGCCGTCAGGGCAGCTTCAATCGCGCTGAAGGCGGCGTCGAAATCAAGGCCGTCGAATTCGCTGGAGTTGATCAATGTGCCGCGCTCGCCGTAGGCGTCTTGCCACGGTGCTGGCGTTTCGTCACCCGCACCGGTGCGCACGACCGGCTTGATCGGCAGGCTGTACTTGGTTGCAAATTCGAAGTCGCGCTCGTCGTGTGCCGGAACAGCCATTACTGCGCCGTCGCCGTAGTGCATCAACACGTAGTTGGCGACCCATACCGTGAGTTTTTCGCCAGTCAGCGGGTGTTCGACGAACAGCGACGTGGGCAGGCCCTTTTTTTCCTGGGTTGCCATGTCGGCTTCGGCAACACTGCCGGCCTTGCATTCAGCGATAAATGCTTGCAGCTCAGGGTTGTTTTGCGCGGCCAGAGTGGCCAGCGGGTGCTCGGCTGCCACGGCGACATAGGTGGCACCCATCAGGGTGTCCGGGCGGGTGGTGAAGACTTTTAGGGTGCCTTCCTGGCCGATGGAGTCGACGTTGTAAGGGAACTGCACTTCCATGCCGCGGGATTTGCCAATCCAGTTGCGCTGCATGGTTTTGACTTGCTCGGGCCAGCCGGGCATGTCGTCGAGGCTTTCCAGCAGTTCATCCGCATACGCGGTGATCTTGAAGTAGTACATCGGGATTTCGCGCTTTTCGATCAGCGCGCCGGAACGCCATCCGCGGCCATCGATTACTTGCTCGTTGGCCAGCACGGTCTGGTCGACCGGGTCCCAGTTGACGGTGCCGTTCTTGCGGTAGATCACGCCTTTTTCGAACAGGCGAGTGAACAGCCATTGTTCCCAACGGTAGTAGTCGGGTTTGCAGGTAGTGATCTCGCGGGACCAGTCAACGGCCAGGCCCAGGCTGCGTAGCTGGGTTTTCATGTAGGCGATGTTTTCGTAGGTCCATTTGGCCGGCGCGACGTTGTTTTTCATCGCGGCATTTTCGGCCGGCATGCCAAAGGCGTCCCAGCCCATCGGCTGCAGCACATTTTTACCCAGCATGCGCTGGTAACGCGAGATCACGTCACCGATGGTGTAGTTACGCACGTGCCCCATGTGTAGCTTGCCGCTCGGGTAAGGGAACATCGATAGGCAGTAGTAGGTTTCCTTGCCTAGATCTTCGCTGACTTCGAAGGACTTTTGAGTGTCCCAGAAGGATTGGGTGGCGGCTTCTATTTCACGGGGCTGATAGTGTTCGTGCATGGCTACTTGTACTAATGAATGGGTGGCCTAATCCTCTTCAACTTAGCGCCGGGTATTGCTTGGCCCGGTCAGGCTGGAGTAGGAGTTACAGGAAGTCAGGTAGCATACATGACCCCCCTCTATCGAGGGAAACCCTGATTGTCTAATCACTCCGTTGGTCGCTACAGCCTACTGCTCTGACAGGCAGGTCTAAGCTCTCCTTGGGGATAGATATTTCCTTCATGAGGTGAACGGATGGCAGAGTTGCAACGAAGCGCAACAACGGAGGTGTATGAGCGTTTGATTGATCGTTTGAGTGTGGCTCTTGATTCAGCAAGAACGGCAGTGCGACTAAGGGGTGAGCGCCCTGCCGATTTGGAATTGCGAGGTTTGAGCCGTGCCGAGCTGGAGTTGATCAACGTGTATTTGAACCGGATCGGGCGTGAGGCTGATAAACGCTCGCAAGGCAGTATGAATGTAGAAAGTGCCACCCATACAGCCAAGGTCATCTGGCTTAAAGACAGGGTGCAGGGAAAGTAGGGCGGTTGCGCAACACGCAGGTCCCGGATTGAGGCAACAGGTGTGCGAGTGATGAATCTGCCCTGTTGATACGCCCCTTCAACCCCCTTAGGCTTCGGGCATCTATGGAGATGCCCGATGCCTGTTCGATATTTCGTTAAATCCCTTCTTTTGCCGCCAGGCCTGTTTTTGCTGCTTTTGTTGCTCGCCTGGTGGTTGCGGTGTACTCGCCCACGACTGGCAGGTGTCTTGTTTTTTCTGGGGCTGGGCGGCTTTTGGCTGATGAGCCTGCCTGTGGTGGTGGAGTGGGGCGCGCGGGCGATTGAGCGTGAGCCGGCCCTGGTTCAAAGCCAATGGGCCACACTGGCGGGGCGTGCCGATGCAATTGTGGTATTGGGTTCAGGGCGCGAACAGGGTGATCCTGCCTGGGGCAGCGATCAGCCCACCGGTATCGGGTTGGAGCGACAGCGTTACGCCGCCCGCTTGGCCAAGGCTTCGGGCCTTCCGGTCTTGGTGACGGGTGGCGCGCCCTTTGGTCAGCCACTCAGTGAGGCGCAGATCATGGCTGATTCGCTGCGCGATGACTTTGGTGTGACGGTACGCTGGCAGGAAGGGCAGAGCCGTACCACATGGGAAAACGCCCGTCTGTCAGCCGATATGCTGCTGCCCCTGGGCATCAAGCGGGTGGTCGTGGTGACGCATGCCTGGCATATGCCCCGCTCGGTCTGGAGCTTTGAACAGGCCGGGTTCGAGGTTGTGCCCGCGCCTGTCGGGTTTTTGAGCGGGGATAATGCGCGGCCGTTGGGTGGGTGGCTGCCCGAGTACAAGTCAATCGGTCAGTCTGGCTTATTGCTCAACGAGGTGGTTGGGCAGATAGCCTACCCGTTGTTCTATCGCTGAGTAATGGCCCGCAGAGCGGCACTGTCCGTTCTGCGGGCCATCACTCAGAGGGTCTTGGCCATCCGTCGGGTGATCAGTGCCCAGCCGATCAGCACGCAGCACAGAACGATCAGCGGCCATGAGCGCCATTGCAGGTAAGGCGTCAGGTTGTGCATGGGCACCACTTCGCCATACAGAATGCCGCGCTCGAACTGCGGGATCTGCGCCGTGATTTGACCGAAGGGGTTGATCAGCCCGGTGACGCCGTTGTTGGTTGCACGGATCATCCAGCGACCGGCTTCCAACGCGCGCATTTGCGCCATTTGCAAGTGTTGCAGCGGGCCGATTGAAGTGCCGAACCAGGTGTCGTTGCTGATGGTCAGCAAAATATCGCTCTGGGCGGCCAGGCCTGCCACGAAATCCGGATAGACCACTTCATAGCAAATCAGCGGCGCAATCTGATAACCCTTGGCTTGCAGCATCGGCTGGTCGGAAGGGCCGCGGGCAAAGTCCGACATGGGCAGGTCAAAGAATGCAATCAGCCCACGCAGCACATCCTGAAGCGGAACGTACTCTCCAAAGGGCACCAGTTTTTGTTTCAGGTAAATACCATCGCCTTCGCCCACGGCGGTGATGCCGTTGAAATAGCGGGGTTCGTGGCGCACTTCCTGGCGAATGGGCACACCGGTAATCAGTGCGGAATGGCGGTCGGCGGCAAAGTTTCCCATCATGCTCAGGTAGCCTTCGGCGTTTTCCTTGAGCACCGGGATGGCCGTTTCGGGCCAGACAATCAAATCGACACGTCGGGAGCTCAATGTCAGGTCGCGGTACAGGGCCAGTTGCGCGTTGAGCTGCGCGGGATCCCATTTCATGCTTTGTTCAATGTTGCCCTGAATCGCCGCCACACTCAGCGGTTCACCCGAAGGGCTGGTCCAGGCGTGATGTTTAAGGGCCTGGCCGATGCACCAAGGGCCGGCCAGTAACAACAGGCCGAGGCCAATAAAGGTGAGGCGTCGGGTTTTGAGCAGGCGCGTAACGTTGCACAACAAAGCGGCAGTTAACGCGAGCGCGAAAGAAATCAGCCACATGCCACCGAGCGGTGCGAGCCCGGCCAAGGGCCCGTCCAGCTGGCTGTAGCCCGAATAGAGCCAAGGGAAACCGGTGAGAAACCAGCCCCGAAACGCTTCTTGGGCGACCCACAGTGCGGCAAATGCCAGTGCGTCGGCCAGCGGTGCTTCGTTGCGGCGTATCCAGCGGGCCCACAGCCAGGCGGGGAGGGCAAAGAACCAGGCGATAGCGGCCGTGAACAGCAGCATCAGAAAGCCGGCCAGCAGTACCGAAGCCCCACCGAAGTGGTGAATGCTGTAGTAGATCCAGCTGGTACCCGCGCCAAACAGGCCAAAACCGTAGCACCAGCCACGGCCAAGCGCCTGCTTGGGGGACAGGTCGCGCAGGCCGAGGTAGAAAAGGGCCAAGGCCACCAGCGCCAAAGGCCAGATATCGAAAGGTGCCAGCGCCAGGGTTGTCAGTGCGCCGGCCGCCACGGCCAGCAAGTTACCGGGCCAGCCGGGGGAGGTTATCCAGCGCATTTCAATCCTTGGTGGTGGTGTTTAGCGGGCGACAGGCGTGAGGCGGATCAAATGAATCCGGCGGCTATCGGCATTCAGGATGCGGAATCGATAGGGGCCGATTTCGGTGATCTCATTGCGTTTGGGCAGGTGCCCGAATGCACTCATGACCAGGCCACCCACGGTGTCGAACTCGTCATCGGAGTATTCGGTGTCGAAGAACTCGTTGAAGTTTTCGATCGGGGTCAGTGCCTTGATCAAGAAGTCACCGCTGGGCAGCGGCTTGATGTAGCTGTCTTCTTCAACATCGTGTTCGTCTTCGATGTCACCGACAATTTGTTCCAGCACGTCTTCAATCGTCACCAGGCCCGCCACGCCGCCGTATTCGTCAATGACGATGGCCATGTGGTTATGGTTGGCGCGAAACTCACGCAGCAATACATTAAGGCGCTTGGACTCGGGAACAAATGTCGCCGGACGCAGCAAGTCCTTGATATTGAACTTGTCGCCGTTCTCTTGAAGGATCAACGGCAGCAAATCCTTGGCCAGCAGGACGCCCAGGACGTCATCGTGGCTTTCGCCGATCACCGGGTAGCGCGAGTGCGCGGCATCGATGATGGACGGGAGAAATTCGCGAGGTGTCTGGGTCGCCTTGATGCTGATCATCTGCGAACGCGGGACCATGATGTCCCGAACCTGCAGGTCAGCCACTTGAATGGCACCTTCGACGATGGCCAGCGCTTCACTGTCCAACAGTTTGTTCTGATGTGCTTCGCGCAGCAGCTCAAGCAGCTCCTGGCGGTTTTTCGGCTCATGGGCAAAGGCCTGGGTCAGCTTACCCAACCATGACTTTTGCCCGTTGCTCGATCGGTCTTCGCTCATAGCGATTTACTCGTATCCCTTGGTTATTTCAGTGGGTGTTAATCAGTGTCGTCGTCTGCATACGGGTCCGGATGACCCAGTTCTGCAAGCAACGTTCGTTCCAGTGCTTCCATTTCTTCGGCTTCTTCGTCTTCTATATGGTCGTAACCCAGAAGATGCAAGCAGCCATGAATCACTAGGTGGGCCCAGTGGGCCTCAAGGGATTTGCCTTGTTCAGCAGCTTCGCGTTCGACCACGGCCACGCAAATCACCAGATCGCCCAGTAACGGGATATCCAGGAACTCGTCGGGCACGTCTGCCGGAAAGGACAGCACGTTGGTCGCGTAGTCTTTTTCGCGCCAAGTGTGATTAAGCTCGCGGCCCTCGGTTTCGTCTACCAGACGAATGGTCATTTCTGAGTCCGCTGTGCGCTGGCGCAGGGCCAGTTCGCACCATTGGCGGAACTGGGCTTCGGTCGGGGCGCTAGCCTCGGTTGCCAATTGCAGGTCTAGCTCAAGCATCGTTGCGGTAATCCTTGGCAGCAGGCAGAGCGGCCAGTTTGTCGGCGGCTTCCTGCTCATAACGGCCATAGGCTTCGACGATGCGCTGCACCAGCGGGTGCCGCACCACGTCCTTGGACTGGAAGTGGGTAAAGCTGATACCCGGAACATCCTTGAGCACTTCGATGACATGGTTCAGGCCGGACTTGGTGCCCTTGGGCAGGTCGATCTGAGTAATGTCGCCCGTGATGACCGCAGTAGAGCCGAAGCCGATACGCGTCAGGAACATCTTCATCTGCTCAACGGTGGTGTTCTGGCTTTCGTCGAGAATAATGAAGCTGTTGTTCAGTGTACGGCCGCGCATATAAGCCAGCGGTGCCACTTCAATGATCTGACGTTCGATCAGCTTGGCCACGTATTCGAAGCCCAGCATTTCGTAGAGCGCGTCGTACAGCGGGCGCAGGTACGGGTCGATTTTTTGCGACAGGTCGCCGGGCAGGAAACCGAGCTTTTCGCCCGCTTCAACCGCCGGGCGCACCAGCAGGATGCGGCGGATCTGCTCGCGCTCCAGTGCATCAACGGCGCAGGCCACGGCGAGGTAAGTCTTGCCTGTACCGGCCGGGCCAATACCGAAGTTGATGTCGTTACCGAGAATTTCCTTCACGTAGCGCTGCTGATTGATCCCGCGAGGGCGGATCATGCCCTTTTTGGTGCGCAGTGAAACGCTGGCTTCGGCCACCGGGTTGCTGGCGAGCTCTTCGACAGCGGATTCCTGCAAGAACAGGTGCACCATGTCCGGCGAAAGCTCTGTGGCCTGGGTTTCGCGGTACAGGCGACGCAGCAGGTTTTCTGCGGTCGCGGTGGTTTTTGGATCGCCGATCAATTCGAACTGATTGCCGCGATTGCGGATCTCGATCGCAAGGCGTTGCTCGATCAAGCGCAAATGCTCGTCGAATTGCCCGCACAGATTAGCGAAGCGGCGAGCCTCAAAGGGCTCGAGGAGGAAACGATGTGGTTCGATGGGTGCGTTCAAGGTCGCTTTTAGCCGCCCTAAGGCAATGGGTATGAGCTGAAGGATAACGCTAGCAGGTCATGCGCGAAAGGGCCGCGATAAATCATTGCCGCTCTGCAGGAGCGAGCGTGCTCGCGATCTTTTAAAAGAGCGCGAGCACGCGAGCGTCGACCAGCGACCAGCGGTCGCTACAGTGTTCGACCTCAGTTCAGCAGCGAGCCCCGTAGGGAGTGCGGCTGGGCGGCATCGATATGAACGTCGGCAAATTGCCCGATCAACTGCGGGTTATCACAGCGGAAGTTAACAATGCGGTTGTTTTCGGTGCGGCCCTGCAGTTCGCCAGGGTCTTTTTTCGAGTAATCGGTGACCAAAATCCGCTGAATGGAGCCGACCATTTGGCGGCTGATCTCAAAACCTTGCTGGTTCAGGCGGTGTTGCAGCGCGTTCAGGCGTTCCTTTTTGCGCGCTTCGGGTGTGTCGTCAGTCAGGTCGGCCGCCGGAGTGCCCGGGCGCTGGCTGTACACGAAGGAGTAGGAGAAATCGAAACCCACGTCCTCAATCAACTTCATGGTCTGTTCGAAGTCTTTCTCGGTTTCCCCCGGGAAGCCGACGATAAAGTCGGAACTGATGCAGATGCCTGGCACGGCGGCGCGCAGTTTGCGCAACTTGGATTTGTACTCCAATGCCGTGTGGTTGCGTTTCATCGCCGACAGAATGCGGTCGGAACCCGATTGCACCGGCAAGTGCAGGTGCTTCACCAGTTCCGGTACCTCGGCGTGGGCCTGGATCAGGCTGTCCGAAAACTCCAGCGGGTGTGAAGTGGTGTAACGAATGCGCTCAATCCCGTCGATGGCCGCGACCACCCGAATGAGTTCTGCCAGGTCTGCCAGGCGGCCATCTTCAGTCAAGCCGCGATAGCCGTTAACATTTTGCCCCAGCAATGTAACTTCGCGTACACCGTTCTCGGCCAGGTGAAGCACCTCGCTCAGCACGTCATCGAACGGCCGGCTGACCTCTTCGCCTCGGGTGTAAGGCACCACGCAGAACGTGCAGTACTTACTGCAGCCTTCCATCACCGACACGTAGGCGCTCGGCCCATCAATACGCGGCTCGGGCAAATGGTCGAACTTCTCGATTTCCGGGAACGACACATCGACCTGCGGCAGCTTGGTGATGCGGGCTGCGTCGATCATTTCCGGCAAACGGTGCAAGGTTTGCGGGCCGAAAACCACGTCCACGTAAGGGGCGCGGTCGCGAATGGCCGCGCCCTCCTGGCTGGCCACGCAACCGCCGACGGCAATCACCATCTCTGGGTTGGCCAGTTTCAGCTCGCGCCACCGGCCCAGCTGCGAATACACGCGGTCTTGGGCACGCTCACGAATGGAACAGGTATTGAGCAGGATGACATCAGCGTCTTCAGCGCGCGCTGTGACTTCCAGGGCCTGATGTTCACCCAGCAGATCGACCATGCGTGAGCTGTCGTACTCATTCATCTGGCAACCGTGGGTTTCGATGTAAAGCTTCTTGGCCATGGGTGTTCATCAAGTGGTTCAAAGAACC
>NZ_JASLGE010000058.1 GCF_030150285.1 Pseudomonas sp. | reverse complement strand
AGCCGGACTAGGCCACGGCATTGACGCCAATGAAGATGTCCCGCGCCTGCAGCACTTCTGCCCAGCCCAAGGCCACTGACAGGAATACGGTGTTACGAGCCGGCACGTACGTTACCGGGATGCCTTCGCTGGGTGCTTCGGGTACATCAATGGAGCTGTCGGTCAGGGCTGAGCCGCCAATACCGTCTAGGTTCAAGCCAATGACTTTGTGCTCAACCGCGCCCAGGTCGCGAGCAACACGTGCTGCAGCGTCGAGCTCGGCACGATGGCGCTGGCCATAATCAAAGCTCATGGTGTAGCAGCGGTAACCTTCAGCGCGCGCCATGGCCACGACGGTGGCCGAGTCGAGGCCGCCGGACAGCAAAATTACCGCTCTTTTTTCAGTGACAGCAGTGTGTTCAGTCATTTCAGCGCCCCGGCTCGTCATTCCAAAGATATTTGTGCAGTTGCATTTGCAAACGTACAGGCAAGTTGTCCGCGACAATCCAGTCGGCCAGGTCACGGGCCGCCAGATCGTGATGGCTCGGCGAAAACAGCACTTCACCGGCGCGTCGCTCCAAGCCGTATTCAATCAGCTTGGACACCGCCCAGTCGTAGTCCTCGCGCGAGCAGATCACGAACTTGACCTGATCATGCGGCGTCAACAACGCGATGTTTTCGTAGAGGTTGCGATGGGACTCTTTGGAGCCTGGTGTTTTCAGATCGAGCACACGACTGACCCGTGGGTCGACAGCCGAAATATCCAGCGCACCACTGGTCTCGATCGAGACGTCGTAACCCGCGTCGCAAAGCTGCTTAAGCAATGGAATGGCATTAGGCTGCGCCAAGGGCTCGCCACCCGTCACGCACACGTAGCGCGGACGAAAATCGGCCACTTGCTCAAGAATGCTGTCGAGGGAGCGCACGGTGCCGCCACTGAAGGCGTAGGCACTGTCGCAATACTGGCAGCGCAAAGGGCAGCCCGTCAGACGTACAAAAACGGTGGGCAGGCCAGCCGTTCGCGTTTCACCCTGCAAAGAGTAAAAAACTTCGGTAATTCTCAATGTGTCTTGCATATCCGCCACGGGCGTAACAGCTAAACAGGCTGTCCGCCTCCGTCAGGCACTCTTAAGAATCTGCACTCGCAGGACTCAGAAGAGCGTATTTCATAAAAGGGCGTGGATTCTAACGAAAAAACCCGCGACAAGCGCGGGTTTCTCGATGAAAGCTTCGTATGGCTTACATGCGCTGCAAATCGCGCTGGGCCAACTGTGCCGCCGACGTGCCAGGGTACTGTGCAACAACCTGTTGCAAGATACCTTTTACTTTGTCGGTATGGCCCAGACGGCGCTCTACGTCAGCCAGCTTGTAGAGCGAATCCGGCACTTTGGCGTGCTTGGGATATAGCTGGCTCACTTTGGCGAAGGCCTGACCAGCACCTTGCAGGTCGCCTTTGGCCAAACTCACTTCACCCAACCAGTACTGGGCATTACCCGCGTATTGGCTGTTTGGGTATTTGCGCAGAAAGGCCGCAAAGGCCTGACTGGCTTTGTCGAAATCCTTGGCTTTGATCAAGTCGAAAGCAGCATCGTAGTAGAGCTTTTCTTTCACTGGATCACCCGGTTCCGAGCTAGCAGCAGCCTGAGGTGCAGGCGCTGCAGTATTACCGGCGGCAGCAGCACCACCGGCAGCAGAATTATCAGGTGCGGCAGCTGCAGGAGCGCCCGTACCAATACGCCGATCAAGTTCCTGGTATCGCTCCAGGCTTTCTTGCTTCATGCGTGAAATATCATTTTGCAAAACTTCGATCACACCCTGTTGGCGTGAGATCTGATCCTGCATTTGTTGCAGCTGGTTGAACAGCTCGCCCTGTGCCGAGACAGGGGTCGAAACCCCTCCCCCGGCATAGGCGCCGCTCGCACCATAACCCGGTGATGGATAACTCCCCCCGCTATTGCCAGAGTTGTCATCGACCACAGGAACCGCAGCCCATGCCGCTAGCGGCATGAGGCTGAGAGTCAGAATAGTTACAGCACGGCGGCACGTTCGCATGACGAATTACTTACGCAGTTCGACGCGACGGTTCTGAGCCCACGACTGCTCGTCGTTGCCAGTAGCGATTGGACGCTCTTTACCGTAGGACACCAGCTCCAGTTGTGCTGGAGAAACGCCTTGCAGTACCAGGTAGCGTTGAACGGCTTTCGCACGACGCTCGCCCAGTGCCATGTTGTACTCACGAGTACCACGGGCGTCAGTGTTACCTTCCAGAACAACGCGAGCGCCGTTGGCTTTCAAGTCTTTAGCGTGAACGTCCAGTGCGCGCATGGCTTCTGGTTTCAGGTCCGAGCTGTCGTATTCGAAGTAGAAAACAGTGATGGCGCGCAGAGCAGCTTCTTCGCTCAGGGAACCATCAACAGCGCCTGTGTTTGCGCCGTAACCGGCGTTTGGATCAACAGCAGCGCCTTCACCGGCATTGTCGCCGCCTTTGGACGAGCAACCTACAGCTACAGCCATGGCCAGTGCCAGCGCAGCAAATTTACCAAACTTCAGCATTTCCATCGTAAAACTCCTAATGAACCCCAAGTGTTATGTGCAACGTACAGCTATCACCACGTCAGTTCAGGTAAGGGGACCAGGAAGGTTCTCTGACTTCGCCTTGAGCGGTAGGAAGAGGGAGCCTTACGCGTCCGTTAATGGACACGAGCATCAAGACTCCCCGGCCCTGCTGGCGGGTGGCGTAGATTACCATGGTGCCGTTGGGCGCAACAGTGGCTGACTCATCAAGGTTAGTATCTGTGAGAATTTTCACGCTGCCACGCTGCAAATCTTGCGCTGCAACACGGAAATTGGTGAAACCATCCTGACGGTGAATCATGACCAGTGTCTTTTCATCCGCAGAAAGCTTCGGATTCGCATTGTAGTTACCGATAAAGGTTACGCGTTCCGCAGCACCACTGCCAATGGTGGTCTTGTAGACCTGTGGCTTGCCGCCCCGATCAGACGTGAAGTAGATGGTCGAACCGTCCTTACCCCAGAAAGGCTCGGTGTTGATACCTGGGCCATTGGTTACGCGGGTGAGTTGGCGCGAAGCCATGTTCATCACGTAAATGTCCGGGTTGCCATCTTTGGACAATACAAACGCCAGCTTCGAACCATCTGGCGACCAGGCTGGCGCACCGTTGAGGCCTTCAAAGTTAGTCACCTGCTCACGACGGCCTGTATCAATGTTCTGGACAAAGATACGCGGACGCTTCTGCTCGAACGAGACATAGGCGATGTGCTTGCCATCGGGTGCAAAACGCGGCGACAGGATAGGCTCGCGCGATTGCAACAGCGTCACGGCCCGCGCGCCATCGTAGTCCGAACGTTGCAGGGTGTAGCGGGTGTTGGTGGCACTTGCGCGCTCAGCCGTCACATAGAGCAAACGGGTTGAGAAAGCACCTTTGATACCGGTCAGTTTTTCAAACGCCTGATCGGAGATGTAGTGTGCCATGTCACGCAACTGCTCAGCCGTACCCGACACGCTGCCGGTCATGACCGGCTGTTCGGTGGAAACGTTGTACAGCGCATACTGCACCTGCAGACGACCACCAGCAGGAACAATATTGCCCACCATCACGTATTGCGCGCCCAAAGCTTTCCAGTCACGGAAAATGATTTCGCTGGCCTGGGTCGGCAAGCTGATCATGTTTTGCTTGGGGATCGGCGTGTAATAGCCCGAGTTACGCAAGTCATTACCGATGATTTCGGCCAAATCGTCCGGCAGAACAGAGCCCCCCTGCCAACCGAAGGGTACTACGGCAATCGGCACCGCCCGGTCACTGCCACTGGTGACCAGAATGTTCTTTTCATCTGCTACCGCCATCCCCGCCAAACAGCAGAAGACAACTAGCAGTCCTCGAAAAAATTTAATCACAAGGCTAGATCCTCAGGTGTGAATGTCATCTTGAATGACCGATAAGGATTAAAATCGCTGGGTTTCATACCCTGCATTTCCGTTAAACGACCAATATTCTTGACCGCTGCTACCGCCGAGCTATCAAACGGCCCATCACCGCTGGACTTGGAAACCGTCACTGACGTTACCGTGCCATCTGGCAACATGCCAATTTGCAGTACCACAGTCATATTCTTGCGAGCTGAAGGTGGGCGTGCCCACCCCTCTGCTGCCCGAGCGCGAATCAGATCATCGAAACTACCGGCGACCTGATCACCTTGCTCATCCGCCAACGCTTGCTGGCGTTGCGGCGTATCAGAAAGCAAATCAGCCAGCGCTTGCGCCTTTTTGTCTTCGGTCGATTTACGCGCGGCTTCTACGGCTTTTTTCTTCGCAGCATCGGCAGCAGCCTTTTTCTTGGCATCTTCGGCGGCTTTCTTCTTCGCTTCGTCTGCTACAGCTTTTTTCTTGGCATCCTCGGCGGCCTTCTTGGCATCATCCGCGGCTTTCTTCTTCGCATCCTCTGCTGCTTTTTTCTTGGCGTCTTCAGCGGCCTTTTTCTTGGCTTCTTCTTCCGCGGCCTTCTTGGCCTCCTCCTCGGACTTTTTCTTGGCTATGTCCGCGAGCTTTTTCTCTTCGGCCTTTTTAGCTTCAGTCGCCTTTTTAGCATCGTCAGCTTTCTTGGCCTCATCGGCTTTTTTAGCCTCTTCAGCCTTTTTAGCCTCGTCCGCCTTTTTGGCTTCGCTCGCCTTGGCTTCGTCGGCCTTCTTGGCCTCAGCTGCTTTTTCGGCAGCCTCTTCTTTCTTTTGTTCCGCAGCCTTTACCGCTTCCTGCTCAACCTTCTTTTGCTCCAGTTGCTCGACTTCGGTCTGGCGTGCAGCCGTTTTCTTGGCTTCACCTGCAATCTTCTGATTGGTCTGGGTGGTTGCCTGACTTTTGGACTTCAACTGGTACAAAGTGGCTTGAACAATCGGCTTGGAGGGTGGCAATTCCGGCGTCATGGCAAAGCTGGCGAACAGCATGCCAAAAATCAGAACGTGCAGCGCTACCGCCCAAACTGTAGGCCAAAAATAGTTTTCAGAGGCGGACGGCTCCCGCTGTTCGCGCATCAGGGAGCCTCGGTTATCAAGCCAACATTACCGACCCCGGCTTTCTGCAGGCCGCCCATGGCACCCATCACAGCACCGTAATCCACGGTTTTGTCTCCGCGAATAAATACTTGGGTCTGCTTACCGCCTTCATTGCCTGCGCGAATGATCTTAGTCACGGCATCCGTCATCTGCGGCAATGTCATGGCCTTGTCCATCTGCTTTTCAGTATCGACTTCACTGCCAAGGTTCCAGAAATAGGTCTTGTCAGCCTTGATCGAAATAGTCAGGACCTGCGTGTTGTTATCTTGCGGCAAGGCCTCGCTGGAGACCTTGGGCAAATCAACCTTCACCCCTTGGTTGAGCATCGGGGCGGTCACCATGAAGATGACCAGCAGCACCAGCATCACGTCGATGTAGGGCACTACGTTCATCTCGGCAACCGGCTTGCGCTTTTTGCGCGCTCGAGCGATTAAAGCCATTGGAAAATACCTGCTTAGTCTTCGCTGGTGTGCACTTTGCGGTGCAGGATCGCCTGGAACTCATCGGCGAAGGTGTAGTAGCGGCTGATCAGTGTTTCGCTACGGGCTGCAAAACGGTTGTAAGCAATCACGGCGGGAATAGCTGCAAACAGCCCGATGGCGGTAGCGATCAGTGCCTCTGCAATACCGGGTGCCACGGTTGCAAGCGTGGCCTGCTGGGCAGTGGCCAGGCCACGGAAGGAGTTCATGATCCCCCAGACAGTACCAAACAGACCGATGTATGGGCTGACGGAGCCTACGGTGGCCAAGAATGGCAGGCTTTGCTCAAGCTTTTCTTCTTCGCGGGAAATGGCGACACGCATGGCACGCGCCACACCTTCCATGACAGCCTCAGGATCAACACCTGGCTGCTGACGCAGGCGCGAGAACTCTTTGAAGCCTGCACGGAAAATCTGTTCTACACCTGAGTCGGGATCTGGGTTGCTACCCGCCTGACGGTACAGCTTTGACAAATCGATACCTGACCAGAAACGCTCTTCAAAGCTTTCCAGAGCCCGTCGACCAGCGCGCAGCATGGTGCTGCGCTGAAAAATCAAGACCCACGAGGTAACCGATGCGGCCAGCAGGGTCAACATTACCAACTGCACAACAATGCTGGCATTGCTGACCAAGCTCCACATGGAGGAATGGTCGACGACGTTAGCTTCCACGCTTTATCTCCTGCTCTAAATGTTTACCCGCGCCGCTCACGTCGGCAAAGGCCGCACGTAAAGCTTCGGGAATGGCCCGGGGTTTAAAACTATCGGCGCGCACACAGGCCACCAAAAACTGCCCTTCACAGAGCAGCGTTGCATCCGCAACGCGCCAGACCTGCTGCTTGAAACGCAAACTGGCGCGGTTAAGTTCTATTACTTGTGCACTCACTGACAGCTCGTCGTCCAGTCGCGCCGGCGCGTAGTAGCGTGCCTCGCTGGAATGCACGACAAACAACAGGTTCTCGCCTGCCAGTGCGGATTGAGAAAACCCCAATTCCCGCAGCCTTTCGGTTCGAGCCCGCTCCATAAATTTCAGGTAATTGACGTAATACACGACGCCACCCGCATCCGTGTCCTCGTAATAAACGCGACAACGATGTGCGAACGGCTCAAGCCTGTTTTGCGCGCGCATACTCTAGTGCTTACTCCTCAGGTTGCCAATCCGCCAACCCATTGTTTTTTTACACTTCCGAGGCTTAATGACTGAAGATTTTCAACGCCAGTACGTGTGACCACACAAACGCAGAAAAAATCGACCACCCAGTGCTTATTTAGTCACCACCCACAGTCAAAAAATCGTCTGCCAGCGGCATATCCCCCAGACGCGACGGGATATTCAAACCGAAGTGCAAATACGCGTGACGTGTCACTACACGCCCACGTGGCGTGCGCATGATATAGCCCTGCTGGATCAGATACGGCTCCAGCACATCCTCGATCGTATGACGCTCTTCGCTAATCGCGGCAGCCAGGCTGTCGACACCGACCGGCCCGCCATCAAATTTCTCGATCATGGTCAGCAGCAAGCGCCGGTCCTGGTGATCGAAGCCATGTTCATCCACATCCAGCAGGTTCAGTGCAAGGTCCGCCACCGACTTGGTAATGTGCCCTTTGGCCCGCACTTCGGCAAAGTCACGCACACGCCTCAGCAGACGGTTCGCGATTCGCGGCGTCCCCCGGGCTCTGCGGGCAATCTCGAAAGCCCCTTCTGGGTCCAGCGGCAAACCAAAAATACCGGCCGAACGACTGACAATCGTAGCCAGATCAGCGGTGCTGTAAAACTCCAGCCGCTGAACAATCCCGAAGCGATCACGCAAGGGATTGGTCAGCATCCCGGCACGAGTCGTCGCGCCCACCAGCGTAAACGGCGGCAAATCAAGCTTGATCGAGCGCGCAGCCGGCCCTTCGCCAATCATGATGTCGAGCTGAAAATCCTCCATGGCCGGGTACAACACTTCTTCAACAATGGGCGAAAGACGGTGAATTTCGTCAATGAACAACACATCGTGCGGCTCAAGATTGGTCAGCAAGGCCGCCAGGTCGCCCGGGCGCTCCAACACGGGGCCCGACGTGCTCTTGATCGATACCCCCATTTCCTGGGCAATGATGTTGGCCAGCGTGGTCTTGCCCAAGCCGGGAGGACCAAAGATCAGCGTGTGATCCAGCGATTCCGAACGCCCGCGAGCGGCCTGAATGAAAAGCTCCATCTGCTCGCGCACGGTTGGCTGGCCAATGTAGTCGGCCAGACTCAAAGGGCGGATTGCACGGTCCTGAACCTCTTCCCTGTCCCGTCCGCTGGAGGCGGCTATCAAACGATCAGCTTCAATCACTTAAATCATTCCCTTAAGGGCCCTACGAATCATGTCCTCACTGCTCAAGGTCTTATCCTTGATGGCGGAAACAGCCTTGCTCGCTTCCTGAGGTTTATAGCCCAATGAAATCAGGGCACTGACCGCGTCACTTTCTGCACTGGCCACGGGTTCTGGTGCGCTCGGTTGGTTCGGTACCAAAGCAAACATACTGGGCACCTGCTCCCAAGCCTTGAAGCGATCCTTGAGTTCGACCAACAGTCGTTCGGCGGTTTTTTTGCCCACACCTGGCACTTTGGTCAAGGCCGACGTGTCCTGAGCCTGCACGCAACGCACCAACTCATCAACCTCCAGACTGGACATCAAGGCCAAGGCCAGTTTTGGTCCCACTCCGTTAAGCCGAATCAGCTCACGAAAGAAGTCCCGCTCACGCTTACCAATAAAACCATAGAGCAACTGGGCGTCTTCACGAACGACCAGGTGAGTATGCAGAGTCAGCGGCTCGCCAACAGAAGGCAGTCGATAGAGCGTCGTCATCGGCACTTCCAGCTCATAACCCAAGCCATTTACATCAAGAATCAGGTGCGGCGGCTGTTTTTCAGCCAGAGTGCCGCGCAAGCGTCCAATCACGTTTCAGATCCTTTTCTCTGGCCAGATCAACGGCTGACAAGTAGAACGGCAAGGCCACTTCATTTAAGAAGCAACCTTGCCGGCATGTTTAATTATAGTTAACCGCATGTTTCAAAGACGTAGTCGCCCACTCCGACTGCGCGCCGCACCCAATCCATGGGGCAACAAACTTGAACGCGTATGCGCGTGGCACAGCGCGATTGCCAATGCATCCGATGCATCGATTTGTGGTTTGGAGGTGAGCTTGAGCAAATGCATGACCATCATCATCACCTGCTCCTTGTTTGCCCCGCCCGTGCCGACAACCGCCTGCTTGACCTGCGTGGCAGAGTACTCGGCTATTTCCAGGCTTTCTTCGGCACCCGCCACTATGGCAGCCCCCCTGGCCTGGCCCAACTTCAACGCCGAGTCAGCGTTACGGGCCATGAATACTCTTTCGATCCCCATCGTGACCGGCCCGTAAGTCTGAATGACCTCCCGCACCCCACGGTAAACAATCTGTAATCGTTCATGCAGCTCGCCGCTACCCGTGCGAATACATCCCGAGGCGACGTACACGCAGCCACGCCCGGTGTCTCGCACCACGCCATAACCGGTGATTCGCGAACCTGGGTCAATACCAAGAATAAGAGTCATAACGCCTGCAGCTTATGAAGTGACGCCCACGGGCACATACCCGGACAGCTTAAAGGCAGAAGCCGAAGGTGCACAGCCCGCGTTCATTGCGGCATGCACCTTCGGCCTCCAGGGTCAGAGCACGGTATCAGGCGAGTTGTTCCAGCACCGCATCAGGAATTTCGGCATTGGAGTACACGTTCTGCACATCATCCAGGTCTTCCAGCATATCAATCAGCTTGAGTACCTTTTCGGCCGTCTCAAGATCAAGCTCGGCACTGGTGGTTGGCAGCATGACAATCTCTGCATCCGCCGGCTTGAAGCCTGCCGCTTCCAACGCGTTGCGCACCGCATAAAAACCGGAGAAGGAGGTAAAGACATCAATGGAGCCATCCTCATTGGTTACGACATCGTCGGCATCAGCCTCCATTGCCGCTTCCATCAAGGCATCCTCATCAACGCCAGCCGTATAGGAAATCTGCCCCTTACGCTCGAACAGATAAGCCACCGAACCGTCGGTACCCAGGTTGCCGCCGCACTTGCTAAAAGCATGACGCACCGCTGCTGCCGTGCGATTACGGTTATCGGTCATGCACTCGACCATTACTGCAACGCCACCCGGACCGTAGCCTTCGTAGCTCAACTCGACCATGTCGTCGGTATCGGCAGCGCCAGCACCCCGAGCCACAGCACGATCAATGATGTCGCGGCTCATGTTCGCCCCAAGGGCCTTGTCCAGCGCCAAGCGCAGACGCGGGTTGGAACTCGGATCACCGCCACCCTGGCGGGCAGCAACGGTCAGTTCACGTATCCACTTGGTGAAAATTTTGCCTTTTTTGGCATCCTGACGCTCTTTGCGGTGCTTGATGTTCGCCCACTTAGAATGACCTGCCATAACCTACTCCGAATCCTTAGATGAAACCTTGCCGCGCCTTTCCATGAGAGGGCCTGGCAATAAAAATTCTTGTGCCCAACGACAAAGGCGCATCCGGGGATGCGCCTTCGCGGGCCAGTCTTACTCAGCCTTCGGCTGTTCGCGCAAACGAATGTGCAACTCGCGCAACGCCTTGGCATCGACAATGCCAGGAGCCTGAGTCATCACGCAGGCAGCGCTCTGGGTTTTCGGGAAGGCAATCACTTCACGAATCGACTGAGCGCCTGTCATCAGCATCACCAAACGGTCGAGACCGAAAGCCAGACCACCGTGGGGCGGTGCGCCGTACTTCAGAGCATCCAGCAGGAAGCCGAATTTCTCTTCCTGTTCAGCCTCTTCAATACCCAACAGACGGAAGACCGCTTGCTGCATTTCCTTGCGGTGAATACGAATCGAACCGCCGCCCAGCTCAGTACCGTTCAACACCATATCGTAGGCGCGGGACAGTGCAGTGGCCGGGTTAGCAGCAAGTTCTTCAGGCGAGCATTTCGGCGCAGTGAACGGGTGGTGCAAGGCGCTGAAGCTGCCGTCTTCGTTTTCTTCGAACATCGGGAAATCGACAACCCACATCGGTGCCCATTCGCACGTCAGCAGGTTCAGGTCATTACCGACCTTGATACGCAAAGCACCCAGGGCTTCGCTCACGATCTTGGCTTTGTCGGCCCCGAAGAACACGATATCGCCGTCAACTGCACCCACGCGATCCAGGATCACATTGAGGTTCGCTTCAGGAATGTTCTTGACGATCGGCGATTGCAGACCCTCGGCGCCTTTGGCGCGCTCGTTGACCTTGATGTAGGCCAACCCTTTGGCACCGTAAATGCCGACAAACTTGGTGTAGTCGTCGATCTGCTTGCGCGGCATGCTGGCAGCACCAGGAACGCGCAAGGCAGCAATACGGCATTTTGGATCGTTAGCCGGGCCGCTGAACACTTTAAAGTCGACGTCTTTGAGCTGGTCAGCAACGTCTACCAGTTCAAGCGGGTTACGCAGGTCAGGCTTGTCAGAGCCGTAACGACGCATGGCCTCTTCAAAGGTCATATGCGGGAACTCACCGAACTCCAGATCCAGCACTTCCTTGAACAGGTTGCGGATCATGCCTTCGGTCAGGCCCATGATGTCTTTTTCATCGAGGAAGCTGGTTTCGATGTCGATCTGAGTGAACTCAGGCTGACGGTCGGCACGCAGGTCTTCGTCGCGGAAGCACTTGGCGATCTGGTAGTAACGATCAAAGCCGGCCACCATCAGCAACTGCTTGAACAGTTGTGGCGATTGCGGCAAGGCAAAGAAAGAGCCGGCGTGAGTACGGCTTGGCACCAGGTAGTCGCGCGCACCTTCCGGGGTAGCCCGGGTCAGGATCGGCGTTTCGACGTCGAGGAAGCCGTTTTCATCAAGGTAACGACGGATGCTGGTGGTCATGCGCGAACGCAAACGCAGCTTCTCGAGCATTTCTGGACGGCGCAGGTCGATAAAGCGATAACGCAGGCGGGTTTCCTCGCCAACATCAGAGAATTCGTTAAGCGGGAACGGTGGGGTTTCCGCTTCGTTCAGCACTTCCAGTTCATAGCCCAGCACTTCGATCATGCCTGAAGCCATGTTGGCGTTACCGGCACCGGCCGGGCGCAAACGCACCTTACCCGTGACCTTGACAACGTACTCACTGCGCACGCGATCGGCAGCAGCGAAGGTTTGCGCGCGGTCCGGGTCGAAAACCACTTGGGCCAGACCGTCACGATCACGGATATCGAGGAAAATCACCCCACCGTGGTCACGGCGACGGTGAACCCATCCGCAAAGGGTAATTTCCTGGCCTTCCAGGCTTTCGTTCAGTTGGCCGCAATAATGGCTGCGCATCATGGTAGTGGTTTCACTTCTCGTAATTCGAAATTCGGTGGAGTTCCTGCGCACCGTCGGTGCTGGTAACACTGCAAGAGCCCGCTTGTGTTCAGACTGTATCGCCACACTCAGTCGGATTTGTCGCCGCCTGCCAGATTTTTCTTCGAGCCTGTCTTGAAATCTGTCTCATACCAGCCCGTACCGCTGAGGCGAAAGCCTGGCATGGACAGCTGCTTCTTCAATTCAGGTGCCTGGCAAGCAGGACAATCAACGAGTGGCGAGTCACTGATCTTTTGAATGGCTTCCAACTGATGACCACAGGAAGCACATTGGTAATCGTACATGGGCATTGGCGCGTCTCGACATTCATTAGCAGCACCCCATAAGGAGGGCCACGCCGCAAAGCGCGAGATTATATCTGGTAAATCGAGCCATTGCAGCCGCATGAGCGGCCATTAACCCCCTAAAGGCACCATGAAACTCAAAAGATTACAAGCTACCAAACGCCCACCTCTAAATCCATGCTACGTGCTCACCCGATAAAGGCCTGCGTTTGCAACACGTGCCGCGGTGCGGATCCAGCCTTCAAGAGGTGCATGACACAGACCACCCGTATGAGGCCGCTGAAATTTTTTACCCCGCCATGACGCAAATGAACTTCCCTGTCGATATAAGACAGCAAGGCATTAACCGAACAATCATTAATACGCGAGATATCAGACAACACATCCCAATACACCTCCTCCAGTCGCAAGCAGGTTGCAAAGCCATTTAGCCTGACCGACCTGGATAGCGGCTGCGCCAAAGTCATACCAAAATCAAGAACAACCGGGTCTATTCTGACACGCTGCAGCAACTTACCCCCGGAATGACCTTGCCTAATTAATCGCCCCATAATTTAAGCACTCCATTGCAACTTTTTTTAAATTTATTGAAACTCACCCAAGACACACCTCATAAAACAATATGTAAAAACTCCTATCCAGCGGACTCAACCCTCAAATCTGTAGGAGCGCTCTCGCTAAAGATGATGAATATGAGCCAAACCCATACGATTCAAGCCCTGCAGCTCAGCAAAACACCTGATAAAACCCCGCAAACACTGAGTCATTCAGCAACTTGAAACCTTCCCACCTCACGATTTAAACGACCACGCCCCCACCTTCACCTATTCCCGGCGCACTAAACAAACAGTAATCCAACAAACTAAATATCGAATACCCCTACGGTAGGTGGCCTGTAAAAAGTACACAGTTAAATCCACAGCATAGAAATAACTCACTTAATAACTGCTACACAACCAAGCACTAACACCCTACATAAACAACAAGTTTCAACTTGAAAAAAAGCCTCACTGAAACGCCGTGCCGAGCCTAAAAAAAAGCGACGAGTGGTCACTCCTCTGCGCTATCAACGTGCGGCAACTAATCAATGGACTGACAGCCTTCAGTCCATTGGAAGTGCCTACACATGCCTAGGTCAAGGCTTGCGAGATAATTAGCTATTACCCGGCACCGGTTTAGGCAAGTACATTCAGCACCACTTCCATACGCTTAATTTGAGAAGGCCCCGGTTTTGCTGTTAAATTGATGGCGTGTCGCCTCGCCCAGTCTCTGGCAACGGCGCATAGGCTGATGCCCGCATGTGTCTGGCGCTTCCATTTTTTTTGATGCGAACCATGCGCAATCAGCTCTTCCTTGCGATCCGTCTTAATGTGAGCTAATTGAAATGTTGAAAATCGTCCACCTGCTAACGGGTGCAGCGGCCTTGCTGCTGTCCTTCATTCCCACTCTGCAAACCGATGCCACACCTTACCTCCAACACGCAGATGCCCTTTACCTGGCTTTTCTTGGCCTTCTCAACCTGACAATTGCACCCGTCATTCCGTTCTGGAATAAAGGTGTACGTCACCAACTGCAAAACCTGGTGAGCGCCCTGCTGGTGCTTTCTGTTGTTCTGCAAACTCTGACACTGTTCGGCCTGCTGCTGCCTATCGGCGATCAGCCTGCTGTCCTGCTCAGCCTCGTGCCCGCTGTGGTTGCCGTGGTGCTTCACCTGGCCGTCAGCTTCTACAAATCGTCACCTTCGGCGGCTCCACAGAACTACGACATGACCAATCGCGACACTGGGACTGTAAAGTGGTTTAACACGTCAAAAGGATTCGGCTTCATCTCCCGCGACTCTGGCGATGATATTTTTGTTCATTTTCGGGCTATCCGTGGCGAAGGCCACCGTGTACTCGTGGAAGGTCAACGCGTCGAATTCTCTGTCATGAATCGCGACAAAGGCCTGCAAGCTGAAGACGTCATCGCAGCATTGCCCCGCCGCTGATTCACACGTACAAAAAAACCGCGAGCAGCCAGGCTGATCGCGGTTTTTTTTGGACGCTAATAACAAGCCTCAATAATGAGGGGGAGGCGCTTCATCCTCAAACGACTCAAATTGCCCACCCATTTCTTCCTGGCGCTTGAGCAGGGCTGCCATCTGCATCTGTAAGCGGTCCACCACATCCTGCTGTTTCACCAACACATCATTCAATGCCTGAATGGTGTCATCCTGAAAAGCCAAACGGCTTTCAAGGTCCATCACCCGCGCTTCCAGTGTCACGACTCATCCTCCACGAAAATGAAATCTGCTCCCAGAACCTGCTTCAAGGTGCTCTTTATAGCGCTAACCTCACCCTCTGGGTAAGGCTCTGCAGGCCGATTGCCCCAGACGGGCGCTGGCCAGGCTGCGTCCACCTTGTAGCGGACGATGACATGCATATGCAACTGACTGACCACGTTACCCAGCGTAGCGACGTTCATTTTATCTGCACTGAACGCGCCCTTCAGCGCTTTCGCCAAAGCAGTCGTTTCTTGCCACATGACCTGCTGCTCGTGGTCACTCAACTGAAATAACTCACTGATACCCTCGCGTCGCGGTACCAGAATGAACCAAGGGTAGTTGGCATCTTTGGAAAGCAGCAGCCGGCACAGCGGGAAGTCCCCGAGTAGCCACGTATCCTGCTCAAGGCGTGAATCCAAAACGAACACTGAACACTCTCCTGCTCGACACGTCATTTTTCAGCCCGGTGAGATCCCTGAAGACACCTGCCACCCGGCGACAGAAGCGCAGGATACCCTTGATTAAGGCATGCATCACACCCATACCAACACCGCTCAAACAGTTGTGCACCAAAACGGCACATCAGGAAGGCTTTTAGTGCAGTCAAACGTCACCGTCGGCCCCAACAGAGTGTTAACCGGTAACATCCTTGACATGAATGCGCCAGTCACCCTGCCCATACGACCTGAAAAGCACGTTACACGCCTGTCGTTACTTCGAATCAATCCAAGCAGCCGCAGGGCCTAACAGGTGGGAGCGACCTCTCAAGAATTATTTTTTTACATCCCCTCCGAGTTGAGCATGCTTGTTGCATGGAATCTCTGGTAATCGCATGGCTTGCGTCAGGATGCACAAGCCCGACCAAAAATAACATGAGCTGGATTGCAGATAATGAGCGTTGTAAGCACTTAAACACGGAAGGTTTATTGGCTTGCCAGAACCTGCAAACAGCACCGGGCCGAATCGATGACTCGGTAAAGCTTGGTGTTTGCGACCTGTAGAGTGTCATTTGCGATACAGCGCAAAGGGTGCAAAAAAGCTTATAAAGCCAAGTATCGCCAACATGGCCGGCGTGATATAAGTTTGCGCCGACACAAAAAGAAAGAGCCGTTCCAGATAATAATTGTAGGTGGGACGGCAGTACTCTTCCTAAAACCAAAGGAGCAAATCACGATGCGCGTGATGAAGTGGAGCATGATCGCCCTGGCTGTTTCAGCCGGTACTACGCAGTTCGCAATGGCCTCTTCCCAAGACGATGCCAAGGGTTTCATTGAAGACAGCACGCTGACTTCCAAAACTCGCATGCTGTACATGAACCGTGACTTCCGTAACGGTGCAAGCAACCCTACCAATGGCGGCAAAAGTGGCTATCGCGAAGATTGGGGTCTAAGCGAACTGCTGAACTATCAGTCCGGCTTCACCACTGGCACCGTGGGTGTGGGTGTTGATGCATTCGCAATGGGTACCCTGCGTCTGGACGGCGGTGCCGGTCGCCAAGGCAACGGCCTGTTCGCCAGCAAGGGCGACGGTTCTCCTGAAGACACTCAGGGCAAGCTCGGCGGTGCGGTTAAAGTCCGTATCTCTGACACCGTGCTGAAGTACGGTAACCAGTTCGTGGCCAGCCCGGTTTTCTCCACGGATGACAGCCGCCTGCTGCCAGAAGTCGCCACCGGTACCTTGCTCACCGTCAAGGAAATCGAAGGCCTTGAGCTGAGCGCAGGTCGTTTCACCGCGCTGAGCTCGCAAACGGGCATGTACCGCGACAGCATCAAACCCACGAAAACAACATCTGGCCTGCCCGTTGCGAACATTGTGGGCGCAACCTACCAGTTCACTGATAACTTCGTGGGCGGCGTGGCAGCTTCCGACGTTGAAGACTACTTCAAGAAGCAGTACATCAACCTGAACTACACCCTGCCAATCGCAGACACCCAAGCCCTGAACTTCGACTTCAACGGCTACAGAACGACGTCTGATGGCAAGGAGCTTTATGGCAACGTCGACAACAAAATCTGGAGCTTGGCAGCAGCCTATAGCTTGGGCGCTCACAAGTTCACCTTGGCTCACCAGCGCTCCACCGGTGATGCTGGCTACAAATACGGCGTAGACGGCGGCGGTACCATTTTCCTTGCCAACTCCGTGCAATACTCCGACTTTAACAACAAAGACGAACGTTCCTGGCAGGCTCGCTACGACCTGAACATGGCCAGCTACGGCGTTCCAGGCCTGAGCTTCATGGCGCGTTACGTGCGAGGCGACAACATCTCTACCGACACGAATGAAGGCAGAGAGCACGAGTTCGACTTCGAAACCAAGTACGTGCTGCAAGAAGGCCCGGCCAAAGACCTGTCTTTCCGTCTGCGTAGCGCTATCTATCGCGCCACCAGCAACGTCGATAATGACGTAAACGACTTCCGTCTGATTGCTGAGTACCCTCTGAACATCTTGTAATGGCTGCCCTAGGGCGTTCATAGCAGTGTTCTACAAAAGCCACGCCCTTGTTTAAAGGGCGTGGCTTTTTATTGGCTGACATAAAAGCGAAACTATATAGCAAGCTAACTAACAAGTTAAAACGCAAGTCGCTCTCACTACTAACTTGCGACGCTTTCAAGCCTGTGTGATTCATTGTGCGGTCTAAAAAAACCATTAAAGGGGCATAGGCCCCTTTAATGGTTTGTTCATACGCGATGCTCTAGTCCGCCGGTATTCATGACATTGACCGTGCTCTTATTGCGCAGCCACTTCCTGAACTACACGAATGACGCGCTGAGGAAACGGGATATCAACACCCTCAGCTTTTAAACGATCACGGGCGTGCTCGTTAAACTTGAACATGAGGTCCCAGTAATCCGGCGTGTTGACCCACACACGCAGCGACACCGTAATCGCACTGTCACCCAGCGCGGTCACCACCACCACCGGCGCGGGCTCTTTCAGCACGCGCGGGTCATCGGCCAGCGCCAGCAACACCTCACGCACCTTTTGCAGATCCGCCTCGTAATCCACCCCGACATCAAACACGACCTTACGCGTCGGCTGACGGTTGTAGTTGGTAATGATGCCATTGGACAGACCGCCATTTGGCATGATGACGGTTTTGTTGTCGCTGGTACGCAGCACGGTGTGGAAGATCTGAATACTGTCGACCGTACCACTCACGCTCTGCGCCTCGATCCAGTCACCGATCTTGAATGGACGGAACAACAGAATCAGCACCCCGCCCGCAAAGTTGGCCAGGCTGCCTTGCAACGCCAGGCCAATGGCCAGACCCGCCGCACCAATCGCCGCTACGAATGAGGTGGTCTGGATGCCAATCATTGAAGCCACGCTGACAACCAGCAACACCTTCAGAATGATATTGGCCAGGCTGCTGATAAAACCTTGCAGCGCCAGGTCGGCTTTTCTTAGCGCCAGCAACTGCCCGATCTTGACCGTCAGCCGATTGATCAACCACCAGCCTACCGCCAGCGTCACCAAGGCCAGCAGCACGCGGCTGCCGTACTCCATAATCATCGGAATCCAGGCCTGTGAGGCCGCGATCAACTGATCAACTTCAGCATTTAAATCCACGTATTTCTCCTTGCCCCATACCCGGCGACGTCATTAATTCAGCGCAACGATTTAAGCCTAGCAGCACAATCGTCGCGCAATACCCGGGAAATTCGGACGCTGATGCACCCCAGAGGTTCCCCTGGCCGATGATCAATCGCGGAAGTTGTTGAACTGCAACGGCAGGTCGAAGCTCTTGGCACGCAGTGCAGCAATCGCTTCTTGCAGGTCATCACGCTTCTTGCCGGTGATGCGCACTTGCTCACCTTGAATGGCGGCCTGTACCTTGAGTTTGGCTTCCTTGACGTGAGCGACGATTTTCTTCGCCAGCTCTTTGTCGATGCCCTCCTTGAGTACGGCGTCTTGCTTCATCAGCTTGCCCGAGGCGTACGCGTCCTTGACTTCAAGGCATTGCACGTCGATTTTGCGCTTGACCAGGGCCAGCTTCAGAATTTCGATCATCGCTTCCAGTTGGAAGTCGGCTTCAGCGGTCAGGTTGACAGTGAGGTCCTTTTCCTTGAACTCGAAAGACCCTTTGCCCTTGAGGTCATAACGGCGATCCAGCTCCTTCACCGCGTTCTCGACAGCATTGGTGAGCTCGTGCTTGTCCAGTTCAGATACCACGTCGAAAGACGGCATGTCGTTTTCTCCAAAAATAAAGGGCACGCTCAACACAGATGGAGCGTGCCTGGCCTGACAGTTAAAATGCGCGGGCATTATAGCGGTTCTTCAACTTCATTCACTGGCGAGCACACATGCCCCTTCACTCCAACTGCGACACCCCCCTTACCCCAACGGGGTCCTGGCACATTATCGGTGCCGGGTGCATCGGCACATTGTGGGCCTCGCGGTTGGCGCGGGCAGGCCAACCCGTCCAGTTGATCTTGCGCAACGCCGAACGCTTGCGGGCTTACGAGGCCGCGCAAGGTTTGACCCTGGTTGAGGGCGAGCACACGCAAACGCTGTTTATCGCCGCTCAACTGCCCGAGACCGACGAGCCCATTCAGCGTTTGCTGGTCACCTGTAAAGCCTACGACGCCGAACGCGCGGTGGCCCAAATTGCCGGGCGGCTGGCCCCCAATGCCGAACTGATCCTGCTGCAAAATGGCCTCGGCAGCCAACAAGCGGTGGCTGCTCTGGTGCCGAATGCACGGTGTATTTTTGCTTCCAGCACCGAAGGAGCCTTTCGTGACAGCGATTGGCGAGTCGTCTTTGCAGGCCAAGGCCACACCTGGCTGGGCGACCCTCAGCAAGGCACCGCACCGCCATGGCTGGATGCGCTTGAACACAGCCTCATTGCCCACGAGTGGAGCCCGAATATCCTGAGCCGGCTGTGGCGCAAGCTGGCCCTCAATTGCGCGATCAACCCGCTGACCGTGCTCTACGACTGCCGTAATGGCGGCTTGCAGGCTCACGCCGCCGAAGTCGATACACTGTGTTGGGAACTCATGACCTTGCTGGAATGCTGCGATCAGCCCGAGGCGGCGCTTGATCTGACCCGCGAAGTGCACCGCGTCATCCAGGCCACCGGCAGTAACTACTCGTCAATGCATCAGGACGTGGCGCAAGGCCGGCGCACCGAAATCAGTTTTCTGCTGGGTTATGCGTGTGATGCCGCCCGCGACCGGCATTGTGAGGTCCCGCACCTTCAAGCGCTGCATCAACGTCTTGCGCAGCACTTGAAACAGCGCGGATTGCCCTGTTACTGAGGCCCGCGCTACCCTGAGGTCCTGCCCTTTTTAACGTGCCCGCTCATGCCCTTACGCCAACGGCTTGAAAACCTCCCGGTCGGCCAGAAATTACTGGCCGCCCTGCTCGTGCTGCTGGCAACGGTTCTGCTGGTGGCCAACCTGACCTTTATCAGTGTGGCCTACTGGATTTCCCACGAGAGCACGGCTCCGCAGGCCCTGCAAACACTGGGACAACTGGCCTCACGCCCGGAACTGATGGTTCAGGCGCTGGACTCCCCACAAAACGCCAAAGCCCTGCTCCATGAAATAGGCAGCTATGGTCCGCTGCGGGCCGCCGCCATTTATGACAGCGCGGGTGACCTGATAGCGCAGTTGCAGCACGGCGAAAACCTGCCCCTGCCCGAGCACGTCAGCGACGTTGAGGTCTGGCGGCTGACGGAGTTGCGCAGTAACCAACTGACGCGCCTGCCCAACGGTGACGGCCCTCCCGGCCATTTACTGCTGATCGCCAGCAGTGAGTTGCCGATGGCGTTCTATACCGGCACCTTGACCGCCAGCCTGGGGATTCTGGTGTTCAGTGCCTTGCTGTGGTTCGTCGTGGCCCGACAGATCAAACGCCTGATCACCCAGCCCATCCACCGGCTTGAAGAACTGTCTCGCCAGGTCACCCGAGAAGAGAACTACGCCTTGCGAGCCGAGCCCGGCAACCGCGATGAAATCGGCAGCCTGGCGCAAGCGTTCAACACCATGCTGTCGCGCATTGAAGCCCGCGAACAGGAGCTCAAGCGGGCCCGCGATGAAGCTCAGGCCGCTTATGATCAGGCCCAGGCACTGGCCGAAGAAACCCGGCACACCAACCGTAAGCTGGAACTTGAAGTGCAAGTGCGTGGCAAAATCGAAAAGAAACTGACCGGATTCCAGAAATACCTCAACAGCATCATCGACTCCATGCCTTCAGCCTTGATCGCCCTGGACGAACAGCTCTACGTCACGCAATGGAATAAAGAGGCCAGCACCCTGTCCGGAACAGCGCTTGAAGACGCCTTGAGCCAGCCGATCTACCTCGCGTTCGAACCGTTGAAACCCTTCTTGCCGCAACTCAAGGACGCCATCGAAAACCATCATGTCGCCAACATCGAACGTATCACCTGGGGCCAAGGCGATGAGGCCCGCCACTATGCGCTGACGTTCTACCCGTTAAGGGGTGCAGGGGGGCGCGGGGTCGTGATCCGGATCGACGACATCACCGAACGCCTGTCGCTGGAAGACATGATGGTGCAATCGGAAAAAATGCTCTCCGTGGGCGGCCTGGCCGCCGGAATGGCGCACGAAATCAACAACCCGCTCGGTGCCATCCTGCACAACGTGCAGAACATCCGCCGACGTTTGTCGAGCGAACTGCCCAAGAACCTCGAGCTGGCCGCTCAGACCGGCATTGATTTGGAGGCCATCAGCCAATACTTGCAAGCCCGCGAGGTGCCGCAACTGCTCGACGGTATTCAGCAGGCAGGAGCCCGCGCCGCCAAAATCGTCACTCACATGCTCAGCTTCAGCCGCCGCAGCAACCGGCAAATGAGCCCCTGCGACTTGTCGGCCCTGATCGATCAGGCCATCGACATCGCCAGCAATGACTTTGATTTGACCATTGGCTTTGACTTCAAGGGCCATGCCCTGATTCGTCAGTTTGACCCTCAACTCGGCCCCGTACCGGGTATTCCCAACGAACTGGAGCAAGTGTTGCTGAACCTGCTGAAGAACGCCGCCCAAGCGATTCACTTACGCACCGACACGCGCGAGCCGGGCCGGATCATACTGCGCACAAAGCTGAACCCGCCGTGGGCTGAAATCCAGGTCGAGGACAACGGCATCGGCATGCCGGAAAACGTGCGCAAACGTATCTTCGAGCCGTTTTTCACCACCAAGGAAGTCGGCCAGGGCACGGGCCTGGGCCTGTCGGTGTCTTACTTCATCATCACCAACAATCACAAGGGCCAGATGGAAGTGCATTCAACCCAGGGCCAGGGAACATGCTTCACCCTGCGTCTGCCATTGGGTGGCAACCTGCCGGCTTCACACGAATCAACCACGATGGAACTGTAAACATGGGCTTTCGCTTATCGAAAATTTATACCCGCACCGGCGATAAAGGCGAAACCGGCCTGGGCGATGGCCGCCGCGTACCCAAGGACCATCCAAGAATCGAAGCCATCGGTGAAGTGGATACGCTCAACAGTCAATTGGGCCTGTTATTGGCCGGGCTGAACGAACAACGCGTCACCTGCCCGGGGCTCGGTGAATTGATTGAGGTGCTTGAGCCCTGTCAGCACCGCTTGTTTGACTTGGGCGGTGAGTTGGCGATGCCGGCTTATCAAGCGCTGAACACGCTTGAAATCGAGCGACTGGAAGCCGCGATTGACCACTGGAACGAAGAGTTGGGCCCGTTGGAAAACTTTATCCTGCCCGGTGGATCGAGCCTGATCGCACAAGCCCATGTGTGCCGCAGCCTGGCCCGGAGTGCCGAGCGTCGTTGCCAACACCTGAATGCAGTGGAGCCCATGTCAGGTGTGGGCTTGGCCTACATCAACCGATTGTCCGACCTGCTCTTTGTCGCTGCTCGATTGATCGCCAAACGTCAGACTATTGCCGAGATTTTGTGGCAAGCCGCCATCAAACCTTAGGCCCGGCGTGGCCCCGCAGCATCACACTGCAGGGGCCGCGAGGAACACTTAAATGGAACAGCTGACGCCGTGTTTTTCAACGTATTGCTGGTGTTCTTCATCCGCCAGTTGAAACTCACCCAACGGCACCACCACGGTCACGACTGGCCGGCTCAGTTGCCCTGAAGCCTGCAGTTTCTGTTTGGCGGCTTCTGCCGCTTGCGCCTGCTCTTCAGTGCGATAGAGCAAAGCCGAACGGTATTTGACGCCAACATCCGCGCCTTGACGGTCGACGGAGGTTGGATCGTGCAGCGTCCAGAAGTGTTCGATCAAACGGCTGTACGGGATCACCCGCGCATCGAAATCCACCTGCACCACTTCAATCAGCACCGAGTCGTCATTGGCGGGGTGAGCAAAGCCCACCCGCGTGTCCAGTACGCCCGGCAATGCCCGAAATGACGCTTCCGCGCCCCAGAAACACCCCGCGCCAAACGTTGCCTGCTCGCTCACTGCTTGTTCGATATCCGTCATGCGCTGACACCTTTATTGCCTGGCAGCAGGTGCGTGTGCAACTGCGCGATATGTTCAGGCCCGATGCCACAGCATCCGCCCACAATACTGGCCCCGGCGGCCACCCACGACCGTGACCAGTGCAAATAGGACTCTGGCCCCAGATCGCTACGGATCTCCAGCAAGGTACTGTTGGCCTCGGCCTCGGCACTCATCGGAGGAAAAGCATTCGCATACACCCCAAGCTCAACGGCCCGGCCAAGGCGCTGAATCACCTCGCGTGCTTCGACCAGGGCCGCCGCCATCACTTCCGGCTGGCTGCAATTGAACAGCACGGCCGAGGCTCCCAAGCCGACGGCGGCCTCCACGGCCTCAGCCACTGATTCCGTGGAGCGCAACCGTGGTGGCTCGTCCACTTCATCCAGCAACGTGTACGACACCCACAGCGGCTTATCCTGTTGGTCGAGCGCTTCGGCCACCGCCTGCACTTCAGCGATGGAGCTTTGGGTTTCCGCCAGCCACACATCAACATGGGGCTGTAACCCGGCGATCAACTCGCGATGGATCGCCACCGAGCGTTGATAGTCAAACAAATCCGGCCGATAAGAGCCCAGGGCCGGCGGCAACGAACCGGCTACCGTGACCGGCTCGACCACCGAAGACGCCGCCTCACGAGCCAGACGTCCAGCCCGCTCGGCCAGCACGCGCCCCTGCTTGGCAAAACGCTCTTCACCGATATGAAACGGCACCACCGCGTAGCTGTTGGTGGTGACGATCCCGGCCCCAGCATCGATAAAGGCCTGATGCGCCTGACGCACAAATTCCGGCGCTTCGATCAGCGCGAGCGCCGACCATTCGGGTTGACGAAACGGTGCTCCGATGCGCTTCAGCTCGCGCCCCATGCCGCCGTCGAGTAGACGCAAAGTATGGCCACTCATTGTGCGGCACTCACTTTTACAGCGGGGCCTGCCAGCCACTCATCAACCGTGGCACCGTTCGCCTCAACCCACGCTTTGGCCGCGACATCAGCGGGTTGTTTTTCCTTCTCGATCTTCAGGATCAAGTCATTGAGTTGTGCCGGAGCAATGCTGAAGTTATGCAGGAACTCAGCGATTTTCGGCGCGCGTTTCTGCAAGGAGGCAGAGGCCAGCACGTAAACCTTGGCATCCGGGTAGTGGCAGGTGATCTGGCTCTTGTTCAACCAGTCCGGGTCTACCGTGGGGCTGACAAACTTCCAGCAACCGTCAGCCTTGTACAGCGGATCGCCTTTTTTGTTGTCCTGGGCATAACCGTCAAATGCGGGCTCTTCCAAGCGGCGCAGGTCATAAGCCGAGAAAATCCAGTCCGGCGTGTAGGCGTAGAACACCACGCCGCGCTGCCCCTTGTAAGCGGCGGCCAGCTTGGCGTAGGTCACTGATGCCTCGGTGGACACAGACTCAAACTTGTCGGCGAAGCCATAGTCCTTGGACTTGATCTCACCGATGTAGGTCGATTCCCAGCCCGCAGGCCCGACAAGCAACTGCGCCTTGCCGCCGCCCAGCGGTTCGAAGAGTTTGGCGATTTCAGGTTTTTTCAGGTCATAGACGGACTTGACCCCGTACTTGTCCTGCAAGTAGCCCGGAATATAGAAGCCCTGCTCGCCCACATACGGCTGAGCGTTCGGCACCAGCGATTTAGTGCCGCCCGTCACGTACTTGGCCCAGGCGGCCGACTGGTTGGGCATCCAGATATCGGTCAGCACATCGACCGTGCCATCGCCCTTGGCGGCCGCGCTGAGCAGCACTGGGACATCCCCGGCGAGGTACGACACGTCGCCGTCGAGACGGGTTTTGATCACCTCGCCCAGAATGTGTTGAATCGCAATGGCACCCGTCCAGTTTTGCTCACCAATGACGATTTTGTCCTTGGCCAGCACGGTTGCCGGGAGAATCAGGGAGGCCAGCAGTGCGGCCGCGCCCAAGGGCAGAGCAAATGATGTTTTCACGGTAAATCTCACTGTTTGTTGTACAAGTGATCTTGCTTGCGCAAGCTCGATTGAATGATTCGATCGGGTATGAGCGCGCACAGCACAATGGCCACCCCCGCAAGAATGCCTTCGCCGCCCTTGATGTTGCGCAGCGCCGTCATCACGTCATAGCCCAGGCCGCCTGCGCCGATCAGGGCCGCCACCACCACCATCGACAGGCTCATAACCAGGGTTTGGTTGATGCCCAGCAGCAGTGAGCGACGGGCCAGAGGCAACTGCACCTTGATCAGGGTTTGCCAAGGGCTGGCACCGTGTGCGACGGCCGCCTCGACCGCATCCTTGGGCACTTCCTGGATGCCCAGGCAGGTCAGGCGGATCATCGGGGCCAGGGCAAAAATCACCGTCGCGATGACAGCCGGGGTTTTACCGACCGAGAAAAACGCCACAGCCGGGATCAAGTAAACAAAGGTCGGCAGGGTCTGCATCACATCCAGCAACGGCGTGATAATGCGACGCGCCAGTGGCCGTTTTGCCAGCAAAATGCCAGTGGGCACGCCGATAACGAGGGCTATCAGCACCGACGAACCCACCAGTGCCAGGGTGGCGATGGTGCGCTCCCAAAAACCGAATACGCCGATGTACAACAGGGCTGCCGCGCTGGCCACCGCCAGCCACGGGCCCGCTGAACGCCAGGCGAGAAACACCAGCGCCAGCGCCGACACCGGCCAGGGCAGCCAGCCGAGCAGGTTCTCGATCCCTTCGATGACGGTACGCACAGCAACGATCACGCCCACAAACGCGCTTTCAAAGGTCACCTGAGACCAGCCGATAAACTGGTCGATGCTGTCCGCCACGAGCAGCAGAACCTGGCGGTTATCCGGAAATTGCAGCAACGCGCTGCTGATGTCAGGGGTGATGACACGCCAGATCACCAACGCCTGACTCACCAGCAGCAGTGCCAGCGGCAAGCCCCAGCCCGAATGCTCGTGCCGCACGGGTTGGCGCGTCAGCACGTGTGCGCTGAAGCGGCTGGCCGCAAACAGCAGTACGGCCGCGAATACCGCCAGTAATGATGCACCGGCCAGCCCTTGGCCCAGCAACGCCAACGCGCCGAGCTCAGCGGCAAACGTCAGCCAGAACGCACCGCCCCGCCCCCGTGCGGCCAAGGCCGCCGGCCCCAGCAACAGGGCTTGCCAAAGGGGTAAACCACGATAGTCAGGCACTTCACGCGGGGCGTGTTGTGGTGTTGCAGTCCCCACCGTGACGGCGCTGTGCAGCGGTGCCGCCGTGGGTTTGCAATCGCGGAAGAAATCCGCCACTTCAGCATCGGCCGGTTGCTCAAGCAGCTCTTCTGGCGTGCCCACTTGCACCAGACGCCCCAGGCGCAGCACCGCGATGCGGTCCGCCAAGCGCAGGGCCTCGGCCGGGTCATGGGTAACCAGCAATGTGCTGATACCCCGTTCGCGGGCCAGGTTCAGAAAGTGGCTTTGCAGGTCGCGGCGAATGGTCGGGTCCAGCGCACTGAACGGCTCGTCCATCAGCAGAATGTCGGGCTGGGTCACCAGCGCGCGGGCAAATCCCACCCGCTGCTGCATGCCGCCGGACAGTTCGTGGGGATAGTGATCCCCCCAGCCATCCAGGCCGACCGCGCGCAACTGCTCAGCGGCCGCCGCATGGCGAATGGCCTCGGGCTCGCCGCGCAGTTCCAGGGGCAGCGCGACATTGTCCAGGATCGTACGATGCGCCAGCAGGCCAAAATGCTGAAACACCATGCCGATACGCCGCGACCTCAGCGCACGCAAAGCAGAGTGGCTCAAGCCGCTGATGGCTTGCCCGTCAATCAGCACCTCGCCGCTGGTGGGCTCGATCAACCGGTTGATATGGCGCAGCAGCGTTGATTTACCGCTGCCTGAAGTGCCCATCAGGCACAAAACTTCACCCCGGCGTACTTTCAAGCTGACATCACTGACAGCGGGCGACGCCGGCGGCCCTATTTTGCGCGGGTAGGTCTTGGTGACATGGCGCAGCTCAAGCACCACATCGCCGTCATGGGGGCGGCCAGTGACTGGCTGAAGAGGCCCTGGTGGCGACTCAATCGAGTCTGCGGCCAAAAGAGGTTGAATGACTGACACAGGTACTCCCGGCGCACCGCCCGTTACTGCGGGAATGCGCCTCGCCTACAGGCTCTAATAAAGTTAAGCCTCAGACCATGACCTGAACACAGTTAGCCCGATGCAAAAAAAAGCGCCCACATCAACATGCGTGGCGCTCTCCATGGCTATAAAGCTAAACGATCTTAAAAATACAAAATAAATACTATTTTGGAATTAGCTTAGGCTTGAGGGTTTTAAGTTAGCGTCCGCAATGCCAGTGCATCGCGCTCAACCTTACGGACGCTATCTGACGCACCTTGATTCAACACCACCACGAATGAAGCCGCCGGTGAAGCACGCGACGGCCCATCCTGTGCGGGGGGTTGTTACGTCAGGGGGGGCATGGAGAACTCAGCGCCTTTACGTACATTTGCCGATGGCCAGCGCTGCATGATGGTTTACAGCGGGTGTAAAAGCGCACGCCATCCGGGCCATACACATGCAGGTCGCCAAACAGTGAACGCTTCCACCCGCCAAAGGTGTGGGAAGCCACCGTGCTGCTGCCCAGCGATCAGTCGCTGCCACAGCAAATGCGCGAAAACATGACCGGCGATAAGGCCACAATCATCTGGGGCAGCCAAGACTGACCTTGCGCGAGCACACAAAAGCGAAGCCTTGGAGCTTCGCTTTTTTTGCGGCGTTACAGCTCAACTCAGGGAGTGTCGAGGGGGGTTAGGAATGGTCGCACGGCTTATGTTCGAGATCGAGATCACACAGGTGGGCGAGTGACGTTTGAAATTCATCACAGCATTCGAATTGCAGATGGCGGTGGTGTATATGATATTGATAACTTAGTAGTGGTTACGCCGAATTTGCATATTGAAATTCATCGCGGAGGAAATTAATGTGAAGCAGAGCATTTCTGATTACACCGAAGCAGATTTTCTTGAGTGGGTACGTAGTATTTGTAATTGCGATAAGCATTTATATCCGAGTGAGGAGGATCATATTTGTGCTGTGCTTGAGTTCAAGAGGCTTACCGAGCATCCCAGTGGCTCAGATTTGATTTATTACCCTGATGAACGCAGGGATGACAGCCCCGAGGGAATCGTGAGAGAAGTAAAACAATGGCGCGCCGCTAACGGAAAACCAGGCTTTAAGGAGCCTTGATTTTTAGGTATAACTCCGCCACCGCGTTGAGCTTTAGGGCGGAGTTAAATAACTTAAATCAAAATCATCATTTATTATCGCCCCTCGATTATATAAAATACCTGATCCGCAGCCATCACCTGCGCAATGCTACCGTGCTGCTGTCCAGCGATCAGTCGCTGCCACAACAAGTGCGCGAATACATGACCGGCGATAAGGCCACAATCATCTGGGCGGCCAGGACTGACCTTGCGCGAGCACACAAAAGCGAAGCCTTGCAGCTTCGCTTTTTATTGCGGAGTTGAAAGAGTCAGCGTTAGGGGCAGCCTCACACGGTGAAGGCGCACCTGTTCCGTCACAGATTGCAGATCTGCTTCAGGGGCGGGAGTTCAGAAATTTCAGAGCGTTTAGAGAGGCGTTTTGGAAGGCGGTGGCGAATGATCCTGAGTTGTCCAAGCAGTTCATAAGGCAGAATTTATCAGCAATGGCTAATGGCAAGTCACCATTCGTAAATGTTGTAGAACGTGCAGGCACTGCTATGAAATTTGAGCTTCATCACAAAATTTATATTTCACAGGGCGGTGGCGTTTATGATGTAGATAATATGACAATTACAACTCCAAGGCATCACAAAAAAATACACAGAGCGGGGCAATTAGTTTATGAAAAATAAAATCACTGACTACACAGAAAAAGAATTTTTAGACTTTTTGATTTCGCTGTGTGATAGCAGTTTACGCACTGAAGACGACGACATAAAGATGGTCTTGGAGTTTGAGCGCTTAACAGAACACCCAGAAGGATCAGACTTAATTTATTATGCAGCTTCTGACCAAGAGGCTACCCCAGAGGCTATTTTAGCCAAAATAAAACAATGGCGCGCCGCTAACGGAAAGCCAGGCTTTAAAGAGCCTTGATTTTATAGGTACAACTCCGCCACCGCGTTGAGCTTTAGGGCGGAGTAAAAGAACTTAAATCGAAATCATCATTTATTATCGCCCCTCGATTATAGGTGACGTTCAGAACGCCTCATAAACAGTTACAAATACGCGTGTTTTAGCAACGTGTTAATCAACACGGGTCTACCACACTTTGTGGACTTTTGAGAAATCGCAAAGCAGGAAAACTCGCTTTAAAGAGTATTTCGCGCACACAAAAAAGACCTGACGATCACTCGTCAGGTCTTTTCATAACGACCGTTTAACGCAGCGGCGGATAACCCCCAATCAACCGGGGCGAGTTGATGGCCCCCGCCCGAGGCTGTATTCCACGCCCGTTGCGCGGCCTTGATTGATCAGAATGCGCCTTACCCGCGCCCCGGTGATGACCTGCAGGTTGGACAGATGCAACGCGGGGTTTTGTAACGGCGAATGCGGATATCGAATCATTTTTAACTCCGGTTCATCTCACGAGGTAGCGGCGCGCCCTGCATCGCAGCAGTAACGTAACTGGGCTTTGGGTGATGTTCATGGGCCAGCCGCCACCTCACAATTTCGCGCCGTTCCTCAGAGTGCCGCAGGATGACGCCCCCCCCCCCGACCTCAAGGCCTTCAACGGTTTGACTCACTCGTCGGAGCAGCCTCACTCAATCAGGCAGGCGCACGGCTTAACTGGTAAGATGCGCCGCGATATTACTTTTGAGGATTGTTTCATGGCCACTAACCGCTCCCAGCGTCTGCGCAAAAAACTCTGTGTAGACGAGTTCCAGGAATTGGGCTTCGAACTGAACCTTGACTTCAAGGAAGACTTGGCTGACGAGGCAATCGATGCATTCCTCGACGCTTTCCTGAAAGAAGCGATGGAAGCCAATGGCCTGGGCTATGTTGGCGGCGACGACTACGGTCTGGTTTGCCTGCAGAAGCGCGGCTCGGTCAGCGCTGAACAACGCGCTGGCGTTGAAGCCTGGCTGAAGGCACGCACTGAGCTGACCAGCGTTGAAGTCAGCCCGCTGCTGGACGTTTGGTACCCGGAAAAGCCGATCAATCCGGTAGCTTGATGTTCAAAGGGCCATCCATCGTGATGGCCCTTTTTGTTTAAGGCCTGAGCCAACGCCCTTGGCGGCCTCCCGTCATACTCCCTCCCCTTCAGCGGCCACTTTTGCCGTTTATAGCGCTCATTGCCCGGTTCCCTGTGAACGGTTAAGCGTTTTTTGCATTTAAACGCACAATCCCTCTGGCACGCCCATGCACAAGCCCACTGGCCTTGGGGCATAATGACGACTATTTTGTGACCATCGAGGGCTTTTCTTCCACGCCTTCTTATTTTCCCCTCGCCCGCAGGGTTTTACTTCAGATGATCAAATCTTTACGACCATTGTTACTGGCCAGCCTGTTTTTGCCGCTCGCCTTTGGCGCCAACGCCGCCGTCAATACCACGCTTTCCCCCAAGGTTCAGCAAGCCCTCAAAACCAACAAGCTACAAGACGATGCCTTGTCCCTGGTGATGATCCCGCTCACCGGCCCAGGCACGCCAACCGTGTTCAATGCCGATGTCTCCATGAACCCGGCCTCGACCATGAAGCTGGTAACGACCTACGCGGCCCTCGAAATGCTCGGCCCCACTCACCAGTGGAAAACCGAGTTCTACACCGACGGTACCCTCAACAATGGCATCCTGCAGGGCAACCTGTACCTCAAGGGCGGCGGTGATCCCAAGCTCAACATGGAAAAGCTGTGGCTGCTCATGCGTGATTTAAGGGCCAACGGCGTGCAGCAGATCACCGGCGACCTGGTGCTGGACCGCGGCTTCTTCGAGCAACCCGTACTCCCTGAATTCAATGACGACGGCAACGACAAGAACAAACCGTTCCTGGTCAAACCCGACGCATTGCTGGTCAACCTCAAGGCCTTGCGCTTCGTGGCGCGCAACGACGGCGGTAAAGTCCTGATCTCGGTTGAACCGCCCATTGCCAGCATCCGGATCGACAACCAGGTCAAGGCCGTCAACACCAAACAATGCACCGGCGATGTGCGCTACAACCCGGTCCCGCAGGCCGATGGCTCTGTGCTGGTCACGGTGAGCGGTCAATTGGCCGACGGCTGTAACTCTCAGACTTACCTGTCGCTGCTGGACCACCCGACCTATACCGCCGGTGCCGTGCGCGCCATCTGGCAAGAACTGGGCGGTAGCATTCAGGGCCAGACCCGTCAGGCCAATGTCCCCAAAAATGCCAAATTGCTGGCCCGTGCGTTCTCCCCCGACCTGGCCGAGATCATTCGCGATATCAACAAATACAGTAACAACACCATGGCCCAGCAGCTGTTCCTGAGCCTGGGGGCGCAGTTTCGCAACGATGCCGACGGTGACGACGCCAAGGCCGCTCAGCGCGTGGTGCGCCAATGGCTGGCCAAAAAAGGCATCACTGCCCCGCACCTGGTGATGGAGAACGGTTCCGGTCTGTCCCGCGCCGAGCGCGTGAGCGCACGGGAAATGGCACAGATGCTCCAGGCCGCCTGGAAAAGCCCCTATGCTGCCGAGTTCATCAGCTCCATGCCGATTGCCGGCAAGGACGGCACCATGCGCAAGCGCCTGAAAACCACTGCCATGAACGGCCAGGCCCACGTCAAAACCGGCACCCTGAACACCGTGCGGGCGATTGCCGGCTTTAGCCGCGACGTCAACGGCAACACCTGGGCCGTGGTCGCGATCCTCAACGACCCACGTCCGTGGGGTGCGTCCTCGATCCTCGACCAAGTATTGCTCGACCTGTATCGCCAGCCGCCGTTGAATAACACCGCGGTGTCTATCGCACAGTAAGCTTTTTCCAGCCCCTAAAAAAACGCCCCCGACCGTAAGATCGGGGGCGTTTTTTTGTGGTCCTCTGCAGGGGCTGCCAGTCGCGGCTCGATTGCTCGCGATCTTTTGATTTTAAAAGATCGCGAGCAAGCTCCTACCGTTGCATTATCGGTTTTACCGGGCGGTGATTTTCCACGCACGGTGGATTTTGCTGTTACGCGCAAAATCCGGATCGAGGGTGCTGGCCGTGATCTCTTCTACCGCGTAACGCGCTTCCAGGTGTTCATCCAGGATGAATTTGCGGAAGTTGTTGGAGAAGTAGAGCACGCCACCCGGTGCCAGGCGCGCCATGGCCAGGTCGAGCAATTGCACGTGGTCGCGCTGCACATCGAAGATGCCTTCCATGCGCTTGGAGTTGGAGAACGTCGGCGGGTCGATAAAGATCAGGTCGTACTCTTCACGACAGGCATCCAGCCAGACCATCACGTCGCCCTGTTCCAGGCGGTTCTTGTCCGAAAAGCCGTTAAGCGACAGGTTGCGACGCGCCCAATCCAGGTAGGTTTTCGACAGGTCAACGCTGGTTGTACTGCGAGCGCCGCCTTTGGCCGCGTGCACACTGGCGGTTGCGGTGTAGCAATACAGGTTGAGGAAGCGTTTGCCAGCCGCCTCTTTCTGAATGCGCATGCGCATCGGGCGGTGATCGAGGAACAGCCCGGTGTCCAGATAATCCGTGAGATTAACCAGCAGCTTAACGCCGCCCTCATTAACCTCGGTGAACTTGCCTTGGGCACTTTGGCGCTCGTACTGCTTGGTGCCGCTCTGGCGCTCACGACGCTTGACGATCACGCGGCTCTTGTCGATGTTCAGCGCCTGCGGAATGGCCGCCAGTGCATCGAACATACGGGCTGAGGCTTTTTCCGGGTCAATGGATTTCGGCGCTGCATACTCCTGAACGTGAACCCAGTCGTGATACAGGTCGATGGCCATCGAGTACTCAGGCATGTCGGCATCGTAGACACGATAGCAATCAACGCCCTCTCGCTTGACCCACTTGCCCAATGCCTTGAGGTTCTTCTGTAGCCGGTTGGCAAACATCTGCCCGCCTTCACTCAAGCGCGGTTGCTCGATCACCACCGGGGCTGGCTTGATCGGGTTGCCGTTCTTGTTGAACTTCTCGTACTGGGTGGGCGCTTCGATGTTGGAAGGCAGATCCGATTCGGCCTGCTCGCGCTCGGCCTGACGCTGCTCAGGCGTGCGGCGCTCGCCGGTGACGAACTGATCCGGGAGTACTTTGATCAGCAACAGCTTGCAGGGCAACGCGCCGTTCCAGAACGAGTACTGCTTGTGGCTGCGAATCCCCATGCGCTTGCCCAGGTCCGGGGCACCGGTAAAGACCGCCGCTTCCCAGTTCAGACAGGCCTGGCGCAAACGCTCACCCAGGTTCTGATAGAGGTACAGCAGGCTCGCTTCGTCACCCAACCGCTCGCCGTAGGGCGGGTTGCAGATGACCAGGCCTTTTTGGTTCTGATCTGGGCGCGGCTCAAAGGTCGCCACTTCACCCTGGTAGATTTTGATCCAGTGGCTCAGCCCGGCACGCTCAATGTTGTTGCGCGCAGGCTGAATCAGCCGCGGGTCGGCTTCATAGCCGCGAATCCACAGCGGTGGCTTGGCCATGCCAATTTCAGCGCGCTCGGTGGCTTCGTCATAGAGCTTTTTCCAGACCGCGGGGATATGGCCGAGCCAGGCATCGAACCCCCAGTGGATACGATTGAGGTTCGGGGCCATGTCGGCGGCGATCATCGCACCCTCGACCAGGAATGTCCCCACACCGCACATCGGGTCAGCCAAGGCAGCGCCTTCGGCAGCCATACGCGGCCAGCCCGCGCGAATCAGAATGGCGGCCGCCAGGTTTTCCTTCAGCGGTGCCGCGCCCTGCTGCAGACGGTAGCCGCGCTGGTGCAAGCTACTGCCCGACAAGTCCAGCGACAAAATGGCTTCGCCACGGTCAAGGCGCAAGTGGATGCGCAGGTCGGGGCTGAGCTTGTCGATGGAAGGACGCTCGCCGCTCGGCGTGCGCAACTTGTCGACGATGGCGTCCTTGACCTTCAACGCACCAAAGTGAGTGTTGTCGATACCCGAGCCGTGACCGCTGAATTCAACGGCCAGGGTGCCATCCGGGACCATATGGTCCTGCCATTCAACGTCCAGCACACCGTGGTACAGGTCTTGCGCATCCTTCATCGGGAAACGCTTGAGGACCAATAGCACCCGGTTGGCCAAGCGCGACCACAGGCACAGGCGGTAGGCCGTCTCCATGGTTGCCATGCCTCGGATGGCCGAGGTGTGCTCGCGGGCTTCCTCAAGGCCAAGGCCGATAGCCTCCTCAAGGAGCAGACCTTCAAGGCCTTTTGGGCAAGTAAGGAAGAGTTCGTAACGATCCGACATGGGATTCCTGAGCATTTAGCTATCTGTGAACAGGCAACGCATTGCCTGCTCCGTTTTCAATCAAGCGCTTTTCTTGCAGAGCGCTCGCGTGGCACGAAACTGTGCCGTTCCACCCCGACGACTACTCATGCACGCCGCATGGAGAGTGTAGGCACAGGGGCAGGTCATTTATGGAGAAACAAATTGTCATATTCAAACCCTTCGTCGAATAGTGCCCGAGTAAAGCAGTCGGCTATTCGCAACAGAGAATGAAACGCATCATTTTTGTAAGCACTGGCCATATCAGGCTTTGCTCGACTTCTACCGGCCGGATACACCCTTTCTTATGGCCTTAACACCATTATCGTTACGTCCTTATGACAAAACGATCATTCACATGCCTTGGCGCATTGGTTAGAACTGAACACAGGTTGTGACCGCTCAGGTCTCAACGAAAATGCTCGTCACGCCGGCAACGAGCGCCCAGCGGCAGAAGCATTCTGCCCCGACCCCGACCTTGAATCGCCAGGTCGACGCGACACATAACAGTCAACCAGTGAGGGCACTACCCTATGAGAAGACTTAAGCGTGATCCGTTGGAAAAAGCATTTTTACGTGGATATCAATATGGTGTTAATGGTAAATCCCGTGAGCTTTGCCCTTTTACTCTACCGTCGGTGCGCCAAGCCTGGATTAACGGCTGGCGCGAAGGACGCGGCGACAACTGGGACGGTATGACAGGCACTGCGGGCATCCACAGACTTAACGAACTTCACGCCGTCGGCTAATTTCAGGCACATCCGACATCACCTTGAAGCAGTACGATTTAACCATGCCGTCCCATCCGGGCGGCGGGCTTCGGCCCAGGGCTCCTTGAGGGAGCCCTTTTTTATGCCCGCTTACTGGCGCGCCAATGCTGAAATGGCATCCACCGACTCACGAATCAAGGCAGGGCCTTTGTAAATAAAGCCCGAGTAAATCTGAACCAGGCTGGCACCCGCGGCGACTTTCTCAGCGGCGTGCCGGCCTTCAGTAATGCCCCCTGCGGCGATAATCGGCAGGCGCCCCGCCAACTCGCTCGCCAGCACCTTCACGGTATGCGTGCTCTTTTCGCGTACTGGCGCACCTGACAGGCCACCGGCCTCGTCGCCATGCTCCATGCCTTCAACACCCACCCGGCTTAACGTGGTATTGGTCGCAATCACCGCATCCATTCCGGTCTCAAGCAGCGCCTGAGCCACCTGAAGGGTTTCTTCATCCGTCATGTCCGGTGCAATCTTGATTGCCAGCGGTACACGCTTTCCGTGGCGTTGCGTAAGCTCGTTCTGACGTAACTGTAGGGCTTCGAGCAATTGTTTGAGTGAATCACCAAATTGCAGACTGCGCAGGCCGGGTGTGTTCGGCGAGCTGACGTTCACTGTTACATAGCTGGCATGGGCGTAAACCTTGTCCAGGCAGATCAGGTAATCATCGACCGCACACTCAACCGGAGTGTCGAAATTCTTGCCGATATTGATCCCCAGAATACCGCTGTACTTGGCAGCCTGAACCCGGCTAAGCAGGTGATCAACCCCAAGGTTGTTAAAACCCATGCGGTTAATAATGGCCTGGGCTTCAGGCAGACGAAAAATACGCGGCTTGGGGTTACCAGGTTGGGGACGCGGCGTGACCGTGCCAATCTCGACAAAACCGAAACCCAACTGTGCAAAACCATCAATGGCCGCACCGTTTTTATCCAGGCCGGCAGCCAGCCCGACCGGGTTTGCAAATTCGAGCCCCATGACCGTTACTGGCACCTTTGCCGGTGCCTTGCACAACAAACCATTGAGCCCCAGACGGCCACCCGCCCCGATCAGATCCAGGGACAGATCGTGAGAGGTTTCAGGAGAGAGTTTGAAAAGCAACTGGCGGGCCAGGTTATACATGGGCTGTATGGACTCGAAGAAAGCTTGAAGGGACGCAATTATAACCGTGCATCCACGGTGCATGCGAGGACCACTCGCAACACAATGCCAGCGGCCGCGTTGATGCAGAGCACCGCACAGCACAAATCCCGGGCAAAGAAAAACCCGGCCAAGGCCGGGTTTTTCATACAGCCAGGCTAAAAGTTACTTAGCTTCTGCTTGAACGGTAGCTTCTACGCGACGGTTCAGAGCACGGCCTTCTTCAGTTGCGTTGGAAGCAACTGGGTTGTTCTTGCCGTGGCCAACCGCGTCTACACGGTTAGCAGCAATGCCTTGGTTAACCAGGGCAGCACGAACAGCGTCAGCACGACGCTGCGACAGCTTTTGGTTGTAGGCATCTGTACCTACGCTGTCAGTGTAACCAGCAACAACGGTGTTGGTCGCTGGGTACTGCTTCATGAAATCAGCAACGTTGTTGATGTCAGGCATGTACTGCGATTTAACAACCGACTTGTCGAAGTCGAATTTCACGTCCAGTTCAACGCGAACAACTTCAGCGATCGGTGCTTCTGGTTCTGGCTCAGCGATTGGTGCTGGAGCTGGAACTGGAGCCGGCGCTACTTTACCGCCGTTGCCGCCGAAGTTAACACCCAGGCCAACGGTAGGCGCGTAGTCCCACTTGCCGTTGTCCAGCTTGTAGTCAGCTTCAACGCCAGCACGTGCGAACAGGTTGTCAGTGATGTACCACTTAACACCAGCGCCTGCAGTCAGGAACGTCGACTTGTCGCGACCGCTGTGGCCGTCAGCCTCAACGTTGGTCATGCTCTTGTGAGCAACACCGCCGGAAACGTATGGACGCAGAGCGTCACCCACGGTGCCGAAGTGGTACTGAGCGTTCAGACCGAAGTTGTCACCCTTGATTTTCTGATGGCCAGTGCCTTCAGTCGAACGAGTGTGATCAGTGGTGTCGTAGGTCAGGTTCAACGAAACGTCGTCGGTCAGGAAGTAACCGATCGATGCGCCTGGGTTGTAACCGTCTTGTACGTGCTTGACGCTGTCGTTGTACTGTTTTTTGTAGAACAGTTCACCCTCGACCGCGCCTTGGCCTTGTGCCAGGGCACCGAACGAAGTTGCGGCTACAAAGGAACCAATGGCAATGCCCAAGGTGTTTTTCAGTTTCATCCGTTAAATCCCCATCTGGTGATTGTAAAGCAGTCCTACATACCGAAGGACAACTCGTCGGCAAGTCTATCAGAACTTGCCTACACGTAGAGCCATTTGCGCTGAACTAAGTTTCAGCAATGCCTGCAAATTTCTCACGCAATTTATCAAGAGCACGCTTGTAACGCATTTTTGTCGCGCTCAAACCCATATGCATTATGTCTGCGATTTCCTGAAATTCCAGTTCTGCGACAAAACGCAGCACCAGAATCTCCCGATCAATCGGATTCACATGCACCAACCAACGATCAAGCCCGCCCTTTTCCTCAGGTTTCGGCGTCTTTTCCTCAGACGCTTCCTCGAGGGGGTCAAGGCTCAGCGCGTCCATCAAGCGACGCTTTCGCCGTTCTTTCCGATACTGTGTGATGCACTCGTTGTAAGTGATGCTATATAGCCATGTCTTGAATTTCGATTTGCCCTCGAAATTTTTCAAACCGTACAGGACCTTCAGCATCACTTCCTGACAGACATCATCCGCATCTCTATCGTTCCCTAAATACCTTGAACAAACGTTGAACAAAGTGCGTTGATACCGCCGCATCAGTTCTTCATAGGCGCGCGTAACGTGAAACAACTCATCATGCGCGCGCGCAACCAACTCCTCATCAGAGAGATCGCGGGGGTCATAGCGCATGGATAGCGATTGGGCTTTATTCAAAACGACTCGTGCCGACAGTCAGGTCAGTGTCCGCCGCAGCGCCAATAGCAGGCGTCTTTTTGCGGCGGCATACGTTAGCAGGGTTTAGCGCCTCAGCGGCTAGTCACATGCTGGTCCAGCAACACCCGATTCGAGATCGAGACTAGCTCACCCTCATCCGTCAGCAACGTGGTTTTAACCGTGCCGATTTCTTCAATCTGACCTTCAACCCCTCCAACCCGCACTTCTTGCCCAACTTGATACAACTCACGCACATAAATCCCGGCCAGGATTTGACCCGCGATTTCGCGGCTTCCAAGCCCCATGGCCAAAGCAACCGCCAGACCAACGGTAATTAACACAATCACGATGACATGGTTCAGCAGGTCAGTTTTGACCTCCAACTGACTGATCGCGACCGAAATACTGATAATGATGACCAACCCTTGGGCCACACGCCCAAGGCCGCCTGCATATTCGAAGCCCACACTTTCGGCAGCCCCGCGCACAAGGCCGTTGAGCAGTTGCGCAACGAGCACGCCAACCAGCAGAACCAAGAGCGCACCAAACACTTTGGGCAAGTACAGCGTAAAGATATCCAGCGTAGCGGAGACACGCTCAAGCCCCAGGGACTGGGCCGCGGACACGAGAAAAATAAGCAGAATAAACCAGTAAACAATTTTACCGATCAAGGTCGAGATCGGCACCCTGATGCCCGCACGCCCTAAAATTTTGGTCAGGCCTGTGCCGCCCATCAAACGGTCAAGCCCCAGCTTGGCGAGCAATTTCGATAACAGGGTGTCCAGCAGTTTGGCGACTACAAAGCCGAGCAACACCACCACCAACGCCCCGAAAAGGTTGGGGATAAAGTTGGCAATTTTAGTCCACAGAGCAGTCATTGCCGTGACCAGGCTCTGGGTCCAGAGATCAAGTTCCATGTTCAATCAGCCTTATCAACAGGGCGAGCAGCAGGTTTGCGCCGCGAAACGGGCGCAATATGAGCTGAACCGTTATTCAAAGCAATCATCAACGCTTGCAGCCAACGCCCCAGCAAACTGAAAAGATCACCCGCGCCGACCTGACGGTTGGCGGTTTTCAATACCCTCCCCAGGCAGGCTTTATCGTCTCGGTTGGAGGCAGGTGCCTTGAGCATTTCACGCAGGGATTGTTCAAACGGATCGTGCATAAGCACCTCTCGGTAAGTCTGTAAAAGACGCGAACGACTGCAACGAAGTCACATGGGCCTTTTCACAGCCACTGCAGACGGCGATAGAACCACCACTGCCCCACACCGATCACCGTCATCAGCCCGCACATGATTGCAAAGCCATAAGAGTCACCGGAAAACGGCACCCCCCCAACGTTGATGCCCAGCAAACCGGTCATAAACGTGATAGGCAAAAAGATGCCGGTCAGCACCCCAAACCGGTACATGATCCGGCTCATGCGCACGTTCAAACGCCTGTCTTCGGCCTCCAGAACAAGCCCTACGCGCTCCCTCGTCAACTCCAGCTCTTCGAGGTAGCGCGTCAGGCTGTTGTTCAATTCATTCCAGTAATCGGAGTCGTCCTTCGTAAACCATGGCAGTTTTGTGCGCGTAAGCTGCCCGAAAATGTCCCGCTGCGGGGCCAGAAAACGGCGCAAACCCGCGGCACGGCGACGAATCTGCAAGAGCGAGACGTGGTCGGGCGTATACCGTTCGTCGGCATCTATTTTATCTTCTTCGTCATCGACAGTTTCAGACAGCTCACTAATCAAATCCTGCACCTTGAGCGTCAGGTGCTGGGCAAGGTAAAGGATAAGCTGTGAAGGGTTTTCCGGCCCCTCGCCATGCTCAAACTCACTGAGCAGTTCGTCTGTGGCGCGTAACGGGCGCATACGCAACGAAATCATGCGCTGGGCGCTCCCGAAAATACGCAGCGACACCATGTCTTCCGGCTCTGCCCCAGGGTTCAGATTGACCCCGCGCAAGAACAGCAGCAACTCGTTATCGGGCAACGGCAGCAAGCGAGGCCGTGTGTTTTCCTCAAGGAGCAAATCACAATTGAAGTCGCTCAAACCACTCGAATGACGCAACCAGTCCTGGGTTTGCGGGTGACTGCGATCCCAATGCAACCAAATGCTTTCGTGGTCCTGCAACTGAAGGCCGTCCAGGTCGGCACGGGCAATCTGCCGCGCACCGCCCTTGCCATCCAGTACCAGGGCATGAACCAGCCCCCATTGTGCGTTGTCGTCCTCTAACATCCGGGTTCCTTAGTGAAAAGCCTTTAGTCCGGCATCTTCAGAGCCGAAGGAGAAATAATAACGCCATTATTGTCGGCATAGATGAAAGCACCGGGGCGGAACGTAACGCCCGCAAAGGTCACATCCACATTGAGATCACCCACACCGCGACGATTCGTTTTCATCGGGTGACTGGCCAGCGCCTGCACCCCCAGGTGCGTCTGCGCGATCACATCAACGTCACGGATACACCCGTAAATCACTAGCCCTTCCCAGCCGTTTTGCGCCGCTCGTTCGGCAATCATGTCGCCGAGCAAGGCGCAGCGCAACGAGCCGCCACCATCCACCACCAGCACTTTACCCTTGCCATCCAGCTCGGCCTGCTCCTTGACCCGCGAATTGTCTTCGAAACACTTGATGGTCACGATCTCGCCACCAAAGGAGTCACGCCCACCAAAGTTGCTGAACATGGGCTCAAGCACTTGCACCAAATCCGGGTAGGCATCGCACAGATCAGGGGTGATGTAATGGTTCATGAAAGTCTCCAGTTCAAGGTGGGCGTTACGGGCAGAGGAACGGCGGTGCCTTCTGTTATAGACGCTCTGACGCAAGCTGGCTTTAAATCTCGCCTTCGCAAAGGTCGAACGGCAGTACGACTCTTTTTATAAAACCAAACCAACCTAAAAGAAATGCAAAATGACCAAAAAAGCCTAAGCCGTCACATAACAGCCTGCGCTCCACTCATCCGAAACCTGATTTTAGCTAGCACTCACCTGCGCGAGTTCGACTTGCGCCACACACACGTGGGGTTCACGCAGCCAATTACCCACCAACGGCCACACCTCGTGTTGCGCCGCCTGGCTCACCAACATTTCAACGTGACTGAAATCCGACGTGAAGCCCTGGCTACGCCCCAGCACCTTAAATCGACGCTGCGCCGAGGCCAACTGATCGAACAGCTTGCGGCACGCCCATTCCGGCGTCATCCGGTCGCCGGCGGCGGCCACGACCAGCACCGGCAACTGAACCTCAGTCAAGCCGGCCCACCAGTCGCGCTCTGCATCCCTGAAACGCCCCAGAAAACCGTTCCAGCGCAAGGCCTCCAAGGCGATGCTGACGGGTTCATCTTCTGGCCCGCGCTTGAGTCGAGTACCGGACAACTGGGCAAAGCGCTTCAACAACAGGTAAGCGCCCCACTGCACCGGGGGCATTTTCAGCGACCAATAGCGACGATTGACCTGACAACCAAAAAACGCTGCCGAAGCCACATCGGCGCTCTCCAGGTACCGGCCACCCAACGCGGCAGCCAAACTGATACCGCCCTGGGAATGACCGATCCAGTGTGGGGTTTGCCCACTCTGCTCGCGCACAAATGCGCTGATAGCCGGCAAATCATAACGGGCATAGTCCGCCACACGATTCTTGCGCCAGGCCTGATTGCGTGATGAAAGGCCATGACCACGCATTTCAGGCAACCACACGTCAAAACCGGCCCGGGCCAAATAGGCGCCCAGGCCAACGCCTTTGGGCGAGTACCAGAAACGGCGATTGGAAAAGCTGCCATGCAACAGAATCACCGGCACACCCCGCACCGGGTCGGCATCAGCCTGACCCAGTCGGGTCACCACCACCTCCACGGAAATATCCGGGCTATTGGCGGGTTTCAAGCGATAAACATCTTCGCTCAAATCGCCCCGACGCTCAGCGCTGATCAGGGCAACGGGAAATAGATGACTGCTGCTTTGCATAATGCTCTTGCACAAAAAAGGGCGACTCCATGCTGGAACTCGCCCTACCACTGCTTATAAAGAGCGGGGCACCTTTAGCGCCCCGCCCTTCTCTCAACGACTCAAGCCTGCGCCTGACCTTCCGCCAGGAAGAACCAGGTTTCCAGCACGGTGTCCGGGTTCAACGAAACGCTTTCGATGCCCTGCTCCATCAGCCACAGCGCCAGATCCGGGTGATCGGACGGGCCCTGACCGCAAATACCAATGTATTTGCCCGCTTTGTTACACGCCTGAATGGCGTTGGACAGCAGCTTTTTGACCGCGGGGTTACGCTCGTCGAACAAGTGCGCGATCACACCAGAGTCACGGTCCAGGCCCAGGGTCAACTGAGTCAGGTCGTTGGAACCGATGGAGAAACCATCGAAATACTCCAGGAACTCTTCAGCCAGAATCGCGTTGGACGGCAACTCGCACATCATGATGATACGCAGGCCGTTTTCGCCACGCTTGAGGCCGTTTTCTGCCAGCAGGTCAATCACCTGGCTCGCTTCGCCCAAGGTACGCACGAACGGCACCATGATTTCGACATTGGTAAAGCCCATGTCGTTGCGCACGCGCTTGAGGGCGCGGCATTCAAGCTCAAAGCAGTCGCGAAAGTTTTCGCTGATGTAACGCGAAGCACCCCGGAAGCCCAGCATCGGGTTTTCTTCTTCCGGCTCGTACAGCTTGCCGCCGATCAGGTTGGCGTATTCGTTGGACTTGAAGTCCGACAGACGCACAATCACTTTCTTCGGCGTAAACGCGCCGGCCAACGTGCTGATGCCTTCAACCAGTTTGTCGACGTAGAAATCCACCGGGTTGCTGTAACCCGCGATGCGCTTGTCGACGCTGTCTTTGATTTCTTGCGGCAAACCGTCGTAGTTCAGCAGTGCCTTGGGGTGCACGCCGATCATGCGGTTGATGATGAACTCCAGACGGGCCAGGCCCACACCGGCGTTCGGCAACTGCGCGAAGTCAAAGGCACGGTCCGGGTTACCCACGTTCATCATGATTTTGAACGGCAGGTCCGGCATGGCGTCTACGGAGTTTTTCTTGATATCGAAGCCCAGTTCGCCTTCGAAGATAAAGCCGGTGTCGCCTTCCGCGCAGGACACCGTCACGCCCTGGCCATCTTTCAACAGCTGGGTGGCATTGCCGCAACCGACGACAGCCGGAATGCCCAGCTCACGCGCAATAATCGCGGCGTGGCAAGTACGGCCACCCCGGTTGGTGACGATGGCGCTGGCGCGCTTCATCACCGGTTCCCAGTCCGGGTCGGTCATGTCGGACACCAGCACGTCGCCCGGCTGGACTTTGTCCATTTCGGACACGTCTTTAATGATGCGCACCTTGCCCGCGCCAATGCGCTGGCCAATCGCACGGCCTTCAACCAGCACGGTGCCGGTTTCCTTGAGCAGGTAGCGCTCCATGACATTGGCCTGGGAACGGCTTTTCACGGTTTCAGGGCGAGCCTGAACGATGTACAGCTTGCCGTCGTCACCGTCCTTGGCCCACTCGATGTCCATCGGGCACTTGTAGTGCTTCTCGATGATCATCGCTTGCTTGGCCAGCTCGCTGACTTCCGCGTCGGTCAGGCAGAAACGTTCGCGATCGGCTTTCTCGACATCGATCACCTTGACCGATTTACCGGCCTTGGCTTCGTCGCCGTAGATCATTTTGATCGCTTTGCTGCCCAGGTTGCGACGCAGAATCGCCGGGCGACCCGCTTCCAGGGTTTGTTTATGGACATAGAACTCGTCCGGGTTGACCGCGCCTTGCACAACGGTTTCGCCCAGGCCGTAAGCACCGGTGATAAACACCACGTCACGGAAGCCCGACTCGGTATCCAGAGTGAACATCACGCCCGCAGTGCCAGTTTCAGAACGCACCATGCGCTGAACACCTGCCGACAGGGCGACCAGCTTGTGGTCAAAGCCCTGGTGCACACGGTAAGAAATCGCACGGTCGTTGAACAGCGAGGCAAACACTTCCTTGGCCGCACGAATCACGTTCTCAACACCACGGATGTTGAGGAAGGTTTCTTGCTGACCGGCAAAAGAGGCATCTGGCAAGTCTTCAGCGGTGGCCGAAGAACGTACGGCAACAGCCATGTCCGGGTTGCCTTGCGACAGGGTTGCAAAAGCAGTGCGGATTTCAGCGTTGAGTTTCTCAGGGAACTCGGCTTCCATGATCCATTGGCGGATCTGGGCGCCGGTCTTGGCCAGGGCATTGACGTCATCGACATCCAGCGCATCCAGCGCTGCATGGATCTGATCGTTCAAGCCGCTCAGCTCAAGAAAATCACGGTAAGCCTGGGAAGTCGTGGCAAAACCACCGGGAACGGACACACCAGCGCCTGCAAGGTTGCTGATCATCTCGCCGAGGGATGCGTTCTTGCCCCCCACATGCTCCACATCATGGACGCCGAGCTTATCGAGGGAAACTACGTACTCTACCAAGGTGATCTCTCCACTAACTGTGTTGGGAAAAGCTCAGGGTACCGGACGCTCCATCTATGGAGCCTCTCAGCGATTGTGGCCTGGACCTGGAAAATAAGTGACACTGCCTGCCATTGCGGGCGACAAAATCGCGCCTATCATATCCAAGAAACGTCACCAGCTTAAGGCCCAAGGCGCAAATGAAACGATCGGCTTTCTTTATTTCCGACGGCACCGGCATTACAGCCGAAACCCTCGGCCAGAGTTTGTTGGCACAATTTGAAAATGTAACCTTCAGCAAATTCACACGCCCCTATATAGACAGCGTGGAAAAAGCGCGGGCGATGGTACAACAAATCAACAGCGCCGCCGAGAAAGACGGCCTGCGCCCGATTATCTTCGACACCATCGTCAATCAGGACATTCGCGAGATTCTCGCGACCTCCAACGGCTTCATGATCGACATTTTTTCCAGTTTCCTCGCGCCTCTGGAACAGGAACTGGCAGAGCATTCATCCTACTCTGTAGGAAAATCCCACTCCATCGGCCACAACTCCAACTATATGGAGCGTATCGAAGCGGTGAACTTCGCCCTCGACAACGATGACGGTGCCCGCACCCACAAATACGACAAAGCCGACCTGATTCTGGTGGGCGTGTCCCGCTGTGGCAAGACCCCGACCTGTCTGTACATGGCCATGCAATTCGGTATTCGGGCCGCCAACTACCCGCTGACCGATGACGACATGGAAAGCCTGAAGCTGCCCGCTGCCTTGCGCGCGCATCAGCACAAACTCTTCGGCCTGACCATCGACCCCGACCGCCTCACGGCCATTCGTAACGAGCGCAAACCCAACAGCCGCTACTCAAGCTTCGCTCAGTGCGAATTTGAAGTGCGCGAAGTCGAACGCCTGTTTCAGCGCGAAAATATCCCGCATATCAACTCCACTCATTTCTCGGTGGAAGAGATCTCGGCCAAAATACTGGTGGAAAAAGGCGTGGAGCGGCGCTTCAAATAAACTGCGGCCGTGCCGGCACGCGGTGGCTGCCAAACGCTGGCACAGCCTTTAAGCATGGGCGACAAAGGTATCCGCCAGCAGTTGACTGCGCGGTAACCCCGCCAGAAACAAGCGTTTGGCGAAGGCCTCAACGCTGTCGGCGTGGCCGCAGACCAACGCGTGGGTCTGGCGTGATGCCACTCGCAGCTGGGCGAGAAAACCCGCCAACTCATCGCGCAGCACCCACTCAAGCTCGAGATTCGGGTGCTCGCCAGCCAACGCTTGCAGTGCTTCCCTCAGGTAATGCTCCGTGACCGTGCGCGCCACATGCACCAACCGAATCGGCCCCTGATGATCCTGGCGCAACGCTTCGCGCAACACGCCGTACAACGGCCCCAGCCCTGTGCCAGAGGCCAGTAGCCAAAGCGGCTGTTGCTGCCAGTCCGGGTCGTAGCGCAACGCCCCCCCGCGCAACTCGCCCAAGCGCACGACGTCTCCCACCTTGAACGCCCGTGCAGCATCAATAAACGCGCCGGGATGCGTGCAATCGAGGTGAAACACCAGATAGCGGTCTTCATCAGGCAGGCTGGCCAACGAATAAGGCCGCGCCACACCACTGGCTGCCCACAGCACCACATGCTGGCCCGCGCGGTAACGCAGGGGGCGCTGTGTCAACAACTGAACACGCAGCACGGTTGAACAGAGCCAGTCCAGCCCCACCACTTCGGCCGGTAAACCGTCACGTAGCGGGTCAAACACCTCGACCCACAGGTCCTCCACCACTTGGCATTGGCAAGCCAACCGCCAACCCTGCGCGCGCTGCTCGCGGGTCAATGCCTGCGGTTGGGCATCGGTGGGCTCGCCGCCGGTAATCCGCACCAGGCAGGCATGGCAACTGCCGGCCCGGCAACTGTAAGGCACCGCCACCCCGGCCTGATTCAGGCTATCGAGCACATTGGCATTCTGGGCAACCAACCAACACTGGCCGGCAACATGTAACTGGGGCACTGCTGTACTCCTGACCACTCATTTGACCCTGCAGTCGCTGCCGCAGGCTACGAAGGCGCGCCGCCGCTCTACAAAGCCCTTTAGACGTATTAGACAAAGGTCAAACAAAGCTTATCGCAGCCTTCGCCAGCGACTACAAGTTTTGCACCACAGGTGTATCACGGCGTGTGCCGGGTTATACTGCTGCGCCGTTTTTATACCGGTCATGCGTGCCCGGTATGCCCCGCAAAGATGTTTCCGACAGACCGTTGTACCAAGGTCGCAAACACCTTTTTGATTGAATGTTCCCGTCTTATAGAGGAGCGCGACCCATGACCGTGATCAAGCAAGACGACCTGATTCAGAGCGTTGCTGACGCCCTGCAATTCATTTCTTACTACCATCCCGTTGACTTCATTCAGGCCATGCACGAAGCATACCTGCGCGAAGAATCGCCAGCGGCCCGTGACTCCATGGCACAAATCCTGATCAACTCGCGCATGTGTGCCACCGGCCACCGGCCGATCTGCCAGGACACCGGCATCGTGACCGTGTTCGTGCGCGTCGGCATGGATGTGCGCTGGGATGGGGCCACCATGGGCCTGGACGACATGATCAACGAAGGCGTGCGTCGCGCTTACAACCTGCCGGAAAACGTTCTGCGCGCTTCCATCCTGGCCGACCCGGCCGGTGCTCGTCGCAACACCAAGGACAACACCCCGGCGGTGATTCACTACTCCATCGTGCCGGGTAACACCGTCGAAGTGGACGTAGCGGCCAAGGGCGGCGGCTCCGAGAACAAGTCGAAAATGGCCATGCTCAACCCGTCCGACTCGATCGTTGACTGGGTGCTCAAGACCGTTCCGACCATGGGCGCGGGCTGGTGCCCACCGGGCATGCTCGGCATCGGCATCGGCGGCACGGCTGAAAAAGCGGCAGTGATGGCCAAGGAAGTGTTGATGGAATCCATCGACATTCACGAGCTGATCAAGCGCGGCCCGTCCAACCGTATCGAAGAGATGCGTATCGAGCTGTTCGAGAAGGTCAACCAACTGGGCATCGGTGCCCAGGGCCTCGGCGGTCTGACCACCGTGCTCGACGTTAAAATCATGGACTACCCGACCCACGCAGCTTCGCTGCCGGTGTGCATGATCCCGAACTGCGCGGCCACCCGCCACGCCCACTTCGTGCTGGACGGCTCCGGCCCGGCCGCTCTCGAAGCGCCACCGCTGGACGCCTACCCGGAAATCGTCTGGGAAGCCGGCCCTTCGGCCCGCCGTGTCAACCTCGACACACTGACCCCGGAAGACGTGCAAAGCTGGAAGCCGGGCGAAACCGTGCTGCTGAACGGCAAAATGCTCACCGGCCGTGACGCAGCGCACAAGCGCATGGTTGAAATGCTGAACAGGGGTGAAACCTTGCCGGTCGACCTCAAGGGTCGCTTCATCTACTACGTAGGCCCGGTTGATCCGGTGGGCGACGAAGTGGTTGGCCCGGCAGGCCCGACGACCGCCACGCGGATGGACAAGTTCACCCGTCAGATCCTCGACCAGACCGGCCTGCTGGGCATGATCGGCAAGTCCGAGCGCGGCCCTACTGCCATCGAAGCGATCAAGGAACACAAAGCCGTGTACCTGATGGCCGTCGGCGGCGCGGCGTACCTGGTGGCTCAGGCCATCAAGAAATCGCGGGTGGTGGCATTTGCCGAACTGGGTATGGAAGCAATCTACGAGTTCGACGTTAAAGACATGCCTGTAACCGTGGCTGTCGACAGCAAAGGCGAGTCGGTGCACATCACCGGCCCGGCGATCTGGCAGAAGAAAATCAGCGACAGCCTGGCCGTTGAAGTGCAATAAGCACGGCTAAGCCAGACACAAAAACGGCCGGGTGAATAACCCGGCCGTTTTTTTTAGGCGTCATTTAAACCCTTCACCCCAGGTCTGCGCAAAAAGCAGAAAACTGGGGCGAGGGCCATGTTGCCATCAGAACGCGTTACGGAAGATCTCTTCAATCTGAGCCTGATCTGCCGTGCGCGGGTTGGTAAACCCACAGGCGTCTTTCAGCGCGTTGGTTGCCAGCACCGGGATGTCTTCCAGTTTAGCCCCCAAGTCCCGCAGCCCTGCCGGGATCTCAACATCCTTGGCCAAAGCACGAATCGCTGCGATGGCGGCATGTGCGCCCTGCTCCGGGCTCAGGCCGCGCACGTCCGCGCCCAGCGCATGGGCCACATCGGTCAAACGGGACGCACACACGCTGGCGTTAAACGTCTGCACATGCGGCAGCAAGACCGCGTTGCACACCCCGTGCGGCAAGTCGTAGAAACCGCCCAACTGATGCGCCATCGCATGCACAAACCCCAGCGACGCATTGTTAAAGGCCATGCCCGCGAGGAACTGCGCATAGGCCATGTTTTCACGCGCGGTCAGGTCCTTGCCCTCACGCACGGCCTGGCGCAGGTTCTGGCTGATCAACTCCATGGCCTTGATCGCGCAGGCATCCGTGATCGGCGTGGCGGCCGTCGACACATACGCTTCAATCGCATGGGTCAAGGCATCCATCCCCGTGGCGGCGGTGAGGCCTTTAGGCATGGCCGCCATCAACTCAGGGTCGTTGACCGACAGCAGCGGGGTCACGTTACGGTCGACAATGGCCATTTTCACGTGGCGTTCTTCGTCCGTGATGATGCAAAAACGGGTCATCTCACTGGCCGTACCGGCGGTGGTGTTGATCGACACCAGCGGCAGTTGCGGCTTGGTTGAGCGATCAACCCCTTCGTAATCGCGGATATGCCCGCCGTTGGTGGCACACAACGCAATCCCTTTAGCGCAGTCATGGGGCGACCCGCCGCCCAGCGACACAATAAAGTCGCAGTCATGCTGTTTAAGCACCTTGAGGCCCGACTCCACGTTGAGAATGCTGGGGTTGGGCTTGGCACCGTCGAAAATAACCGACTCAATGTCCTGCAACGCCAGCTTCTCGGCGATCAGCGTCGCAACGCCCGCCTTGGCCAGCCCAGCGTCCGTCACAATCAATGCATGGCGAAAACCATAATTGCGAATCGCAGTCATGGCCTCATCCAGGCAACCGTTACCCATAATATTTACGGCAGGAATAAAGAAAGTGCTGGTCATGGCGAGTCCTCTTGGCGGGTCATGGGCGTAATCACGCCCTACAGCATCACCCATTCGGCCTACCGTAATGTTGATCTAGCTCAACGCTTGAGCGTGATAAAGTCCTACACCGCCCCCGCCTTGAGACGATACTTGCGATGACCCCATTCCAGGAATTTGATGCCGAACTAGAAGACTGGAACACCCTTCGCACCCGCACGCCGTGCAGCGGGCTATTGCTGGGTAACGGTGCAAGCATGGCGGTATGGCATGACTTTTATTACGACTCGCTGTTTGAAAAAGCCAAAACCGTCGCAGAAAAGCCCCTTAGCCAGACCGAACTCAGCGTCTTCGAAGCCTTGGGCACCCGTAACTTTGAGCACACACTGAGCGCGCTCAAAACCGCGAGCAAGGTCAACAAAGCCCTGGCGATCAACTCTGCTTCACCGCGCAAGCGCTACTACGCCATCAAAGAAGCCCTGATCAATTGCACGCAAGATGTGCATATCCCATGGCGCTTGATGCGGCCTGACACCCTGGGCTGCTGGAACGAAGAATTGGCGCGTTACGCCACCGTGTACTGCTCAAACTATGATTTGCTGACGCCGTGGGCCGTGATGCACGCCCCGAAAGCATTCACCGACGCATTCGGCACGCCCCACGGGACATTCGAACCCGCCGCCGTGCAAGCCAAAAGCCGGGCAACCCGTGTGCTGTACCTGCACGGTGGCCTGCACCTGGTCAAAAACCAGGAAGGCAAGGCGCGCAAGATCATCGCCAATGAACCCACTTTGCTCAGCAACTTTGCGATCAATCACTCCATTAGCGCACTGGACGATGTGCCGTTGTTTGTCAGCGAAAGCAGCAGTGATGACAAGCGCAAGTCGATTCGCCAATGCGATTACTTGTCCTGGTGCCATCAGCAGTTAATGACCCATAAAGACGCGCTGTGCATCTTTGGCCACAGCTTGGGCGAGCAAGACCGGCACCTGATTGATGCCCTGCGCCAGGCACCGCTAAAAACCCTGTGCCTGTCCATTTACCCGCGCAGCGAAGCGTTTATCCGCTTCCAGAAAAACCACTACAGCAGCCTGTTTGCCGACACCAAGCTGACGCTACGGTTCTTTAACTCAAAAACCCACCCGCTGGGCTACACAGCCCACGCGGTGCCGGTCGAAGCCTGAACCGGGAAGCAGCGCTGGCTTAGCCTGAACGCGACACCACACTCAAGGCCGGTGCCCTGCGCTGGCTGAGAAAGCGGGTACAGCTCACACGCAGAAACGAGGCGAAGTTGACCACTTCGCCGCGGTAATCCATCACCTCTTCATACAGCTTGGCCACCAACTGATTGGTGGTCATGCCATCGGCCTGGGCAATGTCGCTCAGAATGTCCCAAAACTGGTTTTCCAGGCGCAAGGTGGTGACCACGCCGCAAATACGCAAGGAACGCGAGCGCGACTCGTAAAGAATCGGGTCGGCTTTGACATACAGCTCACACATGGTCACGCCCTCTGCTTACACGGTAATGGTGGTGCCGAGCAGCCCCAGGAAACCCGCCAGCCACGCCGGGTGCGCAGGCCAGGCCGGTGCCGTGGCCAGGTTGCCTTGCACATGGGCCTGGGTCACGTCGATATCGATGTAGGTACCGCCCGCCAGGCGCACTTCCGGGGCGCACGCCGGGTAAGCGCTGCATTCACGCCCGGCCAAAATGCCCGCAGCGGCCAGCAACTGCGCGCCATGACAGACCGCCGCAATGGGTTTGCCTGCCTTGTCGAAATCACGCACCAGCTCAAGTACCTTTTCGTTCAGGCGCAGGTATTCAGGCGCTCGGCCGCCGGGCACCAGCAGCGCGTCATAGTCATCGGCCTTGACCTGATCGAAATCAAAGTTCAGGGCAAACAGATGACCCGGCTTTTCGCTGTAGGTCTGATCGCCCTCGAAATCGTGAATGGCGGTGCGAACGGTCTGGCCCGACACCTTGCCGGGGCACACCGTGTGAACGTGATGACCCACCATCAACAGCGCCTGAAACGGCACCATCACTTCGTAGTCTTCAACGTAATCGCCGACCAGCATCAAGATTTTTTTTGCCGCCATGGTGAATGCTCCTCAAGGGGTACGTGGGCCAACAAGAGTAGCCAAGGTACGCCCTGAGCGCCCGTGCGGGTAATAGCCATGTACTACGTACCCGCCAGAATGCGTCCTACCGCGTTACTTCAGCAAACCATCGGCCTGCAACAACGTTTCAAGGCAATGCTCCTGAATGCCGTAGAACGCCTTCAATTCCTGGATTTTCACCCACAACGGCGCTGGGTCCACCGGCTCGGCGCGCTTGACCGCCAGAATCATCTTGTTCTTGTTGGTGTGCTCCAGCGAGATGAACTCAAACACTTTGGTTTCATAGCCGCAGGCCTCAAGGAACAGTGCCCGCAGGCTGTCGGTCACCATTTCGGCCTGCTGGCCCAGGTGCAAGCCGTATTGCAGCATGGGCTTGAGCAAGGCCGGGCTCTGGATTTGCAGGCGGATCTGCTTGTGGCAGCACGGCGAACACATGATGATCGCGGCCCCGGAGCGGATGCCCATATGAATCGCATAGTCGGTGGCAATGTCGCAGGCATGCAGGGCGATCATCACATCGATGGGGGTGGGCGCAAAACTGCGTACATCGCCGTGCTGGAAGCTCAGCCCCGGGTGCTCCAGGCGCTGCGCGGCGTTATTGCACAACGTGACCATGTCTTCGCGCAGCTCAACCCCCGTGACCAGGCCTTCGGCTTTGAGGCCGTGGCGCAGGTAATCGTGGATGGCAAACGTCAGGTAGCCCTTGCCCGAGCCAAAGTCCACCACCTTGACCGGCTGATCGAGCGCAAGCGGTGACGTGCTCAAGGCATGGGAAAACACCTCGATAAATTTGTTGATCTGCTTCCACTTGCGCGACATCGCCGGTATCAGCTCTTGCTGCTGATTGGTCACGCCCAAGTCCGCCAGAAACGGCCGCGTCAAATCCACAAAGCGATTCTTCTCACGGTTATGCCCCGCCGACGGTACTTCACGGGCCTGCTGACTCTTACCCTTGAACAGCGCGCTCTTACCCTTTTTGCTGTACTCCAGTTGCACCTCATCGGTCAGCGTCAGCAAATGCGCATTCTTGAACGCCTCGGGCAACAACCCGGCGACCACCGCCACCCCCTCGCCCAGCGGGAAATTCTTGGTGATATCACGGGTTTTATAGCGGTACACAAACGACAGGCAAGGCTGCTCTTTGACCGTGACCTGCTTAATGATGATGCGCTGCAACTCGGCTTCCGGGCCGACATACTTGGCCAGCACCAGCTTGATAAACGAATTTTGCGCCAGCCCGGTTTCCAGCAGGTTCAAAAATTGCGCACGATGATCCGGCACAGACGCAGCGGTGGTAGCAGTCACTGACATTGAAAAAGGTGCCTCGGGATGCAGGAGGGGGAACAGAACAGGAATGGGCGCTATTTTAAGCAGGTTAGGGGCTGGGGGCACGGGGTAATTTTCAAGGGCTTGGGCGCGAAGTAATATGAGCTGTATTTTACATTCGTCATCTACTTCAATTCCCAATCAAGCTCGCCATTAACACGTTGTGCATTTATTTCTTTCAGATCATTTTCTACCTTCATGACTCACCCGCCTTTACAAAGCACCTAACTCAAATTCTCTTTACGCCTAACTTTGTTAATCCACCCCACTAAAAACCCACCAACCACCGCGGCAAAGGCACTTGAGTTACGCTCTTCGACACGCCCCCTCAACGAAAAATACATCGTAAATAAAGCACACAACACGGTTAAAACTACATACACATAAAAAACCGCAGCCCTGAACACCTCGGGCACCACTCGCCGCGCCACGCGCAGCCACAAACTAGTCACTCTTTATAAAAATAACAATTCGTAATAGTACAAACCAATAAAATAAACATCAAACAAATAAAAACCACAGAAGACAAGGAACTTGCTTATCAATACATAAGAATGAAACCACACCTTAATTACACAAACCTCCGACACTTTCCGGGTGAATGTCGGAGATTTCAAAAGCAAACAATCGGTCTTTACAACACCACCAACCGATTAGGCAATTGATTGCGTGTTTGGGTTTTCGGTATGTGTTTTTCCAGCAGTTCGGCGCTGGCGTCGATGCACGCAATAAAGCCTTCAGCCGTGTGCCCCAGCGCCACTCGGCGCACAAAGTCGTTGACGATGCTGCCCCAGTCGCTGTTGTCCAGGTGCCGGGAAATGCCTTCGTCGACGATGATTTCGACGTAGCGTTCGGCTTCGCTGACAAAGATCAGCACCCCGGTACGGTCTTGGGTGTGGTGCAGTTTTTGTTCGAGAAATTGACGCCGCGCCAGGTTGCTGGCCCGCCAGTGGCGAACGCGGGCCGGGATCAGGAAGGTGGTCAACACCGGGATGCGGAAGATCAGGCTAAGCACGACAAAGGTGGCCCATTGCAGCATGAGCAAGGAGTAGATCGTCATGTCGCTGCTGATAAAGTGCACCAGCGCCGGGACGGCCAGGGCTATCAGGCTGGCCCACAGCAAGGGGATGTAGCTGTAGTCATCGGCGCGCGGGGCGAGCACGGTGACAATTTCTGCGTCGGTGCGCTGTTCGGCGCGGGTCACGGCCTCTTCGACCTGCCGTTTTTGCGCGTGTGTGAGTAAAGCCATACGTTTCAATGCCCGTTTAAAAGTTGAATTACCAGCCGCCCGAAGCACCACCGCCACCAAAACTGCCGCCGCCACCCCGAAAACCGCCACCGCCGCCACGCCCGAAGCCGCCCCCGCCAAAACCGCCGGAACGTGAGCTGCCGCCACCGCCCGCGTTGCAAATGCCGAGGAATTGGCACACAGCCACTCCCGCGACGAACAGTAAAAACAGCAGCACCACCACACCGGGGTGTTGCGCCATAAAGTCATCGCCGCCGCCCTGCCCGCTGGCGTAAGCCGGCTCGGCTAATGGGGTGCCGCCCAGCACCTGGAGCATGGCGGCGGCACCGTCACGAATGCCTTGGCTAACGTTACCCGCCCTGAAAGCCGGGGTGATGACCTGGTTGATGATCACTGACGACTGCGCGTCGGTGAGGCGGTCTTCCAGGCCGTAGCCCACTTCGATCCGCAGTTTGCGGTCGTCGCGGGCCACGATCAGCAGTGCCCCGTTATTCTTGTCTTTCTGCCCGATACCCCAGGCCCGGCCTAATTGGTAGCCGAACTCTTCAATGGGGGTGCCCTGCAGGTCTGGCACTGTCACCACCACGACTTGCTCACCCGTGGCTTTTTCGTGAGCCTCCAGGGTTTGCGTCAACTGTTGGCGGGTGGCAGGGTCGAGCATCTGCCCGTTATCCACCACCCGCCCGCTCAGCGTCGGAAACGTCAGCGCCTGTGCGGTAGTGATAAAGAGCCAAAGCAACAAGCCCAAACCCGGTTTTAATACGCGCATCAACACCTCGTGTGGTGGTTGAGACTGTAGGCGCAAGCTTGCTCGCGATCTTTTGATCTTTAAAAGCAAAGCTCGCGCCGACACGTTAGAACTTCACTTCGGGTGCTTGGTCAGCACCCGGCGTGGTGGCTTCGAAGGTCGGGCGTACGGGTAAGTCGCTGTACATCACGGCATGCCACAGACGGCCCGGGAAGGTGCGGATTTCGGTGTTGTAGCGCTCAACCGCAAGAATAAAGTCGCGACGGGCCACGCTGATGCGGTTTTCCGTGCCCTCAAGTTGCGATTGCAACGCAAGGAAGTTCTGGTTGGACTTCAGCTCCGGGTAACGTTCCGACACCACCATCAGGCGGCTCAAGGCACCGGTCAGTTGGTTTTGAGCGTCCTGGAACTGTTTGAGTTTTTCCGGATTGTCCAGGGTGCTGGCATCCACTTGAATCGAGGTGGCTTTAGCCCGCGCTTCGATCACGGCCGTCAGCGTGGCCTGCTCTTGCCTGGCCGCGCCCTTGACGGTTTCAACCAGGTTGGGGATCAGGTCGGCGCGGCGCTGATACTGGTTCTGTACTTGCGACCAGGCCGCCTTGACCTGCTCATCCAGGGTCGGAATGGTATTAATCCCGCACCCGGCCAATAGGCTGCTCAATGCCATCAGGGCGATGACTTTCCAGCTAAGGGCTCTAACGCTGTGTGTGGTCATGCTTATGACGCTCCGAAACGAATCGATTGAGTACATGGACAGCCTAATAGCGCAGAAAACTCCCACGCGCGACTGAATATCGCTGTGCACCACTGGATTGGCAGTGGCGAATCAGCTAAAAGACACCCTCAAATGTAGGAATATTCTCATGTAAAGATAGGTCAATTCTTTGCGGCGAGTATTTTCAGACATCCCCCCCGAACAACATCGCTGCACGAACGTGGGCCGCCCTCGCGTTCCGTGAGCCGCCGCGTAGAAGACCTTGATGAGAATTATGTGTTTGCTGGGCCTCGCCATCAGCCTGGCCAGTCAGGCTGTCTGGGCCCAAAACCCGCCTGCCCCGCTCCCGCCCAAAGCGGTTTTTGTGGAAGCGTTACTCAAGCAAATGACCGTCGAGGAGAAGGTCGGCCAATTGCGTCTGATCAGCATCGGCCCTGAAATGCCCCGCGAACTGATCCGCAAGGAGATCGCCGCCGGCCGCATCGGCGGCACGTTCAATTCCATCAGCCGCGCCGAAAACCGCCCAATGCAGGACGCAGCCCAGCGCAGCCGTCTGAAAATTCCGATGTTTTTTGCCTATGACGTGATTCACGGCCATCGCACCATTTTCCCCATCAGCCTGGCCCTGGCCTCCAGCTGGGACATGGACGCCATCGCCCTCAGCGGCCGCGTTGCCGCCAAAGAGGCCAGCGCCGACAGCATCGACCTGACCTTCGCGCCGATGGTCGACATCGCTCGCGACCCGCGCTGGGGCCGCACCTCCGAAGGGTTTGGCGAAGACACCTATTTAGTCTCGCGCATCGCCAAAGTGATGGTGCAGGCCTATCAGGGCGCGTCGCCCGCGCTGGCTGGCAACATCATGGCCAGCGTTAAACACTTTGCCCTGTACGGCGCGATTGAAGGCGGCCGCGACTACAACACCGTCGACATGAGCCCGGTGCGCATGTTCCAGGACTACTTGCCGCCCTACCGTGCCGCGATTGATGCCGGCGCGGGGGGCGTGATGGTGGCGCTGAACTCGATCAACGGCGTACCCGCCACCGCCAACCTGTGGTTGATGCAAGACCTGCTGCGCAAGGACTGGGGCTTCAAGGGCGTTGCCGTCAGTGACCACGGTGCGATTTTTGAACTGATCAAGCACGGCGTCGCCAAGGACGGGCGTGAAGCCGCCAAACTGGCGATCAAGGCCGGTATCGACATGAGCATGAACGACTCGCTGTACGGCGAAGAGTTACCCGGCTTGATCAAATCGGGCGAGGTGCCGCAGAGCGACCTGGACAACGCCGTGCGCGAAGTGCTCGGGGCCAAGTACGACATGGGCCTGTTTGCCGACCCGTACCTGCGCATCGGCAAGGCCGAGGATGACCCGGCCGACACCCAGGCCGAAAGCCGTCTGCACCGCCAAGAGGCACGGGAGGTGGCACGCAAAAGCCTGGTGCTGCTGAAAAACCGGGCCGAGACCCTGCCGCTGAACAAACAGGCGCGCATCGCACTGGTGGGCCCGCTGGCCAACGCCCCCATTGACATGATGGGCAGTTGGGCGGCCAACGGTCAGCCCGCGCAATCGGTGACCGTGCTGGACGGCTTGCGCACGGCAATGGGCCCACAAGGCTCACTGATGTATGCCCGTGGGGCCAATATTACCGACGATCAAAGCATCGTCGATTACCTCAACTTCCTCAATTTCGATGCACCGGAAGTGGTCAACGACCCGCGCCCGGCGCAGGTCATGATTGACGAGGCGGTCAAGGCCGCGCAGCAGTCCGATGTGGTCGTGGCGGTGGTCGGTGAGTCGCGGGGCATGTCTCACGAGTCGTCCAGCCGCACCGACCTCAATATTCCGGCCAGCCAACAGGCGTTGATCACCGCGCTCAAGGCCACCGGCAAACCGTTGGTGCTCGTGCTGATGAACGGCCGCCCGTTGTCGATCGACAAGCAACAGCAACAGGCTGACGCCGTGCTGGAAACCTGGTTCAGCGGCACCGAAGGCGGTAACGCGATTGCCGACGTGCTGTTCGGCGACTACAACCCGTCGGGCAAGCTGCCCATCACGTTCCCACGCTCCGTAGGGCAGATTCCCAGCTACTACAACCACCTGAGCATTGGCCGCCCCTTTACACCGGGCAAGCCGGGCAATTACACCTCGCAGTACTTTGACGAGCCCAACACGCCGCTGTACCCCTTCGGTTATGGCCTGAGCTACACGGACTTCAGCCTCTCGCCTGTCAGCCTGTCGGCCAAGACCCTGAAGCCTGGGCACACCCTGACCGCCAGCGTCACGGTGAAAAACACCGGCAAGCGTGAAGGCGAGACCGTGGTGCAGTTGTACCTGCGCGACGTCGCGGCGTCGATGAGCCGCCCGGTCAAGGAACTGAAGAACTTCCAGAAAATCCTGCTCAAGCCCGGCGAGCAGCAGGTCGTTGAATTCACCCTCGACGAGCACGACCTGAAGTTCTACAACGCGCAATTGAAGTACGCCGCCGAACCGGGTGAGTTCGAGGTGTACATAGGCCTGGACTCGCAAAACGTTCAGCAAAACAGCTTCGAACTGCTGTAATTTCGCGCCCTTTTCGCCAAGGCCTTTCGGGGCCTTGGCGACCCCTCTTTGGCGCTTTTTTCGCTTGACCTTTCCTATCTTTAGGCCCGCTCCAAAATGCGTTCGGACAGCGCTGTTTTTTATGGTAGGGTTCGCGCCCTCAAAATGCGGCGCAAACATTTTAGTCCCGCTCATCGTGGTGACAAACGGCAAAAAGCCGGGGCCATGCGGCCTACATGGAGCTTCAGGGATTCACACACAATTTACACACAGAGTTATCCACAGGTCGCATTTGCGCAACCCCTGTAAATCACATATCTTGTATTAGCCCCGCCAAAAAACCCTACATATAGGGTTTACGGCCAAAAACCCAACACAACTCAGACGAGAATTTCAAGCCCTTTTCTCGCGCCTGTCGGGTTAAACCAAACGCTCTTTTTAACGTCCAAACCGCTCGTGCGGATGACAGTCGATTTCCGGCTTGAAAGCCGGAAATAGGCCCGAGTGTTGCAGTAGAAATACTGTCACTCACAAGGAATACGGTTTGCGGCAGCACGCGCGAATCCAAAACTTCGGCACGGAAGCGGCTTCAACCCCCTTTCTGTACGTCCCGAAGTGGTTATGCCCGGTTCACGCCGGTTGTAGTGCTTCAGGACGTCACGGTGGGCATCGAAAGTGCCCAAATAAACATAGAGAATGTGGAGACACCCCATGCAAACCGACACAACTCGCGAGAACTCGCAGGGCCCTGATTCAACTCTGGATCTGTCTGCGACCGCGCCTGGCCAATTGCGTGTGATCAAGCGTAACGGGACCGTCGTCCCTTACACCGATGACAAGATCACCGTCGCCATCACCAAAGCGTTTCTCGCAGTTGAGGGCGGCCAAGCAGCTGCCTCGTCGCGCATTCACGACACCGTGGCGCGCCTGACCGAACAGGTCACCGCCACCTTCAAGCGCCGCATGCCATCGGGCGGCACTATCCACATCGAAGAAATCCAGGACCAGGTTGAACTGGCCCTGATGCGTGCCGGCGAGCAAAAAGTGGCCCGCGACTACGTGATCTACCGTGATGCCCGCTCCAAGGAACGCGCCACCCGCGCCCCGGCCCAAGACGCCGTGCAGGCGCACCCGTCCATCCGCATCACCCGCGCCGACGGTACATTCGCGCCGCTCGACATGGGCCGCCTGAACACCATCGTCACCGAAGCCTGCGAAGGCCTGGCTGAAGTTGACGGCGACCTGATCCAGCGCGAAACCCTGAAAAACCTGTACGACGGCGTTGCGCTGAGCGACGTCAACACCGCCCTGGTGATGACCGCCCGCACCTTGGTTGAGCGCGAGCCGAACTACTCGTTCGTGACCGCCCGCCTGCTGATGGACACGCTGCGTGCTGAAGGCCTGAACTTCCTGCAAGTGGCCGACAGCGCCACCCACCACGAAATGGCTGACCTGTACGCCAAGGCCTTGCCGGCCTACATCGCCAAAGGTATCGAATTCGACCTGTTGAACCCGGTGCTGGCCACCTTCGACCTGGAAAAACTGGGCAAGGCGATCAACCACGAGCGTGATCAGCAGTTCACCTACCTGGGCCTGCAAACCCTGTACGACCGTTACTTCATCCACAAGGATGGCGTGCGTTTCGAACTGCCGCAGATCTTCTTTATGCGCGTGGCCATGGGCCTGGCAATCGAAGAGAAGCAAAAAGAAGACCGCGCCATCGAGTTCTACAACTTGCTGTCGTCCTTCGACTACATGGCGTCCACGCCAACCCTGTTCAACGCCGGTACTCAGCGCCCGCAGCTGTCCAGCTGCTACCTGACCACCGTGCCGGACGACCTGTCGGGCATCTACCACGCGATCCACGACAACGCCATGTTGTCCAAATTCGCCGGTGGCCTGGGCAACGACTGGACGCCTGTACGTGCGCTGGGTTCGTGGATCAAGGGCACCAACGGCAAATCCCAGGGCGTTGTGCCGTTCCTCAAAGTAGTGAACGACACCGCCGTGGCCGTGAACCAGGGTGGCAAGCGCAAGGGCGCTGTGTGTGCCTACCTGGAAACCTGGCACATGGACATCGAAGAGTTCATCGAGCTGCGCAAGAACACCGGTGATGACCGCCGTCGTACCCACGACATGAACACCGCCAAC
>NZ_JASLGE010000107.1 GCF_030150285.1 Pseudomonas sp. | reverse complement strand
ATTAGACAATATGAAGAAGTTTTAGAAGGTGACTTTAAAGACAATCTAAAGTTAGCGACTTGCGAAATGATAGATAGTATTAAGAACTATGAAACAACGCTAGAAATGGCTAAAACAAGCAATCAAGCGTATATTAAAGGTATCAAGAGCGAGAGTGTCAAGGATCATAGCGTTACATTCAATGATAAAGACATGAAATCGCAATTAGAACAAGATTTCTTTAAAGAACAAAGAAGTATAATGAAAAAACATTTACTTGTTACACGATTACTCTTTAGGGGGTTATAGTATGTATGGACACACAATTACTATTATCAACTCTATTAATGAGCGCGGAAGATTAACTTACTACACTCACACTATAAAGGGTGTTCACTATCAAGATAAGCAAGGTGTTAAAACAGGAACAGAGAACCATGTAACGGATAATCAAGGGTATGTATCTATACCGAGAAGTGTTAAAGGATATGTTACGGAAGAAGAATATGTAAAACTTATCGATAAGGTAGGCTATTGGACTTTGAAAGAAGATGATTTCATTGTTAAGGGAGATGTATTAAATGCTATCCCTGAAAAAACAGCAGGAAAAAGAACAATCCAATCATATGAAAATATTGATTACGGTATAGTTATTGAAGGTCATTACGGAGTATATCTAAAATGACAAGAGTTAAGATTAATCTTGATCCTATTGCTATACTTAATAATCACGGTTACCCTGATAAAGCGAGATTGTTCCTTGCTAATGAGATTGTAAAAGTTAGTGAACCGTATACACCTGAAAGAGAACGATACTTAATTAGAAGTGCTACTATAATAGAAGGTGGTAGAGCGATAGAGTATAATACACCTTACGCGCGCAAATTGTGGTATGGAGATGACTTTAACTTTAAAGGTGCTCCAGTTCGTGGCTCTAGGTGGGTAGAAAGAGCAATAGCAAGTAATGGTAATCAAATTGTAGCAAGTATGCAGAGAATGGCTAATAAAGGGGGCTTTAAATGAAAACATTAAATGAAAGTGTATTAGATTATTTAGATAAGTTCCTAGTTAGTCAAGGCCGTGCTGATGATTGGACATCTATCGACTGGCTACAATCAGAATTAAATGAAAGTAGCGTTAGTCCTAATCCTGTTATGAATAATGGGGTAGTTAATAAAGATGTACTAGGGAACGAATATAAAACACAAGCATATACATATAGTTTGGTATTTGAATATACAGAAGATATATTTAAGATGTTGAGTAACGGACAATTTTTAGAAGATTTAAGTTACTACATAAAAGACAATAACAAGAAGAAGATTTACCCTGAATTAAGTAGGGGAAGAATAGCAACAGACTTTAGTATAAGTCAGACACCTTTTTTATCGCAAATTGAAAGCGATAATCAATTAGGGATATATGTTGTTATATTAGAATTAGAGTATATAGAGCCTTATTAAGGCGGAAAGGAATTGAGATAATGGCATTTCAAAAATCACAAGGTAGAGAAAGATTGCTTCAAGCGATTAAAATTGGAGCATTAGAAGAATACACGCTATTCGGTTGGGGTGTACAAGAAGCAAGTATCGAATATGAAGCGGATGAAGAAACGCTAAAATTCGTTACGCAAAAATCTGGAATGACTGAAAATAAAGGTTATACTTTGTCACAATCAGTTGAACAAATGGTATACACAGATGATCCATTATTCCCTGTTTTAGATAAGATTAGAAAAGAACAAGGAATTGGTGCTAAGGCGAGTGGACAATTAATTACAATTAACTTATATGAAAGTGATGTAGAACAACCCGCTTCAGTTTCAGGAGAAGAATTTAATATCGGTATCACTATTACATCATTTGGTGGTAGTGCTGAAGATAAACTAGGAATTGGTTATACAATCAACTTCAATAGTTCTCCTAAAGCAGGAACAGTAGCAATCACTTATGATCCTATGAGTTTCAAATTTACAGCAGGTTCAGTAGAAGAATAGAAATAAAACTTTTCGTTTTATAGGGGAGATTATTTCTTCCCTATTTTTATTACATAAAGGAGCATAACATGAAAAAATATAGTTTAAAACAAGAAGCAAGTACTTCATTTGAGATTGAAGTTATTAACGGTAGTATATACATTGACACAACAGATATAGAGTTACCTGTAAAAGTCGAGAGAATGTTCAATACCATTGATGAAGCACAAAAGAAAATGGAAAAAGAAGAAAAAGTTATAAAGGCTTTGAAGTTAGATAAAGCAGAAGCAGATGAAAGATTATTAGATGTAATGATTGACTTCATTAATTCGACATATGAAAGTATAGACCATTTATTCGGCAAAGGTTCAACGGATAAAATCTTTAGAGTTAAGAGCATTACGGGAGTATTCGAGTTTCTCGAAGGTTTAGAGCCACTCTTAAAGGAGTTTAAAGTTATTAGCGACAAGAACCTAGAAGAAAGATTAATCGCTTCTAAAGGCAAGTATAAGCCTGTTGAAGTAGACACAAGCGGAATAGAAGAAATAGAATAATGGACTTTATAGGCAAAGTTAAGCCTAGAAAAATTAAGTTTCAAGGCGAAATATATAATATACATGATGATTACAGGAACATACTTAATACAATTAAATTACTAGAGCAAGAAGAAGATGAATTTGAGCGTGCTATCATCATTGTACAGACTATATTTGGTAGTAATGCTCCAATAGATCAAAAGTTAGTAGTAAAAGCAAGCGAAATAATGTGGAACGGTAAGGATTATGAAGAAGTAGATGAAAAAGAAAAGGTACACCAAGATTTAATCCAAGATTATCCAGTATATAAAATGGATATAATGAGAGAATTCAATAAAGAAATAGAGAAAATGGAGTATCTGTCTTGGAGTGACTTCCTAGATTTAGTTAGTAGTCTATCAAAAGATAGCAATATGGCTAACTATGTAAAGATTAGAAGTACACCATTAAAAGATATATCTAAAGATAAGCGTAAAGAGTTCAAGAAGTTCCAGGATAAAATAGCAATTAAACAGAATGAAGAAGTGGAATACAAAGAAACAATATTCGATAAGCATATGAGAGAACAAAAAGAGAAATATAATAAAGAAAGAAAGGGGGTTTAATCTATGGCAGATGGAAGTATCAAAATTGATGTTGATGTTGGTATAGCACAAGCAGAGAAACAGTTAGAAGATTTAAAAAATAAAGCGGAACAAAGCGGAGATAGTGTTTCTGAAAGTATGAACATTGATATTGATAACCTAGATAAACAATTCCAAAAAGCGAGTAACACTATTGAAAAGACAAAGAATAAAATTAGTGAACTTGAAGCGAAGTTAAGCGAAATAAAAAGTGCTAAAATAGAGTTACAATTTCAAGAAGGTGTTAGAAGTAGTTCTATACAAGAACAAGCGACACTTAATAGACAACTACAAGAAGGATCTATAAATCAAGCACAATTTAATCAACTAATTAAAGAGAGTGTACAAGATTACGAACAAGCGGTATTAAAGAGCGAAAGATTAGCACAAGTTATAAGTTCTTTAGGAGATGAAGACAAACTTACATCTCAATTACAAAATCAAAATATGATATTAGATAATCAAGTTATATCTTATGAGATCATGGGTAATAGAGCGGATAGAATAAGTTCAAGATTAGATAATTCCGCTGTTAGTGCTAGTTCTTTAAATAATGAAACTAAAAAAGTTAGTGCTTCAATGAAAGAAGCGTCTAAAAATGCTGGTAACATAAGTAACGGAATATCTAAAGGTATAATGAAATTAGGTAAATATGCTTTAGCATTATTCTCTATTAGGACAGCATATCAAACATTAAGGAAGTTATCTAATCAGTGGTTACAAAGTGATGATGCAGGAGCAAGACAAGTAAAGGCAAATATAGATGCTATGAGTAACGCTCTATCCAATGCTTTAGCACCTGTTATAACCTATATCGCTAACTTAATGGCAACTGTATTCGGTTATGTAAACGCAATTCTTAAAGCGTTCTTTGGTATAGATTTATTAGCAAAGAAAACAAGTAAAAACACAGGTGGAGTTGCAGGTAATACAAAGAAAGCAAGGAAAGAAGCAGAGAAGTTCAGTTCAGCGTTCGATAAGGCAGATATAGCGACAAGTAAGACTAAAGATAACCTAGATGGAGCAGGTGGTGGCGGTGGCGGAATGGATATGCCAGCACCGATAATACCAACTCCAGACATAAGCGGTATAACAAAGGCATTTGATTTAATAAGCAAGATGTTTCAAGATATTTGGAAAACTGATACAGTTCAATCATTCTTTGATAGTTTTGTTAGAATAGGTAAAAACTCATTCGATTTAATGGCAGGGATCAGTGCTAATGTTTGGGATAACCTTGTATTAACTTTTGATGAAATGTTACCACACTTGATTAGGGGGTTTGCTAGTGCAGTAGAGTTTTATAGAATGATGTTTGAAGATATAGCGGATGCCACTGATAAATGGACACCAACACTATTGAGTAGTATCAACTCTTTTGTAGATGGAATTTTTAATACATTCAGACCATTATTTGTCTTCCTAGTTCAATTATGGGCTGATATGTGGGGTATATTTGAAGATGTGTGGAAAAAATACGGAAAAGATTTAGTAGATAGTTTCTTTAATTTCGTAAATAGCACAATTAAAGTATTTACTGAATTATGGGCGATCATAGATACTATAATAAGTCCTATACTAGAAATCTTTAAAGATGTATGGGACAATACATTAAAAGATGTAGTACAAAATGTACTTGAGTTTCTAGCAGAACTGTTTTTATTCGCTATGGAATTATACAACGGTTTTATTGCACCTATCGTAGGGTTTCTATTAAATAACTTACAACCAGTATTCGCAGTTGTATTCGGAACCATAGGCGGTATTATAAGTGGTTTCTTAAATATAGTGTTTAGTATCGTAGATAGTGTTATAAGTATATTTAAGAGTTTAATTCAATTCTTAAGAAGTGTTTTTACAGGTCAATGGGGTTCAATTTGGGAAAATCTAGTGAACATGGTAAGAAGTATTTTTGGGGCAGTTGTCAATGTTGTTAAATTGCCATTAAACTTCATGATAGATTTACTGAATGGCTTCATTCGTGGACTTAATAGAATAAAAATACCTACATGGGTTCCTGGGTTTGGCGGTATGGGAATAAACATTAATCCTATACCAAGATTAGCACAAGGTACATATGTTACAGGTGGTGCTATGACAGCGATTGTAGGGGAAGCAGGTAAAGAAGCAGTTGTTCCTTTACAAAATAACACAGAATGGATACACGACTTCCTAGACTTAGCGAACGCTAATGGCGGACTTGGCAACGGTGGCGGAATGGGTGTTGTTAATGTTGTGCTTGATGGAAGTGTATTAGCGACAGCAACAGTGAAAGAAGAGAAGAAACGAAATATTTTAATGAATGGAGTGTTAGCATAATGCACTTATTTAAGATAGAAGGAAAAGAATATCTCGCTACTGAATATAAAGTTGGTAAAGATCAAATTTGGAAAGAAGGTTCAGGCAGAGATAGCGATAATGGGAAATGGTACGGAAGTATATTAGGGTTCTATACGAACCTTAATATCACTCTCGTATTTAAGGACAGACAAGAAGTAAGACAATTTGTTAAAGATACTAGAAAGAGTGCTATTAATGTATCGTATTATGATCCTGAAACAATGACTAATATAAGTAGAGTTTACTATATAGGTAATTACCAGATTAGTTATAAAGGATTTTATGATGATGGTTCAGACCAATACTTTGATACAACAACGATAGACCTAGTGGTACATAATCCAGACTGATAGGAGATGAGAATTTGATAACAAACAATAAAAATGTAATCGAGATACTAAAGAAATCCACACTTGATTACGATATAAAAGAGATAACATTGTTAGATACTAACGAAAGCCTTACAGTCAAGGATTTAAAAATGACAAGCGAAGGAAGTATATATACAACAAACGCAGTAATGCTCGAGTTAGTAGTTCGTGGAGATTATAGAACTTCAGTACAAAAGAAATTAAACTTCAAGCGTATGTTAAGACATGAGAGTGTAGCGAATAACGAAATACAAACGATTGATTACGGAAACTTCATAATAATGGCTAGTGAATACGATAACGGTTCGGAAGAAACTACTTTACTTTGTTATGATTTAATGGTTCAAACGCAAAGAGAGTATAACGAAGAAGATATTAACGCAGTATTCCCTATTACCGCAGGAAACCTACTTTTAAAGGTTGCTAACGCTTGTGAGTTAGAAGTTGATACAAATATACCTATTAATGCTAACACGCTTATAAAGAGCGATTATTGGGCGAATGCTAGTTATACATATAGAGATGTATTAAATCATTTGGCAGAAGTTTCAACTACTACAATTAAAATAAAGAATAATAAACTATACGCATTCACAATAGAAGAAACAGGAGTTACATTACAAGATAACTTTGTTAATCTAAAACTTGGAGAAGATTACGGGAAAACTAATATAATGAACATTAGTCAAGAACCACAGCATGATAATGTATTCTTCCCATTAAACGCAATGGATATACCTTTAGAAGATAGAAAAGAATTAGTATTCTCTAAT
>NZ_JASLGE010000041.1 GCF_030150285.1 Pseudomonas sp. | reverse complement strand
TTTGAAAATCTTGGTGTAAGAGCGTCGTTTTGGCTGCATGGGGGATCCGCTTTAAAAGGCCAGAAAAGGTGTCCACTTAAAAAGGTGTCCACCATGTCGGGGCTTAGCGGGGATGAACAGATGGGTTTACCGTGCCCTTACCTGGATTTTGCGTAGAGACGCGATTTTCAGTTCTACTTTGGACTTCAATCGCGTTGAAAAACGTTTGTACACACTCTGGGCCAAAAGCGGATTCGCGTTTTCTACAAAACGGAGCGGGATTCACCTTCATCTATCACCCGATAGATCTACCGTTGCAGCCTCTGGTTCTGATACGGAGTTGTAGTAACGCTTCCGTTCTCCCCGGTGAGGATTGCACCATTTTTGTGGGGGACGAATGGCCAGTTACTATGAACGATAGGCTTCGCTTCTATCCGCACCGTATAGAGAGCACTTGTGTTCAGGGTTATGGCCTGCGTGAGATCTATAACCCCACGCAAGCGATAGTTTGGATTCTGAACCTCGGTGCTGAAGGCAAAAGCGAGAGGGTACGTTTTAAAGGCTGATATCCAGAGCGTGTCGTAAGGCGTGCCAAATTCAGCATGATGCAGGTCACTAAGCATCCCCTGGCGGCTGAATGGATATAGCCACATGTGGAAGCGTAAATCCGGATGTAGACCAGCACTCTCCTGCAGCACGAACCGTCTAAGACGCCGAATCATCCGGTGCCGTGGATGTGCTTTATCGTCCAGTGCGATCAAGTGCCCGGCAACGGCCCGAGCAACCTTGTTGACGTTGATGCCAGAGAGTTGAATCGGCTCCACCACCGGGAATCGACCCTTATCCAGAACTGCCGATGCTGCCCTGTAGGCATCGATCAATGCCGGATCAAGTTCCGCGCCCAGGACGCGATTGTTGCAGTCCGAACACAGCGTCGCCTTTACGACCCCATTTTGGGCAAGGAATGTTGCTCTATGGCCGCGAAAGTTGGGATCAATTTTCTGCAGAATTCTGGTGACGCGTCGCTGACCTGGTCGAACCAGTCCGCGAGGGAAAAGGTGGTCCTCCGTCATGAGCGCTCGTTTAAGGCAAAGATTGCATCGTCTGGTAGAGGACAACTGAGGGTACTCATTGTTGGCTAGTGAGATTTTGAATCTGCATCGCGGATATTGTGGGTAATTGCACTCCACCTGACCACCCATTTGCATTGTACTTGCCCACTCATTTGCATTCGACTTGACCAGTCGTTTGCATCGGATTTGACCAGCACACTGGGTGGCCCTGATTGGCAGAAGTCGACCCTTTGCTGCCGGTCGCGACAGGCGAGAAGCGGCTCAAGGGCTTGCAGCGATGCAGGCCCTTGGCGACCGGCTGCATTAAGCGATAGGCAATTCGGGATCATATCGCTCTGCATGTAGGTCCCAGGTCTTGCGATCTAGACGACAACGGTAGATATCGTATTTTCGGTGTTTTAAGTAAACTCGCGGTAACTGGCGGTCCCCATCATCTACCAGGGCATGAAAATATTTGGCTCCTAGGTAGACAGCTTTAATGGCGGAGCTAGGAATCTTGAACTCTTGATATTGTACTTGTCGCGTGGGGTCAACGTGACGTGCCACCCTGATTTCCTCTTCATATGACCAATGTAAGGATTTGTAGAGGAACAGCTTTTCAAGCATCAGCCTGTCATGCTGTGCCGTGATTTCGCCGTGGCGAGGAATATGGTCGCCATCCATGCTAGGCCTGACGGTCGTGTAGATCACGTTGCCGGCGCTGGCAGGAATGATGTTTGTCTCTGTGCATTCGAGGCCCGCCTCCTCGGTGTCGATAGCAATCACGCCTCCCCTGTGATTCTCACCATAGTGTGCCCACATCAAGGGGTTGAGCGGGTTTCGAGTCAGGGAAAGGATGCCTATTCCATTTCTGATACTGAAAAGCTTGTCGGCATTGGTCGAGCCAGCGGTGTGTATGTTCAACCCTTCCACAGCCACATCTGCTGCCGCAGCTGCGCAGTCGAAGGGGTCGTTAAAGTTGACCGGTTTCGTGAACCTGATCGTTTTATTGTTCAGGCATGCATCTAACCCTTGCAAGGTCATATATTTGTAAACAAGCATCGCAGCTCCTTTGTGGCTGATTCGGCTACAGACCCTGGGAGTGTAGGAAATAGAACGCTCCTCAATGCCCGCTTTTGGCCGAAAGCAGCCCCTATTTCCGTCTGTTGTGGTTCAGACTTTCATTTGGCAAAGAACTCATTTGCCTCACTGAGCTAAGACCGATCACATTAAAAGCGCCAACAGCATCAGCGACAGTATTTAACAGATTCATCTCCGCCCCAAACGCTCGTTGATCCATTCGGCGCAAGCCCGGGCGTGCAGTGACTTTCGGTTTCGACGGGCATAGCGGGGCATGGCGTGCGTCATGTCAGGCCATTCGAGGTTCACGGGGATTGCCCCCGTTTGGACCTGTGACCAAAACCATTGATAAGCCCGCTCTACGCGTGAGCCGGATCGGGGTAGTTGATTGCCCCGTCCCCTCAGTTGCGTGGTTTCAAGATGCCTGGTGTTCCACTTGGCAGGCATCTCTTCATCGGCGGTCAATTGAAGCTCGGCCGAGGCCAATGATTGGCCGTCCAGTCGGACCGATATTAAGCGGCAATTACCGCGATAGGCACTGTAGTCATAGCTTTGAATGCAATGGCCCAGCGCCCGGTGTTCAGCATCAAGATCGGCAGGGCATTTCAGTTCAATGATGTGCAGCCCGTTTGGGCACACGATGGGTGTGTCGGTCGAAAGTAACGGTGACCAGCACGTCAATGAATCCGTTTGTGCATGAGGATCTGATTCATCCAGTGTGATGCGGATGTCTATCAGTGCCTGATGAAAGCCCTCCACCAGGTTGGCGATCTGGTGGTACGAGGCGTTGCTGATGAACTGTTTAATGCGTTGCAGGGCTTCGTGAACCGTGGGGTCATTGTCGGGAGCAAGGTTATTAAATACTTCATTCAGATCCTGGAGATTCGCTGCAATCTTGGGCCAGCCAGGGTCTGACCAGTCGGTAGGGCATCCTGAGAACAGCGTGTTCAAATCCGCTGTCTGTTCCCGTAGGTGTTGTGGAATTTTGCTCAGTGTCGCAAAAAAGGTTTTCCAATGTGCTTTGGTTCTGGGACGACGATTGCCCAGTGACGCGCCCACCAATAGAGCGTTCCAGCCGCTGTCGGGGCCTTCGCGGCTGATACGGTTCAACGCACTTCCCGTATCAAATACGCGTTGCTGGCCCAGGTAGCGTACGGACATGGGTGGAACTTGCAGTAGCCACGCCAAGGTGTCGATGAGGGAAAGGCCGGTGTCCGTAATATGACCGATGAGGCAGTCATTAATGGGGCATATGTAATCGTCGTTGATATTTACCGGCTTCCAGCGTTGGAGCGTGTCCCAAGGGCTATTCATGTACGTTTGTCGATGAGTGTCCCAAGGCCAGGGCCATGGGCTTTGGTTTCCCACGATCAATAGTGGGACCAACACAGGTTGGGCTTTCAGCGCTTGTAAGCGACGTTGGCGATCGCCCTGAGCGAGCCAGTTATAGAGTGCTGGGGAAGGGCACTGGACTGACCGAATGGCGAACAACAGCTCTTGGTCGAGGCACTGGCAAAAGTGCTTCAGGGTGCTGCCTATTTGTGTGAGGTAAAACCGGGTGCGAGGGTTGAAGTAACGGTTATTGCTGAGCATCGAACTGAAGCTACTGCGGCCAAATGTTCCCAAATCATCAGTTGCCAGAGACTTTGCGACTTCTCTCGCTGATTTGCAGAATGAGGTCAGCAGCGGGGCTTCAAACCAGCGCTGTTCAAATTTAAGTATTAGCCGCCGTGCAGATTGGGCAGAAGGTTTTTTCTTGTGTACGCGATCCCGTGGGTAAATTTGGCGAGCCCTGATCGTTTGGCCATCGAAGTATTGGAGGCGATTACCCATTCTGGCCAGTACGGGCTGTGGATGCTGATCTGTGCCTTCGAGCCGAACACACCAACAGCGGGTATGGGACGTTGCACCCAGATAGTGGGCTATGAATGGAATCAACGTTGTGGGGGCCAGCTTGAAATGCAGGGCCCATGTCTGTGCGACCGCAATCTGACGCTCTGAGTACTTCTGCAACTTGGGCTCAAGCAGGACCAGTTCTGATGCGGGTCGCCTTTTCAGTGTATTCACCCTGATGTCCTCTGTGGTTATCGGGTGAATGTCTGATTGGCAGGTGATGGTATTCCAGCGTTAATGCATAACGCCTGGGGGAGTGATTTAGGTTATGCCCAAAGTGTTTGAATCAGAGGGGGCTTGGGGGAAACTGCCGTGCTCAGGCTTCGCTGATTTTATTCACGCCGGTGATGTGCCCGTTCCAGATCATTTCGTAATGGGCAGATTGCACAATGGACAAGACGTTTTTGGGGGTCATGAGCGCCCAGCAGTGGTTGCCTAGCAAGCGTACTGAGTTGTACCGAAGTCCGGAGTATCCGGCATCTTTCACGGCCTTTCCCAGGGCGTGAGAGTGCGTGTAATCGTCGGGGTCGTAGATTGAATCGCTCATGGGGATTGCTGTTGTGTCCTTCATGGAGTGATCAATGAACGAGCAGGACAGCCCTCGAAAAACAAAGCGCTCGTAGCTAAGGCCCTGGACTTTGGCCCAATACGTTTGCTGATGATGGTGTACCTCCGCCAAGGCCGTTTCCATCGTGGCGGCGAGGTACAACACGCCGAAGCTACCGTCACTGAAGCGCGAACCCTGTGGGTTGACGTGAGTGAACGGGGCGGTCGCATAAGAGCAGCCGGTGATACCAAACGGGATCTCTGTGCGCGGTATTAACTCAATGCGACCGACTTCATTTTGCAGTCTGGGATTGGTCAATGCTTGAATCTGATAAAGGGCTTCAAACTCATCGGCATCGGCAACATCGTCAAACAGGCCAATGGGCGGAAACTTTGAGTTGACTAGCCGATAAGCCGATACCAGCTCGCCAGTCAACTCGGCCAAATCATTCAAAATCACCATTGCGCCCCACGCAGCGCATCAATCCTGCGAAAGGTTTCGTACAGGGAAATCATATCCCCCTGCGACATGATCTCCAGTGGCGTGCGGCCATTGAAGAACGTGTTGTCGTTCGCCATTGTCGGGAACCCGTAGACGTTTTCGGGATTATCGAAAACAAGACGAAGGGCGGCATGAATGTTCAATACAAAACTGATCCGCTGCATCTGATCGGAGTCCAGACCCACAGACCAATCGGCATCACGCTGTTTGGCGCGGGTATAGGTGCTGCGAGAGATACGCAGGATACGGCAGGCTTGTTCACTCGATGCATGCCATTTTTCGAGAATACCTACAGCCACGCGAAGACCGGTCACGCACTGATCTTTGGTGAAGGCCTGTGCTTTAAGGGCTACTGTCATTGCGCTCACCTTGTTATGTCCGTAGATCCTAATGTAGATAATTTGAGTCTGCAGAGCAATAGTATCGATGCGTTATCCCCTTGTTTTGTCGTCTGTCCGCTAAAACCCCCTTGGCTTTTCGAAGTTCGGTTTGCCATTCAAAGTGGGATAACTAACCTTGCAGCCATTCGTCTTGTAGCCTGTACAGCCCCAGAAATCATAGCCACCGTCGCCTTTTTTCTGCCGCCGGGCGAGGGGCTGATTACATTTGACGCAGGTGTAAGTGGCACCTGTTTGAGCAGGCCGAGTGGCTGACGCCATGGGCACGCTTGGTTGCCCACGCTGCTGTAAGAGTTCTTCTTCCAGGCGTTTATGCAGCCGTTCGACGACAGCACCATAGGTGGCCTGACCCTGGGCGATTTTGTCCAGGTCGCGCTCTAGCTCCCGCGTAAAGTCCAGCTCGACGAAGCTGAAGAACCCTTCGAGCTTGCTGATGGTTTCTTCGCCCAAAGGGGCGGGTACGAGCTTGCGGCTTTTCTCTTCGATCATTCCTTTGCCGGTGATGTTTTTCAGGATGGAGGCGAAGGTACTAGGGCGACCAATGCCGCGCCGTTCCATTTCCTTGATCAGGCTGGCCTTGGTGTAGCGTGAGGGCGGTTGGGTTTTCTTCTGCAGCCATTCGCCGTGGTGCACCGGGAGGATCTGTTTTGGAGTAAGCGCGGGAACCGGGTTGTTGGTTTCTGCGTCACTTTCGTCGTCGGTGTCATCACCCTTGAGTAATTTCAGCCAGCCGGGATGGGAGAGTGTTTTACCTGTCGCAGTAAAGCGCAGCGGTTTACCGCCGGGACCTACGGCAAGTAGCTTTGCAGTACGCACGTCGTAGACAGCGGCTTCGAGTTGGCTGGCCAACGCCCGGGTCCAAATCAGTTGGTACAGTGCCATTTCCTCGTCGTTTTCACCGGCAGAGGCATTTGACCAGTAGGTCGGGGTGATTGCCGGGTGGCCTTCCTGGGCCCCTTCAGCCGCCTTGAACGTGCGTCGAGCAGCGACTACGTTTACGCCTAAAGTACCGGCCGTCGCCCGAATATCCGCCATGGCTTCGTCTGGAACATTGGGGTTGTCTGTCCGGTGGTAACTGATGACACCTTGCTCATACAGCCGCTGGGCCACTTGCATGGTTTTGTCCGGATCCCACTTCAAGGCGTTGCTGGCAGCTTGTTGCAGCGAGGAGGAAATGAACGGCGCGGGCGGGTAGCGCTCGGCTTGGTGGTCTTCGCAGGTTTCGACCACCACGTTGCGAGTGCCGGCGGCGAGTTGGGCGAGGTGGGTATCTTGAACATAGGGAAAGTCCTTAGTCGCAAAATCCGGGACAGGCTGCCATTGCGCGTACCAGGTGATCCCCTGAGCGGGATCCTCGAAGTTGAGGCGCACGCCAAAGTGATTGACCACCTGGAAGGTGCGAATTTCGCGTTCGCGCAACACCACGAGGAAAACGGCAGGTGATTGCACGCGACCGGCTGAAGTGGGTTTGCCCATGAGGCGACGTAGTTCCTGAGTTACCAGGTAGCCCACCAAACGGTCCAGTACACGACGGCATTCTTGTGAGGCGACTCGGTTCAGGTCTATTTGACGAGGGGTGGCCAGGGCCTCTTCAACCCGTTTCAGGGTGATTTCATTGAAGGTGATGCGTTTGTAGTCCTTGACCCCCAGCACCTGCTGGATATGCCAACTGATGCTTTCCCCTTCACGGTCAGGGTCGGTTGCCAGGTAAATTTCACTCGCCTGTTTTGCCGCCGCTTTGAGGGTGCGCACAGCCTTGGCGCTTTTATCCAGGATCTCGTAAACCGGTGTGTAGTTTTTGCGTACCCCGGTGGTGATCATGCTGTCGTCCTGACCTTTGACCGGAAGATCGCGGATATGGCCACCACTGGCAACGACCTGCCAGTCTTCGCCTGGGCGTAGTTTTTTCATCATTGGCTGGAGCTTTTTCAGCTTGCCGGGTGCCTCGATGATCAGCAACTTCATGGGGTGGCCCTTCTCGTTTATGCAGAGAGGGACTGTCGCGGGAGGGCAGGGTGGGTATCAATGGGAAATGGGTGCGTGGTGCACGGGGCTATTCATGACGAGCAAATAGAAAGCTAGATTTTGCAGAGAATTTGTTAGATACCGAACAGTTGCCGTGGAAACGCAACTAGATCGGTGTAGGTCTGGAATGGCTTCGGTGGCGAAAGCTGCTGCAATTTCCATTTCCCATAAACAAGAAGGCCCAAACATAGAGCTGGACAAGCCAGCTCCAGAGGATCGGGCGCTATTAAGGCGGACTTTCGGCTATTGGGGTCTGCGTGTCAATCAGTAGGCTGCTCAAGTTGACCCAAACGGATCGTTTGAGCTTTTGCGGTGCCAATGGTAAGCGGCCACAGCTAGAAAAAAAGGTCTATCTGCTGTTCCTGGGCAAACCCCTTTAGCCACGATGCGCGCATGGCAGGGTGGCGATAGGGGCAGGTGTACACCGCAAGCCCTTTTCGGGCGGCTTCAGCACCTGCCGCCTGCACTGCCTCGTGTGGGTTATTGAGTTTACGCCTGTCCACCGGCTTCAGCGGTGTTGATGCCTGCACCATTGGCTGTGCTTCTCGAAGAAATGATCAACTAAACAGTAGCACCACGATTGGGCGATTTTTGCCATTGAAGCCAGAATTTGAGTCCCATTGCTGAAGTCTGCCGTGTAATAGGTTTGCAGCATCAGAAACTTCACGAGCGGCGCGATTTTTTGGCAGCAAAAAAGCTTTCAGTCTCTGAGCTTTTTGCTGGTTCATCTGACCACTCGGTTGTCCTTATCCAGCGGATAAAGCCCTTGGTCGTTTGCCCGCTTTGCAGTCGTAACCTCCCCAGGCTTCCAGATAGATGCAGTTCAACCAGGTGAGCGGCGCTAAAGCTGATCCTGTACTCGCTCCCCAAACGTTTTTCATCAAGCACACTCTCCAAGAACCCTTGAGCTTGCCAAGCGTGCAAATCTCTCACACCGCATTTGCCTGAAAGGTTTTGGTCTTGGCGCCATCCAGCAGGAATCCACGATGCATGTTCCAGGTGCAGTGTGAGTCCGTAGTAGTCAGGTGCGTTCACGTTGCTTTCATTGACGTACGTCCAGAAAACTCTGCCTAAAACGGGATGCTTTGCGACAACTACGACGTACCCGGTTGGATCATGTTGATGATCATCCATCAGTGACTCCGACCATTGAGCGATCTCAAATAAGGGTTGGGGTAGACGATGAATCGTCTCCCCCAACACCGACAGTTTCATGCATGGCGCGAAAATTAAGACCGCTGTCAGAACGGCTCGTCAGGATCTGGATAGCTATCCGGGCCTGGAGCTGGTTGTGATGCCGATTGAGTTTTGTTGTTTTGTTGCGCGGTTTGGTTTTGGGAAGGTGCAAGGTTCACCAGGGTGACGCGGTGCGGCAGTATTGCGATGCGGCTGGCCTGGATTTTCAACGCCTCAAACTCACCGTCGTCGTTTTTCCAGCGGTCCATCACAGCCCGACCGGACACCAGCACACGCATGCCTTTCTGAAACAAATGGGAGTAGTGCTCGGCATCCTTGTGCCACCACTCCACGTTTGCCCAGAACCCGCCTCGGTCTTCATAACCGCCTTTGCCATCCGGAATCGAGTTGTCGAAGTAGACGTTGATCCGCACGAGCCGGCGCGGGTCTTTGTTGCCATTGGGGAATTCCTTGAACTCCGGTGTTGAGCCGATATTGCCTTCCCAGCCTTGAACGGGCGTGCCCATGGTGTAGCCCTCAGTGAGTTGATTTTTTGTATTGGTAAGGATCGCGGATGGCATGGCTGGAGATGTAAGCGAGCAGGTCTCGGGCATGCCGGGATGTTTCGGCCAGTTTGCCGGCCATATGATTTTTGTAGGCCTCGCTGGCCAGCTTTTCGAGGCTGCTGTCATACAACGAGTTGAAGAACAGTTCGGTATCGTGTGCCGATCGCAGCAAGCCATAGAGCAGGTCTTTTGCCTGGGAGCTACCGGCGACCCCTGGCAGGGTGATGGCCGCCGCACCTTCACCGATGATCTGACCTTGCAGAAAGTTGAGTGCCTGTTGATGTTGTTCGGGCGAGATCTGATCCAGTGATTCCACGGCCAGGTAGTTTTGTAGCACTTGTTCTGTGCTTGGCCGGGGCGGTATGCCATAAGACTTGTCGCGCATCAGTTCGAGCGTCTTGAGCGCGAATTTGAGTAGATGCTGTTGGGCCAGAATTTCTGGCTGCTCAATCAGGACTTGCTCCATCTTGTTGAAGGCATTGATGTATGACTCTTTCCACACTGCGGCCTCTCTGCCAGTGAACCCCATGCACAGAAAAGTGAATCCATCGCGAGTCATGCGATAGAAAGGTTCGGGTTTGTTGTTTGCTCCTGCGCGCGAACACTCCGCAAAATTGCGGAGTGTGAATTCAGAGGAACATTCCAAGGTGCGAATACGCTTTAGAACATCGTCATGTCGCTTACCAAAGTGAGCCGCCACATCCAGGCTTGTGGTGGTCGCTTTACCGTCGACGAATGTGACGCTGACGTCGTGGGTGCTGGTCCGAGTACTGGGGGTTTTGATCGTCATGCTGGCTTCTCCGCTTGTTGTTGTCTGTGGGTTACAAACTGTTGCAGGCGATGGACGTAGACGGCCTCTGCGTGGTGCATCTTTTCGAAGCACTCGGTGGCCTGCTTCACCATCGAGTGGATCAGGCTCATCTGCATGTTCAGGCTGATGCGCTGCAGTTCCATGGTGTACAGGTCCTGCAACAGGCTTTCCGGTGTTCTTGGGGAAGCGATCATCTCGGCCCAGACACCCACGCCCATCCTGCGATCAGTCACTCGTTGCCATCTAAGAAACTGGGTGCCGCACTGGGTGTTCTGCTCGGTCAGCCGGACGGGCACGAGGGTGAACGGATATCGACGGGCCTGGTTCAGTACGTCCTGGGCAAGTGCTTTTAGTCCCGACTCTTGAGCCCGGCATAACTGGGCAAATTGGTCCAGCTCCCCCTTACCTTTAAAAGGCTTTAAAAGGCCTTTTAGTGAGGCTGCCTGTTGTAGGCGCTGAAAGGCTTCTGATTGCAGTGGCTGAAAGTGTGTGTGTTTCAGCGATTGGTCGTTGGCGGTTATCTGTCCCATGTCCATTACTCCTCGACGGCGTCGTCAAACGGTTCATCCGTCTCGGCGGGCTCTTGTCCGCGAATGATGGGCGGTGCGAAGTTTGACCGGCGGGTGCCTTCCAGGATGTCCTGCGGCAATTCACCGTATCGTCCGTACAGGTTGCGTGCGGCTTCGGCCTTGGCATTGTTGGCGGCGAAGTCGTCACGCGCTGCGCCGGAGTACTTGTAGACCTGAGCCAGCCCAAACAGCCTGCGCAGCACCGCTGCGCCTTCATCAATCCAGGTCTCCATGTCACGGCGTCCGACCAGGCCGACGTGCTGGGCCAGCAAGATGCGTCGAACAATCTCGTCGTAGCCCGTCAGCAGGTACACGGCCTGAAAGCCAATGGGGTTGGAGATGTAGAGCGGAAGGCTGACGGGTTGAATGGAGAGGTTTTCGCTGATGCTGATGGCCGGAGGCAGTGAGGCCATTGCGGTATCAAGTCGTTCTTCGATGGCTCGTAACGCCTCCTTCGATTCACTGATCTTGTCTTCCAGCAGGATCATCCACCAATCGGAGTACGGGTCGTCCTGTTGGGCTCCGCGTGACATGCGGTTAATGACGGAGCAAAAACCGGACAACCCGATAATGCCCGGTTTGAGGTCGTTCTTGGGGCGTCCCATCCAGATCCGGGCTGCGTGGTGGGTGTGAAGCGTGAGCTTCACATCACTGCGCAGTGAACCGATGTTGAGCCGATAATTGTCTGCCATGGTTCATGTTTTCCTTAAAGTGAGGAGTGACATGGCCATGCTGCAACCAGGTTTCAGGAGGCGCAGCAAGAAATAGATATTTGGACAGCAGGGTATTTATTGTTTCTTTTTCGCCAGTGTCAGGACCTTGATTGAGTGTTGCGGGCCGCAACACCCGGTTCACTGCCGGTACGGTTGCCGGGTCCTGATCGAGTGTTGCGGGCCGCAACACCTGGTTCACTGCCGGTACAGTTGCCGGACCCTGATTGAGTGTTGCGGGCCGCAACACCCGGCTCATTGCCGGTACAGTTGCCGGGTCCTGATCGAGTGTTGCGGGCCGCAACACCCGATCACTTCCCGTAACTCAGTGCTGTCAGGTTTGTATGCTCTGGCGTGGCCTGAGCAAATGTTTCATCTGGCTCATTTGCTGTTTCGCGGTTTGCATCGCCTCGGCGCTCCGAGGAAGAGCCGGTTCCTTGGCAGGCAGATCAGGCCTGACTTTCGCCAAGTCGGTCACGTTTCGGTTAGCGGATGGGTTGGGAGGGTGGCCATGTGACGCGTCACTGTCACCGGGGGCCCAAGTGCTGTTGAAGTCACCCCGAATCGCTTTGTCGATCAGGGTCAACAAATACCCCAAAGGGTTTCGAACGCCCCCCGAGTCGCAGCGGTGAACCCATTGCGCGATGAGTCCTGGTCTCGACTCAGGCGGAATTTTTTGCATTGCCTGCAGAGCGCTCATTTTTTGGTCCGCTGGCAGGCGGTGCAGGGTTTCAAGAAATTGAGCCGAGGTTTCATCGCAGGCCGACGGCGTATGTACAAAGCTTTTACAAACATCATTGTTTGTATTTGTATACGTACTATATGAGTTCGGAATCCGAACTAAGTCTGTACTCCGCGTTTCTCCACTGAGTTCGGATACCGAACTGAGGGTAGAAGTATCTTCCCGAGGGGCTAAATCGCTGAGTTCGGTATCCGAACTCGGTGAAAAGTGAGGGGGATTTTGCTGAGTTCGGATGCCGAACTCAGGGCCCGACAAAGCAGTTTCGGTCTGGGTCTTGACCCACGCGTGTTCGTTCAGACGGCTCTCGACAATATCGAGCCGGCTAGGCAGACGCTGACCCACATCGGGGTCGGCTGCAAATTCTTTCCAGGTGATCGCCGCGACTTCACGGATCACTTTCGTCGGGTGCTCCATGGATTGGGCAAGTAGCTGCAAGTAGTCCTTGTCGAGTTCCATGGCCTCAGCAGGTGTGACGGGTTCGTCGTGCAGGAGGTAGACGTTGCCTTGTACTTGGCCAGTGAGATCATTGCGTACGCGTCGGCCCAAACTGAGCCAGCGGGTGAGACGTAACGTCACTAATGCCTTGGAGATGGTTTCTCTCGATGCCAGTTTGCCGGGTTGCATGCCCAGGTATGGCCGGAGTTGGTCATACGTGGGGAACGCCGTTAAGCCATCATCGTTAATCAGCAGCCGGAATACCTGCCAGGTGTTTCTTTCCAGCGGTGTTAGTCGATCATCCAGAAGCAGGCGACGAGGTACGGTCTCATGAGGGTTGCCACTGAAAATGATGCCTGCATAGGGTTGAGAGATCGTTGTGTCGGGGCTGGAATGCTGCTTTTTTTGATGCAGATGGGCCTCAAGGTGGCCAGTCACCGAGTCTAAAAGTGTTGTCAGGGATAGCTGGGCATACTTCATGGTTCTGACTCACTGTCCTCGGATGTCGCGACAGGCCTTGGCTGCCGTTCAGTTTGAGCGGTGAGCAATGAGCGTGTTCGTAAGGTGCAGATATCGCCGGGGGGTGGAGGATAGAGGCCGTCCTTGATCCAGCTTCGGATACGGCTCCAGATAACGGCCAGGCTGAGGCTTTCGCTGGGGTCGTCAGCCTCTTGTGGTGCATTCAGTTCTTCGGCCACTAGCATGGCAATGTCGAGCAAGGAGATGCTGTCTTCTAGGTCGACCTGATGTTCATTCATCAAGTGAACCCAGCGGTACCAGAGATGAGTGTCCATCTCTTCACTGAACTCGCGCCACCGCCCCCGACGTGGTGTTACGCCCATCATCAGGCGTTGCAGAGCAACATCCTGAGGCGACAGCCCGAAGAACTGTTGCAGCATCTGAGTCGTGGCACCCAGACGAAGCGCCCGCTCAATCATGCGAACTTCCTCATCTGAGCGCTGGGCTCCGGTCAGCAGCCTTTTCACTAACTCGCCATTAATGGTTACGGTGCACCAGGACACGGTTGTATTGAGCAACAAGCTCAATACCGAAGGCTGCTGGAGTTGGGCCAGTATTTCCGGCTCTAGTCCCATATCAATGCAGCGTCGAAGCTGGCCATTACGCATGTTATGCAGAATCTGAGACAGAATGGCTTCGTTGATAGGTGTCTTGGACATTTAGGACTCCTTCAGATAAGCGCCCGCAATCAACACTCAGTGGGCAGTGCAGGATCTGTCGATGATCTGATTTCCAGGTCTATCAGGTGTCTGGCTAAACGAACGATACGAAACAGTTTTACCAGTGCGCCGTCGCTCAGTCGGCCTGTGTCATTGGGGTGTTGGTCTTGGGTGGTGGGCTGCCCCAATAGCAGTTGGCCAAGCCCTGCGGCGAACTCGAAATCGGCTAATGCATCAAGCTGCAATTCAGGCTTTTGCTGGATCAGGTTGAGGACAAGGGCCATCGAGCCACTCAAGGACTGGAGCAACAACAACGTGCGTTGCGCGGTGGGCGTAAGGTCAGTTTCTTGTTCGGGATGTCGGTAACTGAACCCAATGCCCCCTTGGATGACCTGGATGTCACCCGGCGCATTGACTGAGCTGACGATTTCCTGGGCCAGTTGCGCGATATGTCCACGGAGTTGATCGGGCGTATCGATTTCACGTTCGATGTACCAAAGATCGGAAATGGGGTGTAGACCACCGGCTTGCACGGGAATGGCCACCAACGCGTTGGCGTTGAAGTCCGGGAGTTCTTCGCCTTCGATGGCTGCGAGTTGCTGCTTAACCTTAAGGACTCTGGCAGAGGTCGAGACGGGGCTGACAATGTGCCCCTCCAGCCGGGTTTGTTGAGCTTCTGGGCTCAGGGGCGGTAATGCCTGAGGCGGCTCTATATCAGGTTGAGTCTGTTCAATCGCGTTGAGATTTGCGGGGGCAGTGGGCGTGTCATCTGTACTGGAAAGCGTTTCAGGTACTAATTGTCGTTCGCTGATCGGGTTGTTCAGGGGGGCGTTGGGTAGCTCGATCACAGGTGTCGAACGCCGAAGTTCATCCTGGCTCTGAGTGATAGCCAGCAGGACATTTTCGTAGGTGAGGCCTAATGGTTTTTTAAGTTGATCAACCAATTCGTCCTGGAAACGTGATAGCTGAAACTCCTCTGCATCACCTTCGAATTGAGCAAGCACTTCTTGAAAAATTGAGTCGAACTTTAGGTTCTGCCCATTCTCTTCATAATTGCGCTCCCAGCTAGTGAGTGCGCATTTTCTTAATCCTAAAAGCCTGGTTACTCGATCAATACCGAGGCCTGAATACAGCACTCCCGGAACAGCGGGCAGCAGGTAGCGTATGGTGTCCTGCATTCGACTCAAATGAGAGGCTGAGATTGGGTATCCATCACTTCCCAAACGTCGAGAGAGTTCACGCAGTGAAATCTTTTCACCCGACTCTTCCTCATATAACACTCGCGCTTTATCGACCCCAACAGCCCGTTCGATAAATTTAAGCTGACCCTGCAAATCATTCTCTGCCAAGTGCCCCGTCAACGAGATGATCTCTCCGCGAACCGCATCCCATGGCCGAAACAGGCAATGAAACTTGAAGAACTGTTCGTCTCCAGTTTCACGGTGTAACTCTTTGAGAATCGACAGGCGCGTGTTACCCCCGTTTCTGATGCGGTATTTATCCTCACCAGGTTTTCGCGTAACAGGCGGCGGGGTATCAAGCCCGCGCTGGCGAATGGATTGTTTTATCTCGTCGTATTTAGGATTGCGTGTGGTCCGGGGATTGGTGTCATAGGGCAAAACTTCATCCAGCGTCAGCAACATGGGCGTATCGACAATCGGATCACTCATGCGTTGCGCGGTAGGGGCTTTAGGCTCGAAGCCGGGCAACAACAGTTTTTCTTTCATCGTCTGAACCAGCGTTGGCTTCATGTTCCGGCTCCCGGTTGTTCGGCACCCTGGCCAACGGCCAATAGTTGGTCGATGACTCTGTGCGCACGCTCAAGAGCGGCTTCAAGCTCAGAGGTCGTCTCAAGTCGGTGGACGATTTCTGCGTTCATCGACCGTGAGTTAATGCGCGCCTCCAGCGCGATCTGTTGGCGCATCCCACTCGGCATGCGAATAACGAACTTCTCATCAGGGATACGTCGGGCGTGACTGCTCATGGTTATCTCCAATTTCAAGGGGTGGCAGCTGGTTTATTGGGTTGCAGGCCTGTGATGTGCTGCGCAGGCTCTTGAGGTGCGAGCGCATTGCCTGCCTGAACCGCGATGATTTCTGCCTGCTCGCCTGAGAACCGGGTGATGAGGTCATGCAGGAATTGCCGTCGAGCATCGCGGGAGCCTGGGACGCGAAACACCACGCTGCAGTGTTGGGCCTCTTCCGAGTACGGAAGGTGGGACATCACGACGACTTGCAACGAACAGTTGTGCAAGTGGCGGGGCACCCAAATCGACCAGAAATAACTGGATAGCAACGCCCCATTGCAAAGCAGCTCAACGGTCAGCGTTGCGCCGGTGGTGTTGGCCAGCGCGAGGTAGCCGAGCTGTTCAAATGCCTGCAACTCCTTCTTCATGCTCGCCGGTACCACGGTGCTGTGGTCACGCGCCAGGCGGCCAATCACCTGGGCGAGGGCGTCCATCTCTACGGGATTGATACCGGCGTTGTAAGCATGAACCACTGCCGAATCTTCAAAGTCGGCAGTGGCGTGAATGGCTGGGAAGAGGGCGGCGTTACTGTTCATGGGTGACCTCCTGGAGTTCCTCGATCTCATAGCTGCTGCACTTCGGGCAGATGTTGACCTCGACCTCACCGTCCAATGAGTTCGGTGCCGCAATGCAGTGACGTACTTGATTGAGCCGATAGTGAGCGTCGCACTGGCGGCACCAATGGGTGAGTGGGCCTGTCATGACTGGCCTCCTTCAGGACTGTTAGTGAAACGATGAGATATGGACTTTGGGGCTGTAGGGGTACAAAGAACCTCTTCGGTATCTGAAGCAGGCGCTGCATGCCCGAGAGCTGGGAAAGGGACAGTCAAGTACTCATTGAGCCAGGCGATTTGCGCTGCTTGATTAGCGTGTTCAACGCTGAATCCCTCGGTGATTTTTTGCTCATAGCACTGTTGTCGGGTGGCTTCAGCAATGGGCAGGTGAGCGTGTGTTGCTTTGCCATAGGCGATGACAAAGTCGATAACCGAGCGTGAATACAGCGCTTTTTGAACGCCTGGGCTGAAGAGGTGTTTCAAAAAAGCAGAGTTTTCTCTGGAGCCGATGATGTTGCGGATCCTGACTTGTTCGGCGCTCAACGACGTTCCTGTGTCGCTGGTCGGCTCGGCATATTCGCTTTCAAGCGTTGGGTCCATCGTACGCACGGTAGGGTTTTTCATAGATGCGCCCCTTTCCAACTGGCATTGGCACTGAGATTGGCGAACCGAGTCTGGTGAGGAATGAATGCAGTGCGGACAGTCCCTGTAGGACCGTTTCGGTGTTTGCCAATGATTAGTTCGGCAATGCCCTTGAACTCTGTTTGCGGGTGATAGACCTCATCGCGGTAAACGAAAAGGATGACATCGGCGTCCTGTTCAATTGCGCCGCTATCACGCAGGTCCGCATTGATCGGGCGTTTGTTCGGGCGGCGCTCCAGTTCTCTGTTGAGCTGGGATAAAGCAATGACTGGGCAGTTCATTTCCTTGGCCAACGCTTTCAGGGACTGGGTGATGGAGCTGATTTCATTGGCCCTGTTCTCTTGGCCTGGACAGCGCATGAGTTGCAGGTAGTCAATCATGATCAATGATGGGTGCCCGAAGCGTCGGGCAGCACGCCGGGATTTTGCTCGCAGAGCGGTCGGTGTCAGGCCGGAAGAATCGTCGATCACCAACCGTTCGCCATAATTGTCGATGCGCGCCACGGCGGCGGTCAGTTTTGGCCAGTCGTCTTCTTCAAGCCTGCCTTTCAACAGTTTGCCAAGATCAAGGTGGCCGAGGATGGCCATGAGGCGATAGAGCAGGGCTTTTGCAGGCATTTCCACGCTGAACACCTGAACGGTGCGGTCCAGCCTGGACTGCAGAGCAGCATCCACGAAGTTGAGGGCCAGTGACGTTTTGCCCATCGACGGGCGAGCACCAAGAATAATCAGGTCTGCTTCCTGAAACCCCGATGTCATCTCGTCCAGGTCATCAAGACCTGAAGCCACGCCGGTTACGCAAGCGTCGCTGTTGAAGTGTTGGTCAATTTGCTCAACGACTGTCATCAAACACTGGTTGATATTGATGAATTCAGAGGTGTTCTTGTTTTGGCCAAGGGCGAACAATTGCTGTTCAATCGACTCTTGCACATCCACGGCACTGGCTTGCGGGTCTGTGGCTTCGCGAGAGCAATGAAAACCCAGACTCATGAGTTGCCTGAGTTGGGAGCGGTTACGCACGATATAGGCGTAATGCTCGATATTGGCGACTGAAGGGGTGTTCTTGGCCAGTTCCCCCAAGTAAGCCAGACCGCCTGTCTCGGCGGGCACTTCCAGTGCGTTGTGCACCGTCACCACGTCAAACGGAATGGATTTGGCAGCCAGGCCAGTCATTGTCTGAAATAATAGCCGATGCTCCTGACGGAAAAAGTCTGAGGCCTCAAGGGTGTCGGCAATCAGATCCCAAGTGCTGTTATCGAGTAAGAGTCCACCCAAAACACCTTGCTCGGCCTCGACAGAGTAGGGCGGCGAAAGATCGAGATGATTCATTTCACCGACTCCTTGGCAGGTAGCGCGACGCGCTGGCTCTTACCCACACCTCGATGAAGCTGAACGTTTTGCCCCTGTTTCCAGCCTGCTGTCAGAGAGCCAACATCATGGCCTTTAGCCTCGCGGGGTTTGATGGTTGACGTTGTCATCGTCGGGTGTTGAACATTCAGGTACGCGTCGATCGCGTGACGAGTTTCATCGTCCATACAGCCTGCAAATTCAGCGACCCGGCACTGCACAGCGTTCAGCCAGCCTTCGGAGAACAGAAAGCCGCGACGTCGCTTGGTCTTGAGCTGGCAGCGTTTTTGCTGAGCGACATGGACTTTACGGGCTGCCACCAATTGATGATGAAGAGCCGAATAGGCGTGAGCGGCAAGCTCGGGTGAAATACCTTTGCCCAAGAACTTGAATGACCATCCCTGCACCTGACTGCGGTAGGCAAGATGCTGACAATCAAAGGCCCGAGCGCAGATCATGGCCAATAATTGAAGCCAGTCTTGCGGGGCACGCCGGGTCCCCGTGGGCACGCTCGCTTCGTCAATCGAGTGCGCGGCTACAGCTATTGCTTCGAGGTTGTACTGCTTCATCAGGTTTCGGGCCTGACGCAGTGCAGTTTCTATTTCGTTGGGTAAAGCACCGTTGGCGTTTGCCAGGGCAAAGCATTTTGCAACGCGATCGAGAACTTTTTGGCGGTCCACTAGTGGTTGCCCTCCTGTGTTGTTGCCGGGGAGAGGGCTTGCGACCAGAGACGCAGGGTTTCGATCTCATATGGGTCGTTTGCAGCGGCTGAGATTATCGTTTGGGCCTTCGCGCGCAATGCGTCAAACCGTGTACGGACACTTTCACCATTATTGTCGGCTATGTGATGTTCAATGCCATTTCGCAACTCATCGCGAATTGATGAGATCTTGTACTCCCAAAATTCTTTGGGGGTTTTCCAGCGAGCGAATTTGGAGGTGTCGATGATGTAGTTTTGAAATCTGAGCGACAGTTCCATTGGCGTTCTGAACGATTGAAAGCATCCAATGCGATTCAGGGCCAAAGCCAGTCGGATTACCCCCAGTTTCTGCTCAGTCGTGTAGCAGGGCAGAGGATATGCTGCTGTAACCATCTTTTTTGCGGTGCTATCGCGGTCTTTCTGAAGTGCTTGGGTTGCAATTTCACGCCGCTGACGCTTTTCCTTGGCGTGCTCTAAATTGGCGTTTACCGACTCGATTAGCTTGGCGGCATCTTGCAAAAGGTGGAGTTGCTCAAGGCTCAGCTTTTCCCCGATCCGACCGAGCAGGGAATTACCCTTTGTCAATCCACGGAGCTCCCGGGACGTACTGGTGAGTTTTGCTTGCAGGTTCCGTAATTCTTGGGCGCTATGGTATTTGCCTAGCGCGAGTACGACCTCGGCGGTGATGTCGGTGGCTTCTGTGATCGATGGCTTTGGCATCTCAGCACCCCTTTTTTACAAGGGCTTTGACGGCGCTATCTGTCATTGCTTCAAAGCGATTCTGCCATTCAGGAAACACCTCAATAGCCAGTTGGCGAACGACAGCGAGTGCACTGGGGGATTTTCGGTTTGAGGGTTGCCGATATTCCAGGCGGTGTGCAGGCGTGCCCAATGACGCGGCATCTCGAAACACCACCGCTGCAGGAATGGTGCATTCCAGAACATCGATTTCAGTGTTGCCCTGGAAGATCTCGCGCACCGAATGGTTGATTATTTGGGCGTCGGCCGTTAAATCGAAATTGTTGATCACGATATGCACAGGCGGAATTTTCAAGCCAAGACGCCCGTAAGCACGAAGGCCGTCGAGCATTTGCAGGGTTCCACGACTAAACTCGCGCGCGGCGAGCATGTTGGGTGGCAGAGGCGAAATGACCAAGTCCGAAGCCAGAATGACCATCTCCAGCATGGCCGAGCGTGCCCCCTGTGTATCAATCAAGATCAGGTCGAAATGATCGTTGAATGCCGGCATGAGATTGGCTAGGCGCAAGCGGCCGTCTGGTGCCTGGAGCAGTAAATTGATGAGCTGGTTATTGATGTCGTTAGAAATGATCAGCGACAGATTCGCAATCGCCGTCAGGGACACTATGCGTGAAAAATCCGTCTCATTGAACGCGAGTAAGTCGTAGATACCGCCTTGTGCTTCTTCGGCCAATGGGTAATACGAAGACAGGGAAGGCTGGACGGGATCCAGATCGATGAGAAGCGTACGCAGACCGGCATCTGCACAGAACGCGCCTATATTCGCTGAAGTGGTGGTTTTACCTGTACCGCCTTTGGTCGAAACGACCGATGCGATTTTCATGGGTTGTAGCCTCTAATGTGGGGTCATTAGAGGCTGCGAAGCCAGCGTGTAGCGTGGTGAGCCTTATCCTTCGCGGCCTTGGTAAGGCTTGCGTCAACAGTCTTTTAACCAATTGGTCGTAGGTTCGAATCCCACACGACCCACCATATGCAACACCAAAACAGCCGGTCAAATCCTCAGGGTTTACCGGCTTTTTTGCGTCTGAAATTCGGTGAGAAGCGCCTTGGTAATCCCCCCTGAAAAAAGTACGCATCAGAAGTAGAATTTTCTCCAGACCGGATCAAGGAAGTTTTGCGTGAAGACATCGCGTTTTTCAGACAGTCAAATCATGGTCATCCTCAAGCAGATCACGGATATGGCCACCACTGGCAACAACCTGCCAGTCTTCGCCTGGGCGTAGTTTTTTCATCATTGGCTGGAGCTTTTTCAGCTTGCCGGGTGCCTCGATGATCAGCAACTTCATGGGGTGGCCCTTCTCGTTTATGCAGAGAGGGACTGTCGCGGGAGGGTAGGGTGGGTATCAATGGGAGTAGGGTGCTGGGCGCTATTTTCGCCACAGTGAAGTAGTTCCGGGCATGTGCCTGAATTACATCAGTGCAGGATTGAAGAGCGGCAGGCTGTTGATCAGGGGTATTTCTGGCGGGAGTGCAAAATACGTAACACGTCTATGTGTTCTTCACCGATTTGGTAAATCACTAAGTAGTTTGGATGTACAACGCATTCTCGAGATCCGGAAACTCGACCAGGTCGGAACAAGTAGGGAGCCGAAGAAAGTCCTTCGACGGCTCTCAATATCATGCTGTGCAGAGCATCTGCTGCCAACGAATTACGTTGGTCGATATAGTCGATGATTTCCACCAGATCGGTGGTTGCTTCTTCAGTCCACCGAATGATTTGCACGCAACTTCCTACGCTCTTCCAGTGCAGCTTGAACCTTCGCCATGGCCTCATCGTGAGGTAGACGTGGTTTATCGCTGTTCATGGCTTCGAGCACTTTTGCTCGGAACCATTGGTCATAGCTGGCTGCCTGCTCGTCGGTTTCGAACTCGGACACGATGGGGGAAAGCCGGGCGCTCATGTCAGTCTCCGTTGAGAGGTGATATTGGCAACAGTCTAGCTCTAGAGAGTGATTTTGACGAATCAAACCCGACGAGAGCTCATCTATCCAAAAGAGCCAGAGGCAGTTGCTGTTCCTGGGCAAAGCCCTTTAGGCACGACGCACGCATGGCAGGGTGGCGATAGGGGCAGGTACACACCGCAAGCCCTTTTCGGGCGGCTTCAGCACCTGCCGCCTGCACTGCCTCGTGTGGGTTATTGAGTTTACGCCTGTCCACCAGCTTCAGCGGTGTTGATGCCTGCACCATTGGCTGTACTTCTCGAAGAAGTGATCAACTAAACAGTAGCACCACGATTGGGCGATTTTTGCCATTGAAGCCAGAATTTGAGTCCCATTGCTGAAGTCTGCCGTGTAATAGGTTTGCAGCATCAGAAACTTCACGAGCGGTGCGGTTTTTGGCAGCAAAAAGGCTTTTAGTCTCTTGAATTTGTCGCGGGTTCATCCGATCACTCGGTTGTCCTTATCCAGCGGATAAAGCCCTTGGTCGTTTGCCCGCTTTGCAGTTGTAACCTCCCTAGGCTTCACTGCCGGTACGGTTGCCGGCCTCTGATTGAGTGTTGCGGGCCGCAACACCCGATCACTGCCAGTAACTCAGTGCTGTCAGGTTTGTATGCCCTAGCGTGGTCTGAGCAAATGTTTCATCTGGCTCATTTGCTGTTTCGCGGTTTGCATCGCCTCGGCGCTCCGGGGAAGAGCCGGTCACGTTTCGGTTAGCGGATGGGTTGGGAGGGTGGCCATGTGACGCGTCACTGTCACTGGGGGCCCAAGTGCTGTTGAAGTCACCCCAAATCGCTTTGTCGATCAAGGTCAACAAATACCCCAAAGGGTTACCGGCTTTTTTGTGTCTGCGTTTTCGCGAAGGGGCAATACCTTCATCTACTACGCGTTTTGCCAGCCTGAGAGTACTTGAAAGGCTTGAGTATTTGGTGGGTTCCGGTCCTTGGATAAGGCGCTCCCTGTACTTAGATTTTTTTCTAGCGACGAATGGTTCGCTCCTTTCCAGACCCTCTGAACTGAGGGTGCCAATCATAAAATCATCTACCAGATCCCCCCCCTGGGCATTCGCCAGCGTTCGGTGGCGTGCTTGAGCGCGTGGTCAGTTGACAAGAAATGATGCCAAAGGCAAACTGTCCACAGTCTTCAGTCCACAGTCTTCATTTTGTGTAGAGTGAAGATCATAAACGGACGTTAAGCTGCTCTAAGGAACAGACCTTCTAGGTGCGAACTGGGGTAGGTTTCTTTGCAAAAAAATAGGTATTAACTGTGATTAATTGAATGTCCACGTCAATCGTGGCCACACGGTAATCGCCGCATAAAGTAATTTAAGAACTGCCCCCGAAAATTTTAATTCTATAAAAAAGCGGAGCGCCTTATGCGTGAGGACAACATTGTAGGTGTCGATATTGGCGGTACTTTTACCGACTTCGTATCATATGATGCTACCACTGGAATAATTGAAAACTGGAAAAACCTAACGACTCCAGAAAACCCTATCGAAGGCGTTTTGGAGGGTTTGTCCAAAATCGAGTCGATGGCAACCGTTAATAAGGTGCGTCTTGGAACTACTATTGCTACGAATGCACTGTTGACGCGAAAAGGCGCGAAAGTTGCTTACGTTACAACTAACGGTTTTAAAGATGTACCGTTTATTCAGCGTGGCGACCGCCGTAGTCATTACGATATTACGTGGATCAAGACGAAAGCATTCGTGAGTCGGGCCAATTGCTATGAAGTGGCTGAGCGTATGAGTGCCTTGGGTGAGGAAGTTCTTGCTCTGGATGAGGCCTCGGTACGCAAAGTGGCTCAGGCTATTCGTGACGATGGCACCATAGAAGCCATTGCCGTCTGTACCTTGTTCTCTTACGTCAACCCAGCGCATGAGGATCGTATTGCAAAAATTCTGGCTGAAGAACTGCCAGATATACCGATTTCTTCTTCATTTCACGTACTTCCGAAATGGAAAGAGTACGACAGGGCATCCACAACGATCGCTGACGCTTTTCTCAAGCCAATTGTTCAAGAAAGCTTCGCCCGTATCAAAGCCTGCCTCGATGATTTGGGTATCGGCGATAAAGTCGGTGTCATCAAGTCCAATGGTGGCGAATCCAGTATTTGGGGGGCGGCGGCTACACCTGTTCAGATGGCACTGTCCGGGCCGACGGGCGCAGTCGTTGCAACGCGTACAGTGGCTGAACTTACCGGAATTAAAAACCTGGTTGTATTTGATATGGGGGGCACTTCAACCGACTGTGCAACCGTCGTCAATGGTCAGGAAAACATCACCACCGACTTTGAAATTGAATGGGGGATTCCGATTCAGGTTCCGATGATCGACGTTCATACCATCGGTGCGGGCGGCGGATCCCTGGCGTGGATTGATAAAGGTGGCCTGTTACGAATGGGGCCGCAATCTGCGACATCCGTTCCAGGTCCTGCCTGCTATGGTCGCGGCGGTCTTGAAGCAACCGTAACCGATGCGAACGTTGTGCTGGGTCGAATCAATCCTGATTTCTTCCTCGGCGGGCGGATGAAACTTGATGCCAGTGCTGCTCACAGTGCAGTTGCTCGTATTGCAGACGCACTCCAAATGGCTGTTGATGACGCGGCTCTTGCCATGCTCCAGATTGCGAACAACAACATGCTGGGCGCGCTGCGCACGGTGTTGTTGCAGCGCGGGCTGGATCCTCGCGACTTCACGCTCCTGTCATCTGGAGGGGCCGGTCCGGTTCACATCTGCGACTTGTTGGACATCAGTGGTATCCCTCAAGGTTTGGTACCCAACTACCCCGGTCAGTTTTCGGCATTCGGCTTCATCATGACCAATGCCCGTGTCGACAAGCAGCGAACGATTCAGCAGGTCTCCACACGGTTTGACGCTTGCGCGGTTGATGAAGCAATGACCAGTCTTGTGAGTACTGCACTCGGCGAGCTGACTGAGCAGGGTTATGTTGACAACATTCAGGTGCAACGTTCCATCGAGGCGCGCTACCTCGGGCAGAATCATGGGCTTGAACTACCGGTTAACGTGGCATCGATTACGGCCGAGTCTGCTGTCCAGTTGTGGCAGAAATTTCATGAGATTCACAAGGCTCGGTTCGGCTTCTCCATTCCAGGTGAAACCATCGAGCTTGTGACCATCAAGGCCGTGGCAATCGCATCATCCGAGAAGCCGAACATTCCATCGCTTGCGCCTGCGCAACAGCCCGCCAAAGCCAATGCAAGTCGCAAGGTACGGTTTGAGGAGGGCTGGATCGATACGCCTGTCTATGAGCGTGAAACGTTGCTCCAGAACCATGTGATTGAAGGGCCAGCAATTATCGAGGAAAGCGCCTCGGTCACGATCTTGCGACCCGACCAGCGCATTCGAGTAAACGAATACGGCTACATGCTCGTAACGGCAAAATCGAAGGAGGGCAAGTAATGGATATGGTCGCGATGAGTGTGCTCGACTCGACGATGGTGTCGATCTGTCGAGAAATGGGAATCACCCTCCAGAAGACTTCTTACTCCACGATTTTCAATGAAGCACTGGACTTTACCTGCGGTCTGGCCGACATACAGGGCAATCTGATTGCGGTCGCCGATTTCTGCCCTGCCATGATCGGCGGAATACCGCTGCTGGTTAAGTCGTGTTTGAAGGAAATCGATGTGGCGTCTCTCAGAGAAGGAGACATCATTCTTCACAACGACCCCTATCGTGGCGGCCTGCACACGCCGGAGCATTCATTCTTCAAGCCGATCTTCTTTCAGGGTGAGCTACAAGGCTGGGCTGTTGCGATTGGTCATATCGCTGAAGTCGGTGGCATGGTGCCCGGCGGTTTTGCTGGCGAGGCCACGGAGATTTTCCATGAGGGTTTGCGTGTTCCGCCGGTGAAAATTAAATCTGCTGGTGTCGACAACAACGATATCTGGAAGCTGTTACTGGCTAACGTACGAACACCTCGGACCAACTATGGTGATCTGCGTGCTTTGATTGCTGCTGTAGATCTGGGCGAGCGCGAGATGCGTGGTGTGCTTGAGAAGTACGGCGTCAACGTTGTTCAGCAGATTTTGGGTGACCTGCTTGATTACGCTGAGCGGCGTATGAAGGCCGAAATAGAAGCCATTCCCGATGGTATCTATTCTTTCGAAGATTTCGTTGAAAGTGATGGCGTCACTCCAGATAAAACCTACCGCATCGCTGTGGAGGTTCACGTCCGTGGCGATCAGATCATCGTTGACTACACGGGCTCTTCACCTCAGGCCCGTGGCCCGATCAATGCAACACTGGGGGTGTCGACGTCAGCTGCCTATAACGCCGTACTGCATATGACAGACCCTTCCATACCACGCAACAGTGGATGTTTCCGTCCGATCAAAGTGCTGTCGCCGCCCGGCACAATTGTAAACGTGGATTTTCCGGCACCTTCAGTCGGGGGAAATACCGAGACACATCCTCGCATCACCGGGGCGATTCTGGGGGCAATGGCATCTGCCGTTCCTAACCGAGTCATGGCCGCGGAGGGCGCGACACATTGCAACTTCGTGTTCGGCGGTGTGGATGCTGTCAGCGGCGAATACTTCGCCTGTTATGACCTGGAGGCCGTCGGTTGGGGAGGGCGTGCATTCGCAGATGGGAATGACGCCGTTGACTCGATTAATGGCAATTGCCGCACCACTCCAGTGGAGGTTTTCGAAACCCGATTCCCGTGGCGTGTCGAGTGCCTCGCCCTGGATGCGGACTCGGGCGGTGCTGGCGAATTCCGAGGGGGGTTGGGTTACACCAAACAAATGCTCTGCCTGAATAAGACGATAACCGTTTCGCAAATGACCGACCGCCATTTCACCAAGCCATGGGGCTTGGACGGCGGTCTGGAAGGCGGCTGTGGTGCCACTCTTGTTCAGAAAAAAGACTCGAGTACGTGGGAAACAATGTGCGAAGCCTACGGCAAAATTTCTACGAGCCGTTACTCCAACGTCGACATCCTGGAAGGTGACCGGGTCAAGTTGGTTACACCTGGAGGTGGCGGCTTTGGCAGCCCAAAAAAACGAGCGCCGGAAGCGGTCGAGCGTGATTTGCGCGATGGATACATTTCACTCGAGTCGGCAAGGTCGAATTACGGGTACACGGGGAACTGAAGATGAAATTCTCAGAAAACGGGCTCTACATCGAACGTTACGTTAAATGCTGCAACTGCGGTGTTCTGATCTATGAGCAGGACGCGCCTACGAAGGTGAAAGTCGACGGTAAGGAATTTTGCTCCGACTGGTGTGTGAAATGGAGCGCTGAGCGTCAGCAGCGGCGCGATTCGAAGTAATAAATATTCGGCGGGGCCGGGTCGGCCCCGATCCGAAAGACAGGAAATAATGATGGAAAAGGTTACATTTAAACGTATCGACCAAATGAAGCCCGAAGACTGGAAGTTAATTTCCGCTTTCGAAACCGAAGAACATAAAGGCATGCCTGGGCTGGTGATCAAACACCTGCAGTTGTTGGGGCATGGTGAACAGCCTTATCAGATTGACCGGCTTCAACATTCACTACAGACAGCGACTCGCGCCATGCGTGACGGTGCCGACGATGAAATGGTGCTGGCGGCATTGGTTCATGATATTGGTGACACACTGGCCTTATATAACCATGCCGAATTGGCGGGCGCATTGATCAAGCCCTATGTGTCCGAAAAAACGCACTGGATTGTACTTAATCACGATGTTTTTCAAGGGTTTTATTATTGGGAAAATCTTGGGTTGAATAAAAATACACGCGATAAGTTTCTTGGGCACCCTTGGTTTGATGAGTGTGACACGTTCTGTCGTGAGTGGGATTGCCCTTCGTTTGATCCGGATTACGATACCTTAAGTCTTGAAAGCTTCATTCCGTTGATTGAAACCGTTTTCTCTCGAAAGCCCTATTCGTACAAATAATAAACGAACTGACTTGCGTTGCTTTAAAAGCACTTCCTGTGGTTGTTCTGCCCAAAAAACGTGTTTAAAACACCTCCTTTTCTAAGTGGAGTAATAAAAAATGGCGGGCCCAATAAAAAGTAATGACGGCGCAGGGCAACCTGCCGCCGTGGTGGGTTTTGACGAACGTATTAATAAAATATCGCTGTCCATGGCGTGGTGGGCGGTATGCAGTGCAATGTTCTACATTATTGTGGGCGGCGCACTCGCGTTAGAATACGGGACATTCAATGCGATTACGGGAATGCTCCTTTCGGTGATTTCCTATGGAGCCATTACCTCTCTGATGACCCGGCACGCCATTAAGACAGGTCATTCGGTGACCTCCTTTTCGGTAGAGCTTTTTGGTTCGAAAGGGGCCGTGCTTGCTGCGATCATTCTGGGGGCCACGGCCATTTATTACGCCGTATTCGAAGGCTCCGTTATCGCACTGGCGATTAACCATCTCTTTCCCTCGATCAACCATACGGTCGCGGCGCTGATTGTTGTGGCGTATAGCGTACCGCTGGTATTGGGGAGAATCCAGGTCTGGCTCGACAAGCTCAATGGCGTACTGTTGCCAATCTACGTCATAGGCTTACTGGCTGCTGTTTGTATCTCTATATCCGAATATGGGTATTCCACTCAGTGGATGACTTTCGGACCTTCTAACCCATCGCCGTACGGGTGGTGGAATTGTTTTGTGTATTACATGGGTATTTGGGTGCTTATGCTCTTTGCCTATGAGTATGCCAAGTTTGGCAAACCTTCGGATGCGGCGTTTCATAATAAGTGGAATTTTAGTTATCTGTTTTATTTTGTCACTATTGTCGTTAATGGTGCCTGCGGTATTTATCTGGTCAGTTCCGTTCCCAGCATTGAAAAGATCAGTGAAATTTCTGTGGTGCTGGCAATCCTGAGCTTGCTAGGCTTTTGGGGGCTGGTGTTTGTTTGGGCCACGCAGACGCGAATAAATTCAGCCAACTACTTTGTCGCTACCACAAATTTGAAAATGATAGGGCAATTCTTTGGCTTGGGTTGGAAATGGGGGTGGTGGGCTCTTGTTGTCGGAATATTAGTGTTTGTGCTTATGCTTGCTGATGTTTTCAAATACCTGATGGAAGCTCTCGCTTACCAAGGAATTATCGTTGTCGCTTGGGTAGGCGTTGCCCTGTCGAGGATTATCGAAGTTCGAAAGCTTGCGGACGGTGGCGTATCGAGTACCCCTTATAAAGCGGTCAACTACGCAGGCCTGACAGCGTGGTGGGTGGCTTCGATCGTCGGCGTGATTCTTATGAATTGCACCGGTCTGTTGGCGACATTTTCCGCCCCCGCCACTGCACTGGTTGCTTATTCAATAATGCGTCTAAGACCGAAAGTAAAAGTGGCGAATAATCCAACTATAAGTGAAGTAAATTGATGCTTCTTGCATGGGTTTCTTGATATCTAAGCCGCCCATGCAAGAGCGACTAGTTGAATTGACAGGGGGTGGATAAAAAGGCAAGCTGACTGTTCACAGTCGAAAATGCCCAACCGGTGAAGCGATTCCGTTCGACTACGATAGTGATCCACATCGAAGACATAGCGGGTTAACTTCAGATGATTCAGTTTCCATCCCCTGTTTCAAGCATGTCTACGAGCGAATCAGGGTCTTTCACAACCCCCCTTGTCGACAGTAAAAGCTTGTCGGAGCAAGTGACCGAGTACCTGTACAAGCTGCTCGTGAGTGGTCAGTTGAAGGCAGGGCAGCGCGTCAATGAAGCCGAATTGTCACGGACATTGAAGATCAGTCGCAACCCGATACGGGAAGCGATCCGCAAGCTGGAAGAGCGAGGTTTGCTTATTTCCAGCCCGCGGCGAGGGACCTTTGTCCGCACCTTTTCGGAGTCGGACATCCAGGATATTTTTTCATTCCGTTTGGCTTTGGAGGAGTTTGCAGTTCGTCAGGCATTTCCTTACCTGACGGATGAGGACATCGAAGGCCTGGCTGCCATCGTCGATCAAATGGAGGCGGCCGCGAAAACAGGGCGAGAAATGGAGCTTGTCGAACGTGATATCGCCTTCCATCAGCGTATATGTGAATTGTCGAGAAATACTCAGACCATTCGTGCTTTTTCTAATATTTACGCCGAAATTCAGATCTCGATCAGTCTGGTTGAGCATCGATTTGCAAGCCTTGAGGATGCGGCAGTCGATCACTGGCCTATTGTCGAGGCGTTTCGCACTAAAGACGAACAGAAAGTCATTGAGGCGCTCAAGTTTCATATAGGCGACTCATGGAAGAGAATCAAGGAAGCCTACAATTACTAACGTGATGTGTAGCCCTCCTTAGAGAACCCAAGTGACATTGCTGGGTTTCTTTTCCGATTGTGTATTTCATGTTGACCTGCTTGTGCACACCGCGGTGGTTAGGCTCAAACACACTCACCGGTCGCAGACCTTCAGGGTAGGCCTATCGCCGATGGGTGTTGTACCCATTCAACGCAGCCGCGCAGGTCCAGGGCCATTTAGTGCATCAATACCGCTCATACCTCGATCATATGAAGTTCATCGGTCAGGGCGTCGGCCAGTGCGGTCAGGGTGCTAAAGCGACGACGGCTGATCGCGCCAAACCCGTTGTGGTCGACGTAGAGTTGGGTGCCCTCTACCTGAATCGGTACATCGAGGCGTAGATACTGCGCGTTCAGGTAGTGCACGACGATAGCTCCGTGAGGCGCGCTGGTGATCATGAACAGGTTCGGGCTGTGAACGCGCGTTGTCACGGACAAATTGCTGATGGGGTCGGCCATGTGCATTAACACATCACACCTGAGGCCCAACGAGTGAGTGTTTAAAGGGGATGGCAGCAGGCAACCTGGATCACGGGTCGTGCGCAAGGGGAGTGTGGGAACCCTGCTGGCCAGGCGCATGCTGACAGCGCCGGTCAGTTCGGCCAGCCCCGGAATGCCTTGAAGCGTGCTGCAATGGCCATGGCCAACCAGTGCCACCCAACGGTGTGGACCTTGAGCCTGTTGGTCGAAAGCAATTTTTTTGTAGGCAAAAAAATTGAACACGGTGACGCGATTAAGCTGGTCGGACAACGTGCGGGCTGCTCCGGGTGCGGAGAGCGCTCCGGGTGTGATCTGCGCACAGGCCGTTGTATCAAGGGCCATTACCTGGACCCCTTGAGCATGCGCCTCCTCCACCAGCCGAACGTAAGTGTGGGGCTGGGTCGAGGAGTAATGGCTGTCCATCCATTGCAGGCGTGCTCTCAGAGCGGGGGGCAATGGGGTAGCCGGTGAGGCGTTGAAGGTATCCAGCAGGCGTTGATGAAGATCTGTATTCAAAGGTTCGAAGTAAAGGCTTTTGAGGCCCTGTCTTTTAAGGGCCGGCATGTTCTCGGTCAAAAACCGTCGAGACAGGGTGTGACCGTGGGTTTCGCCGATCACAAGGCCATTACGCTGGTTGAATAGGTCGCTGAACAGCGGCTCGGGCAGCAGATCTCTTGGCGGTATCGTGAGCGGCCCGGCCGAGGCGCTGAAGGTTCTGAAGAAGCTTCTGGCGTGACGGTGCAGCCGAGACTGAATGGCAAAAAGATGAAACACGCCCGCCGCGAGTTCTTGCGGCAGGGTGGGTGTCAGAATGCCCAGGCCCAAAGAGCCCGAGGGGGCCAGGTTGAGTGCCGGGAGCGCTGCAACATCGGTGACGGGCAGTTCGTAATCCTGATAGGTGGTTTCGTGGGGGCCTTTTTCAATCGGGTCCATGCCCCCTGGTAACCTGTGCATGGGTTCGGCGTTCCAGAGCGCCTGAGTCTCATTTTCCACCAGCGTATAGCGCAGGGACCTGCCGACCGCGCTGGGCGAGTAGATGTAGTGATGCCCTTGAGCCACGTCGCATAAGTAGTACTTGCCGCCGATGAGCGCATATCGCTGCTGCGAGACCTTGTTTTGGAAAAGGTTGCCTTGCACCGGGCTCAGGTCGGCGGAGTTCACATGAACGTCAAGGCCTGAAAGATCGGGGGGCGGTTGAAGCGCGGGCAGTGCGCCGAAGGTGGGGGCTAGACGGGGGCGGGTGTTGGCCCCGGTGATTGACCACAGCGCCCTGGCTGCAGATTTTGAGGCGCGTGCCTGCTTGAGCAATAAAAAAAGGGTGGCCACGCTGCGCGCAGCCCTGAATGTGGAGGCGACCGGCACAAACGCCATCAGGTTCAGCGCCACATCTATGCCAAAGGTGATCTTGTTCCAGCGTGACTGTTCTTCGACCTCGGCGTTGGAGGTCGACTCATGGTCGGCGTTGCGGCGTAAGGTAAAGACTCTTTGCTCATACAACGTATCGTGAAGGGGGGTATTTATCACAAAGGTAAAAAGGGTGTCGAAGGGGTTACGGACCCTGCGGCGAGGATTGAGTATTCGTTCGCTGAGCGACCAAGTACCACTTTGCGGGTTTTCCGTCAGCGCGGCCTGCCCGGGTTTGGGCAGGCGTTGCAGGACATAACGCTGCCAGTCCGGTGATGAGGCCCATCGCTGCTGGAGGAAATGCTGCAGGGCCTGTTGGTCGTTGAACGCCTTGAAGGTCTGGCCATCGGGCGCTGCAGGGGTATAAAGAATGACAGAGGCTACCGCCTGGCGCTGTTCAACGCCGATCATCAACACGTCATTAAGCGCATAACCGTTGCGGGTGCTGTTATCCGAGTTGGCAATCAATAGCCCGCTGGCAATGATGGTGTGCCCGTCGACGGTATTGCGGCGGGCCGGGGTGTCGCCCTTGATAAGCGCCTGGAGCCACTGATAGCCGCGCTGCTCCCGATCTTTGAGTAAGCTCGTGCCCTCCAGTTGCGCGGCCAGGGCCGCGCTCGCCATGCTGGCCCGGTGCGCGTCAATCCAGGCTTCACGCACCGTTGCGCCTTCATCGATCAAGCGTGTTCTCAGCAACTGGTCGTAAGCGTTGCTGATGTCCAGTGAGTGTATGAGCGATGTCAGGTAGGGTTCGTCGAATTCGATCGGTGTGCCGGAAGGCTCGTTGCCGGACGCCGACATCACGATTTTTTTGCCGGTAAATACGTTGTAAAAACTGAAATCCCAAGGCGCGATGTTTCGTAGCGCCAAGGCTGTCAGCGATAAGGTTGTGGTGTGGCTCGGCCCGGTTCGCGGGCCGTCGGTGCTAGTGACATGGTCCGGTCCAATACCGCCGCCAAGGCTGGCAGGGTTGAAGCTTTCAGTGATACTGACGCGGATGTGGTCCGGGTCGATGACTTTGCCTGGATAATCGACGGCCAGTTGCCGGATCAATTCAGTGCGGGCAAACACCGGCAGGGCGGGGATGTCAATATTCTGGAGGTGTGCGATCAAGGCCTTGCTGGCGGCCAGTTCGGCGTCCAGCAACTGGCTTAAAGTGTGTTGGTCTTCGGTACTCGCCGCTCGATGCCAGGCGGGCAGATGGGCTTCGATATAACGTCTGCTGCGCTCCGTCAGTCTGTTGCGGATATCCAGGAGTGAGCCTATGTGGGCCACGCGGTTGAACAGTTCGTACACCTGCCCAGCATCGGCTTCATGGCGGGGTAACTGCCGCCAGCCATGGGCGATGTCTTGTTTTTGCAGGGTCATCAGTGACTGCACGCTGTGCTCGAAAAGCGCTGTCTGGATTTGCGTGTAGCCAAAAGTCGGGGCTGCCGTTTGATAGCTCTGGGCCCGTGCCTGGTCTTGCCAGGGCATCGTGCACAGCAGGCCTTCTACCTCGGTGGCCTGGGCAAAGCGGGTGCGTAGGGCCATGTCCAGCGCTTGCAATGAAGTAAACGAATCAATGCCGTGGTCCGGGGTGAACAGCACGACAGTCCCGATATCGGCGGTGGTCTCGATATCGGTGGTCGGAGTTTTGCTTGAAACGACAAAGACGCCAGCTAGCGCGATATCAGCCTCCGGGGGCTGGCCTTTAAGGTGCACAGCCCAGGCGGCGGGCCGTTGTTGTTGCGGCAGATGAGCCCGAGCCGCTGCGCAGGGGAAACGAATGATCAGGTCAATCAGCGTTTTGTCGTGTTCATCAAGCGTTTGGTCGGCAACGCGCAAGGCGGCCTCGGCACCAAGGGCCTTGGTTAATTGCTCGGCCAACCACTGGTCACGCCTGAGCGGGTTGCCCGGGGCAAAAGGCGCGCGCCAAAAACGGTCCAGTTGCTGCTGATAACAGCTGTCGGGTCGACGGATAAACCCATCAATGAACTGCTCGAACGCCGGAGAGCCGGCCGTCGTCAGGTGAACGATGCGCTGTTTTTTCGTGGGCGTGGCCGGGTTCTGTTCACGGTAGAGGGTTTGGGTGGCGTAGCGGTACAACCGGTTGGGCGCGTCGAAGTCTTGCCCACCCCAGGGTTTGTTATTGAACAGCGCGGTCAGCCGCTGAGGCGTAACCTGAGGGAGTTCCTCCAATGTTGAACCGGATTGAAGGGTAAGCCGGATGTACTCGACATAGTTCACGGCATCCAGAGCGATCGGCAGTGGGTGGTTGCGAAACGAGCGCTGGACGTGGGCGTAGAGCAGGCCCGTGAGCGTCTCGCGTGCTTCGGGCATATCATCGAGCAGTACTTTCAAGGCCTTCTGATAGTCCAGCAATTGCGCCAGATGATGCTGTTGCAGAGCCTCGGTCGAAACGGGGGATTCAGTGGGGTGGGGCATGGTTTCTTCTGTCCGTGATTAGCCAGAAGAGGAGGCTACGCCGTCTTGGGAAGGGACTTGATATACCCCGATACCGCGCGCAGATAAAAGGCGGCCACTGCAGTATTCAGTGGCCGGCGGCGTGAAGTTGAGGTGGGCGAGCCATGGGGTGAGCCCCATGGCTGGCAACCGTGCGGTTAGCGCGAGGCCCAGGCGTTGAAGCGCTGCTCCAGTTGTTCGCCATGGTCGGCCCAGAAGAGGGCGTCAACGGGGACCTGCTGGGCAAGGTTCGCGGGAGCGGTCGGCAGTTCGTTGATGCGGGCTTTATCGAGCAGGTCCATGGCGCGCATGTTTGCAGCCCCGTAGTCGATGTATTCCGCGAAGTGCTTCTGTGGCACGGGTTCAAGGGTGAAGGCAATGAACTCGCGAGTTTTGTCCTGGCGCGAAGCGCCGCGTGGAATGGCCCAGGAATCGAACTCGTAAAGCCCCCCGGCCCACACGATGCCCAAGTCATACTTCTTGCGCTGTTCGCCCGAGAGGCGGCCGTTGTAGACCGAGCTCATGACCACATCGCCCGCAGCGAGGTACTGAGGTGGCTGAGCCCCGGCCTCCCACCACTGAATGTGCGGCTTGAGCTGATCCAGCTTGGCGAAGGCGCGGTCCTGACCGGCCTTGGTGGCCAGCAGCGTATAAACCTCTGTTGGCTCGACGCCGTCAGCGATCAGGGCGAATTCCAGGGTCGACTTGGCCAGTTTGCGCAGGCCGCGTTTGCCCGGGAATTTTTCTACATCCCAGAAGTCTTTCCAGCCGGTGGGTGCTTCCTTCAGCTTGCTGGCGTTATAGGCCAGTACTGTCGAGTACACGAGGAAACCGATGCCGCACGGCTGGATGGCACCGGGGACGAAATCTTTGGGGTTGAGGCCGATCTGGGCAGGGTCCAGTGTTTCGAACATGCCCTCGTCGCATCCCCGGGCAAGCTCGGCAGACTCTACCTCCACGGCATCCCAGGAGACGCTGCGGGTGTCGACCATGGCTTTGACCTTGGCCATTTCGCCGTTGTATTCACCGGCGATGATTTTATTGCCGGTGGCTGCTTGCCAAGGTTTGTAGAAGGCCTTGACCTGCGCCTCCTTGTTGGCTCCACCGAAGGAAACAATGGTGAGGTCGACCGCGAGGGCCTGGCTGGCAGTGACTATCCCCGTTGCCAGAACTGCGAATTTCAGAGTTTTGATCATTATTGTTATCTCCTACCGTTCAAGGGTGATTGCAAATCACTCGAGACACCGGGATCAACGAGGCCTTCCCAGGCGCGAGACTTCCGGTTCCCGCTCCCTTCGCCGCTGAGCCGCTGAGCCGCTGAGCCGCTGCACGTGCCCTGTGCAGTGCTCGCAGTGAAGGGGTGTGTGCTCCTATGGTCCTTTTTGCCGCCGTGTAAGGTGGCATGAGGGTAAAGACGGTAAAAGATGACTTTTCTGATTCTTGGATTGGTTTGTACTAAACAATGGGCGTAACGGTAGGCCCGAGGATGTCAGTTTAAAGCCTGACGCAACACCGCAGGTAACGACTCCAAGCCAAGCGTGGTTGTTTCCTGTTTGAAGCCGCTACCGCTACCTCTCTTGCGAAGGCCAGGGGTATTAACTCGGTCCTTTGGGGCTGGTAGAGCGAGGTCCTGGGCGCGCCCCGTGCGTAATCCTGAGGATCAGACGCGCAAGGGCCATGCTCAACCAACGAAAGCACGTTCAGTTCCCGAGACGGGTCCTTTTTTTTTCTGAACCGATGTGTTCTCAAATAACACGTATGCAGGGACGTATTTCATTTCAGGAGTCATTAATGAATATTTTCTCACTGCGCAGTATTCAACCCTGTGCCGAGAGCCTCCAAGCGCAGAGCAATGCAGTACAGGGCAAAGTGGTTCCTGATGCCACTAAGCCTGCCGTACCAGACGTAGCGCGGCTCATGGAAAGTGTTAGGGGGCGCACAGGGATAGCGGCCAGTCACTTAATACCCTTGTTGAATGTAGCGAAAGAATACAACTGCATTATTGGTATGCGCCCGGTTGAAGCCGTGGCTACCGGGCTGATTGAAGATGGTCATCCCACCAAGGACTTTCACATCAAAGGTAAAAGCGCCAACTGGGGACCTCAGGCCGGGATGATTTGTGTCGATCAAGCCTTCAGCAAACTCGAAGGTTGCCGGAAATCAGATCCATCGCGAATCGAGAAATTCAACGGGCAGACGCTTCAATGCATCCAAGATGGCCATGCGGTTGCTATTGCGCTGGAAATCACTCATGCGCGCCTTGGGACGCTGTTGGCCAGCGACCTCATCACTAACGTGCACCTTGCCAACGCCGAAGGGGTTATCACGTTCAGCGCGAAAGCTCCCAGCGGGGCGCTCTACACATTCGAGGCCACCCCCAGTGCTGTGGATAGCGAGTATCGGATCAGCCAGCAAGGGCAACCTCTGCAGGTGCTGGCGAAGACACCCGAGGGCAAGGCATTGACGGCGGACTATGATTTGCATTTGATCGGCCCTCATATCAGCGATCTGGGGCCGCAAGACAACCTTCCGGTTCCGGATGTCGCGCACGGTGTGTTCAAGGCACGTATCAATGGGTACTGCGAACGGGCAACCGATACGGGCCCCAAAAATCTGGCTCTGGAGTTGCGCCAGGATTACGCGAGTGTCAACAGTTTTTACCAGAAGGAAAATCCAGATATCGGTAATGCTACAGACCGTATTGCCTCGATGATTCCTGTGATCAATAAAGCTTTGGTGGGTGAAGGAGAGCGGTTGGTTCATCACAATGCAGACTCCGGCAGCCCGGCCAGCGAAGCCGCGGCCAATTATCCCGCCACCTTCTTCCTGCCTGCCAAGCTGGGAGCGTTTGATGAGATTTGTATCGTCGAAAATCGTCATCAAATGGCCGAGCTGTTTCAACAGGCGAAAAACAGCGGATATCACATGCCGTTAAACCCGTTGTGGGAGTCTGAAGTGACCCATGTCAGACGCTCAGATTTCACAAACTCCCAGCGGTTGCTGGATCTTCACTGAGAACAGATCAGGACGCTCTACTGAGCGAACAAACGGTAAGGTTCGGTCCGTTCGCTGAGTGATGCGTGATGATCTGCACGCTAACGGGTGTTTTCACAGAACTGGCGGATCGCCTCACATGCAGTGAGCAGCGAGTGATCATCCAGCGCATAGGCCATGCGCAGGTAGCCAGGCAGGCCGAAAGCGCTGCCAGGTACTACGGCACTGTTGGCTTCCTCCAGCAAGGCCCGCGCCACGGCCGTGTCGTCGGCCAGTGAAAGCCCGCCGGGCGAATGTTTACCGAGCAGAGCGCTGCAATCGACGAAGGCGTAAAAAGCCCCCTGCGGGCGCTCGCAACGCAAGCCGGGTGCCTTGTTCAGTTGTTCAACCACAAAGTCGCGGCGGCGCTCGAACACGGCCCGGCTCTTCGTGATAAAGCCCTTCGGGCCGTCCAGCGCGGCGATAGCGGCATGTTGGGAAATTGAGCAGGCACCGGAGGTTTGTTGGCCTTGCAGCTTTTCCATTGCGTTGAGCAACCAGCGCGGGCCCGTGGCAAAACCGATGCGCCAGCCCGTCATGGCATAGGCCTTGGACACACCGTTCATGGTCAGCGTACGTGCGCCCAGGCGCGGCTCAACCTGGGCGAGGGTGACGAAGGCGAGGCCATCGAAGATCAAGTGCTCGTAAATATCATCGGCCAGGATCATCACGTGCGGATGGAGTAGCAGCACGTCGGCCAACGCCTTGAGTTCTTGACGGGTGTACACCGCGCCCGTCGGGTTGGACGGCGAGTTGAGAATCACCCAGCGGGCCTTCGGGCCAATGGCCTCGGCCAATTGCGAAGGTGTCAGCTTGAAGCCCGACGCGGCACCGCAGGTGACAATGCGTGATTCACCTCCGCACAACTGGACCATTTCGGGGTAGCTCACCCAGTACGGGGCGGGAATGATGACCTCATCACCTTCGTTCAGGGTGGCCGCGAGGGCGTTGTAAATCACCTGTTTACCGCCACTGCACACCAGTGTGTCCTGCCAGCCGACCGCCAGACCGTTTTCGCGCTGGTACTTGCGCGCAATCGCTTCGCGTAATGCGCGCAGCCCCGCTACTTGGGTATAGCGGGTGTGGCCTTGATGGATCGCGTTGATGGCAGCCGCCCGAATGTGCTCGGGGGTGTCGAAGTCCGGCTCGCCGGCACACAGTGAAATGATCGTCGCACCCTCGGCCCGGCGTGCAGTAACACGGTCGATGATCGTATAGGTGGCTGAGGGCCTGGCGGCCTCCAGGCGATGGTTCAGGGTTTGAGGGTTCATGCGTGCTCTTCCGGTACGGCCAGGCCCATCAGCGCCAATGTGGTTTGCCCGTCGCGTAACCGGGCCATAAACACGGCTTCTTTGTCCGCGCGTTGTTGCCCTTCGCGCAGCGTACGGTCCACGGCCTGGGCGGGAATGATAATGACGCCATCGTCATCAGCCACCACCAGGTCGCCGGCACTGACAGGCGCTCCGCTGAACGTGAACGGTTCGCCAACCGAAGGGGCGGTTGCTTTGACAGTCCCCTGCACCGAGATACCCCGGGCGAAAACGGCAAAGCCATGGGCTTCAAGTGCGGCGATATCGCGCACACCGCCGTTGATGACCAGACCCGCGATGCCGGCTACTTTGGCAGCCACCGTCAGCACTTCGCCCCAGTAACCTGCGATAAAGTCGGCGGTGTCGCACACTAAAACGCTGCCACGCGGCGCGCGGGCAACGGCCAGGTGCAACCCCAGATTGTCACCGGGCGAGCATTGCACCGGATAAGCCGGTGCGGCGATGAACGCGCCTTTCCACACGGCGCGGATCTGGCGGTCGACCGCGCAGGGCAAGCCGCAGGCTTCGTACAGGGTGGAACTGCCCAGTGCTTTGGCGAGGTGTTGATAATCGTGGCTGAGGCTCATGGTTGCTGACTCTGCAGGGTGTGATAACCCAAGGCGGCGCGGGCCTCCTTGAGGCTTTTGCCCGCGGCGATCAGTTCGCGGATGTGCGTTTCGGCGTGTTCGATGCGCCGTGCGGTTTGCGCCACTTCCCGCGCCCGCTCACGGGGCACGATGACCACGCCGTTGGCATCGGCCACCACAATGTCGCGAGCGCACACCCGGGCGTTGCCCACCGAGACTGGTTGGTTGACGGCGACGACCTCAACGCGGTCTTTGCCGGTGCGCATAAATCGCCCCTGGCTGAACAGCGGGTAACCCTCGTTCAAGGCCTTGCTCACGTCCCGGCAAACGCCGTCAATCACTGTGCCGGCGATGCCTTGGGCCAGGGCGTACTGGGTCATGATGTCACCCCAGACGGTGCAGTCGGTGCGCCCGTTATTGGCAATCACGACCACATCACCGGGAGCCACGTCGTCCATAAAATCGCCCACGGTTCCCGGCGGGGTGCTGGCGCTGACGTACTGCACGGTAAAGGCCGGGCCCACGACTACCGAGCCGTAGTCGGCCAGCGGCATGATCCCGAAGGCCTGCCCGGGCAGGCCCAGTTTATCCAGGGCATCAGACACGCCCGGGGTATCCAGGCCTTCGAACAGGTTTACCAGATCGTTGTCGGACAGGTTCATCTCAGTGTTCCTCATGGAGGGCGTCGAAATGGCGGTCATGCATCACGTCTTCTACGGAACGCCCGGCCCGCACGGCATCGACCATCTCGCCTTGGCGGTGGGCGATACGCTCGGCCAGGTCGAGCACCGGCTCGATCACCGCCGCCGCGACGAAGACCGATCCGCATTCGTCAGCGATCACATAGTCGCCTTCATCCACCTCGACACCGGCCATGCGCACCTTCACGGCGCTCGCTAGCTGAGTGAGCCGGTTGCGTGCGCTGATCATCGTCACGCCCCGGCCAAACACCGGGTAGCCGATATCGGCACTGCCGCGAATGTCGCGGCTGAAGCCGTCGATCACCGAGCCGCGAATGCCTTTTTGCCGGGCGGCGTTGGCCAGAATGTCACCCCAACTGGAGATGCCATCGACGCCGCCAGCAATCACCAGCACCCGGTCATCGGTGGTGATGCGCTCGACCACGGGGGTGATGAGGTGGGCGGTCGAGGCGGCGTCCTGTCTCGGGCCCAGTTGCACCGTGCTTGCCCGGCCGACTACTTTCGGGCCGTTCCACAACGGCATCAGGCCGCGGGTGGCCCCTGGCAGATTGAGGAAATCCAGGGCGTCGGAGACCGTGTTGGTGTCCAGAGCCGCAAGACGGTCAAGCGGTGTTTTCAAGCGCATGTGGGGGCAGGCCTCGTGTAGGTGAGGCTTGAGTATGTGCAAGGTCATTTGATAGGTATATTACGAAGAAGCTAAGCTATCTATACGCCAAACCTATGGATAGCCGTCATGATCAACTTCCGCTTGATACGCCACCTCTGGCTGTTCCTGGCCGTGGCTGAAGACCAGAGTTTCAGCCGCGCCGCTCGGCGTCTGGGCATGTCGCAACCGCCCTTGACCGAACAGATCCAGGCACTGGAGCACTCCTTGCGGATGCAATTGTTCATTCGCTCCAGGCGGGGGGCACAGCTCACGCCCGCCGGGGCCGCCATCCTTCCGGCGGTGCGCAAGTTTGCCGAGCAACTAGAACGGCTGGAACTGGCCGTGCATGAAGCGGTCGCCGGCCATGCCGGTGTATTGACGGTCGGGGCGATCACTTCATCGATGATCGATGTGCTGCCACCGCTGATTGAGCGCTTCAAGCAGGATCATCCGCTGATCACCGTTTCGGTCAGGGAAATCGACAGCGCTCAGGCCATTCCTCTGCTGGAAAGTGGCGATATCGACCTGGCGTTTGCGCGTCTGGAGGGCAACCTGGGGCGTAGCGTTGCGTCGGTGCCCCTTGCCGAGGATCACCTGGCCGTGGCGCTGCCCAGCGACCACCCTCAGGCGTGCCAACCGACCCTGGCACTGGCGTCATTGGCTGATGAAACCCTGGTCATGGCGTCGCGGGATGTCAGCCCGGTCTACTTCGATTACGTGGTCGGGCTGTGCAAGGCCAGCGGGTTCTCGCCCCGCGTGTTGCATCAGGTGCGTTCGGTGTCGTCGCAAATCGCGTTTGTCAGTTGCGGCCAAGGCATTGCGCTGGTGCCCCAGTCGATGGAAAAACTGGCCCCGGAAAACGTGGTGGTGCGCCCCTTGCACCCGGAAACCAATGTCGTGACCACCGCCATGGCCTGGCATGTCGAGCACCACAACCCACTGGTCGAGGCCATGATCGACCTGGCGAAGGAACGCCATTTTCCATAGGTTCGGCCTATGGCTGGCTTCGCGGCTTCGTATTTTACAAACCCGGCCAGGACGTTGACAGTGACCGTTTCAGCGAAGGATCTTTTAACCGTGGCCCAGCCCGCCCGCTTCATACACGAGACACTGGCGTTGACCATCGACGGTGTTGCGCTCGACCTTGCGGTCATCCACCGTGGCGGCCCGAAAGCCCCCATCCTGTTCTTGCACGGTTTCGGTTCCACCAAAGAAGACTATGCCGACATCACGCTGCAAGCTGCTTTCGACGGGCACCCGTTTATTGCCTACGACGCCCCCGGCTGCGGTGAGACGGTGTGTGCCGACCTGACGCGTATCAACATTCCCTTGATGGTCAGCACGGCACGAGCCGTTTTGGGCCATTTGGGCATCGACCGATTTCACCTGGTGGGCCATTCCATGGGCGGCCTGACGGGCTTGATGCTTGCTCACGCCGAGCCTGGGCGGGTGCTGAGTTTTGTCGATATTGAAGGCAACATCGCCCCGGAAGATTGCTTTCTCAGCCGGCAGATTCACGATCATCCCCGTGAAGACGATGCGCGCTTTTTCAAGGATTTTATTGCGCGCACGCGGTTGGCTCGCGACCCGGCCAGCGCGCTCTATGCGGCCAGCCTGGCCCATAAAGTACGTGCAGGGGCGGTGCGCAGCATTTTCGAATCGATGGTCGAGCTTTCCGATCAGGGCACACTGATGGACATGTTTCTCGCGTTGCCTTTTCCACGCCAGTACCTGTACGGCGCGACCAACGCACACCTGTCCTACCTTGAGAGCATTGCCGCCCAAGGCGTGGAGTTGGCGTGCATTCCCGACTGCGGGCATTTCCCCATGTATTCCAACCCCGTGCTGATGTGGCGATGCATCAAGGCCCTGCAAGATCGGGTTTGTCGCCGCTAAGAAGAAACCTGCCGAGCAAACGCTGGCAAGGCGAAAACAGGCGAGAATACAACCGGGGTCGCACGACTCTACGCGTCGTAAATGAGCGCCTGGAGCCTGTTGTCAGCGCAGTTTCACCGAGCGCAGATACATTGCGTACAGAGCCTGGGGGCAAGCGCCATGCGTGGTGTGACTATGCGGGTCAGTAACTTTATCGCGAAGTGAACTCTTCGGAAAATTCCTATTTTCTTTTGTTACCCGTAGATCCAATGTGTTGCTTGCCAGGGCCTGTACGAAACGTATTAGAGCGAGGGTCAGGCAAGGCAAACTCAGCGAGCGCAGAGCTATTTTGTACAACGCTTAATCAAGCTCTTGCACTCATGAACACCACCTTAATGTGCGCAAGTCACGACGCATTGGCCCAAGTGACAAAAGAAAAGCATCAGGAAAGTAGTTAAGAATCATACAAATTAATGCTGTATTAGCCCTGTTGCCGAGTCGGCAGCGCTCATGGCAATGGCGAGGTGATTATCAATTGGCAGAGGACTTTTTACCCATTATCTGGCGGGACTAAGTGATAAGGCTTGATGCTGTTGTATTGTTTCACGGCGTCGCCAGTTTAACACTGACAGTCAAAACCTGTGGTCGGGAACATCGTGTGCGCGTTCGGATAAGACGGAGATAAAAATTAATGTCTAAAGGTTATTTCATTGGGCTGGGTGACAAAACCACCTGCGGTGGCACAGTTCTGGATGGTGATGACAGCGTCAACATGTTTGGCCTCCTGCATGCTCGGGAAGGCGATCGGGTCTTTTGTGGACAGGACGGAAAAATTTATCGGATCCGTGGTGGGATTTCATACATCGATAGTCATGGAAGACTTATGGCCGGCACGCTGGATAGTTTCAGCGATTGCCCCTGTAACGCCCGACTGATCCCTTCTGTGTTTACGGCCTGTTATGGGAGCGGAGAATCTACACTGCAAGCACCCCGCAGAACCGGCCCATCTACGTTCACTACGGTAGCAAAGGCACAGGAAGTTAAGCCCGGCCAGCCGGCAAATCCCATCGCCATCTCTGTCAATGATAGAGCTGCTACTCGAGAAGCAATTATTAGACACCTTTATAAAATGGGTGTGAGTTTGTAGAGCGATCATCTTGGGGAGCGCATAATGTAAAAGGCGAAATGGGCCATGACTGGGACTACTCGATGATCGCCCTTCATCATGCAGGTCGAAGCGTCGGCTGTGGTGCTGGCGCTGGGCAAATGCGTGCTATTCAGAGCGCACATCAGGTGAAGTTCGATGATATCGGTTATCACTACGGCATCGACTGTATGGGTAAAGTATTTGAGGGGCGCGATATTCGATTTAAAGGTTCAAGCGTAAATAACTACAACACTGGAGTCATTGGTATAGTTTTGCTAGGAAACCTGACAACTGCAGAAGAAGGTAACGACATAGTTGCTTTCGCACGTCAGGCTCTCGAAATGTTCAATGGGAATATTGATCAGGAAATACCCGCTATACAAATTGACGCTCTGCAGACCTTGATCCAGGCACTAACAGGTGTTTTCAGGGTGACAACTCTAGGAGGGCATCGTGAATTTCCTATGCAAGCGGGTGAGGGGAAGATTTGCCCTGGAAATATTGGGATGGGCGTGGTTAGGGATCTTAGAATTAAAAATAAACTTTTACGGCCGCCTTTGTCATGAAATCGTTTCTGGTTATTATGTTGAGTATGTTTGTCGTTGCTCTCTATGTTGGAGTGTACGAAAAAATGGAAGATGCCTATCCGGAAAAAGTATTTTTCATTAAGAAAAGTCCGACATTTCAAATAAGTTTTGAAAATATTTTTGCGAATGAGTCAGATGACAAAAAATTGAGTGAGCTAAGCGATTCGGATCGGTATTTGGTAATTCAGTACTGCAAGTATAGGTTAGGCATAACAACAACGTTGCAAAGCCAGCAAGAGCTTAACCAGTGTAAGAGAAAATAGAAATTATTTCTTTTGCCTTCTAAATCGCTCAGATCGACTTTGCGCACGGCGGCGGCAAGTCGGAGAACACTCTGAAGCACATCTATTATTTTATAAATTTCATGTAGAGATAAACTTGACTGGCCTTTACGTACAGAACGAAGGTTCTCTAAGTAAAGTTCCCGCGTGAAAGTCGCGCAGAACGTTACGCGTCGTAAATGAGCACCTGGAGCCTGTTGTCAGCGCAGTTTCACCGAGCGCTGCAGAAGTCCTGCGACGTGTGTGCTGTGCCATGGGCGTGGTGAACCCTGTCTGACTCGTTATAAGCCTGCTTAAGGGCCTTCATCCTGAAGACGTATGGAGCGAAATGAAGGTATGAATAATGTGAGGTGCCGGGCGTTCTATCAAGTTTTCTGTGTGTTTTATGTTGTTTTACGTTAGTTACGCTAGGTTAAAGCGTTTTTGTGACCGATTTTTTGTCTGTTCCAGGTGTAAACAATCATTGTTTTGCAGGTAACCGGCATCGCATTTCGGTGCATGCCAGCAAAAGGTATCTCTTGAACAAGGGTTTTGGCCTTTAAAGAGGGCGAAGGTAACCACAATTATCCGCGTTGTGTAGCCTGGTAACACTTTCTGATTTTATGACTGACTCCACAGGCAGGGAGCGTTTGTCCTGTTTTGACGGAATACTGAGATCGCTGCTGACCGCGGTCAATGCCTGGCGCGTACGCTCACCCCCCGTTGTTTAAGCTCGTTACCCAGTAAAAACGGCCTCCTGAGTTATGCTTTGCACGTTATGTGCGCGGGCGGTTTGGCGGCGGTTAATCAGTGGCTGGGTGAATGGGGTTTTCCAATCGGTCATCCCGGCACTCAATCGGTCAGTGGCATATGCCCTGCACCCTGTCTGAGCATTTAAAGATGCTGTCACTTCATCAGATAGGCTTGATCATGACGAAATCATTCCCGAATCAGACCGATGCCTACGACGTGGTGGTCATCGGTGCCGGCGTTGTGGGCTGCGCGATGGTACGGCGGTTCACGCTCGAAGGGGCTCGGGTGCTTTTGCTGGAAAAAAGTGCCGATATTCTTTCAGGCGCGAGCAAAGGTAACAGCGCCATTTTGCACACGGGGTTCGATGCGCCCACCGGCAGCCTTGAACTGCAGTGCATGAAAGACGGCTACCGCGAATACCTGGATATCCACGCGAAGATGTCTTTGCCGGTGCTGAAATCCGGAGCTCTGGTCGTTGCCTGGAGCGGGGATGACTTGCAGAAGTTGCAGGGCATTGTTCAGCAGGCGCATGACAACGGCATCGCCGACGTTGCGCTGGTTGATCGCCATCGGTTACATGCCCTCGAGCCGCACCTGGCGCTCAATGCGCGGGGCGCGGTGGAAGTGCCTGGGGAGTTTTTGATCGACCCTTGGTCGGCCCCGTTGGGGTATTTGCTTCAGGCGCTGATGCTGGGCGCTCAAGTGAAATTCAACACGCAGGTCAACGCCGGGCAATTTGACGGTGAGGCGTGGACGCTTGAGACCAGCAGCGGGGTGGTGCGCGGTAAAACGGTGATCAACTGCGCCGGGTTGTTTGGCGACCTGCTGGAGCAAAAGCTGCTGGGTAAATCGAGCTTCTCCATTCACCCGCGCAAAGGCCAGTTTGTGGTCTTTGACAAGGCCGCCGCGCGCTACCTGACGAACATTATTTTGCCCGTGCCCAACGAGCGCACCAAAGGCATCGTGCTGACCAAAACGGTGTACGGCAATCTGTTGGTGGGCCCTACGGCTGAAGAACAGGAAGACCGTGTTCATGCGGGGCTCGACAGCGAGGTGCTGCGCCAATTGGTCGACGCGGCCGTCGAGCGTATTCCGGCGCTTGAGGGTATGCCGGTCACGGCCACTTACGCGGCCCTGCGCCCGGCCTCGGAAAAGAAAGAGTACCGGGTGCGTCGGGTCGAGGGGCAGAGCTGGATCACCGTCGGCGGCATCCGATCTACGGGCCTGACCGCGGCACTGGGGATCGCCCGGCATGTATTTAGCCTGTATGACGGTCGCCATTCGCCCATCGCCGAGCCCAAGTTGCAATGGCCCACACTGCCTAACCTGGCCGAGCATTTGCCGCGTGATTATCAACGACCCGGTTACGGTGAAATCATTTGTCACTGTGAAATGGTCACCCTCAGAGAAATCGAGCAAGCCTTGGCCAGTGCGCTTCCCCCCGGTGATCTGGGCGGCCTGAAACGTAGAACACGCGCCTGCATGGGTCGCTGCCAGGGTTTTTATTGTGGGGCCAGGGTGGCAGAGCTCAGCGCCGGCCGTCTCGCCATTCCCCTTGCTACAGGTGCTTGCCATGAATCCCGTTGAAGTCGAATACGTCGATGTTGCCATTATTGGAGGCGGGCCCGCTGGCCTGTCGGCTGCGGTCGAGTTGCGCAAGCAAGGGGTCGGCTCGGTGGTGGTGATTGAGCGCGAGCCGCAGGCCGGCGGTATCCCTCGCCATTGCGGGCATCCGCCCTTTGGGTTTTGGGAGTACGGCCGGGTCTACACTGGCCCGGACTATGCCCGGCGTAACGTTGAGGAAGCCCTCAAGGCGGGCGTGGATATTCGGCTCAAACACTCGGTCACCCGGCTGGGCGAAGGCGGGCGGCTGGAAGGGGTAAGCCCGGACCAAGCGTTTGTCATTCAGGCGCGCAGGGTGCTGATTGCAACCGGGGCCAGGGAAACACCGCGCTCGGCTCGGCTGGTGGGCGGAGATCGCCCGGTGGGGGTGATCAACACCGGCGCGTTCCAGTCCTACCTGTACCTGGAGCACCTTAAACCGTTTGATCGGCCGTTGATTGTCGGTACCGAGCTGGTGAGCTTGTCGTCGGTCATGAGTTGCCGCCGCGCCGGCATCAAGCCGGTCGCGATGATTGAGGCCAATGACCGCCCGACCGCCCGCTGGCCTTTGTCGCTGTTCCCCAGGCTGTGCGGGGTGCCTATGCACATGGGTGCGCAACTGCTTGAAATTCACGGCACAGGACGTGTGGAAGGGGCCACGGTTCGGCTGGCCGATGGCAGCCACCGCTTGTTTGACTGTGACGGCGTGTTGCTGACCGGGCGATTTGTACCCGAGTCCAGCCTTGTGCGGTTAAGTGAGCTGACGCTTGACCTCAACAGCGGCGGGCCGGAGATTGATCAGTACGGGCGCTGTTCCGACCCGGTGTATTTTGCCGCCGGCAACCTGCTGCGACCGGTCGAAACCGCGGGCTGGTCGTTCCGCGAAGGCCGTAAAATCGCCAGCCTGATTGCCCGTGACCTGAAAGGGCAATTGCCTGGTGCCGGGCCGAGCATTGAAATCGTCTGCAAAGGCGAATTGAAACTCTGTGTTCCACAGCGCCTGAACCTCTCTTCGGTCGCGGGTATGGAGCATCTGCAGATGCGCGTCAGCCGGGCGGTGACCGGGCGCCTGGTGGTGCGCGCCAACGGCAAAGAGCTGTGGTCGCGTTCAGGCAGTTCACTGCCCGAGCGGCGTATTTTGATCCCGATTGCTCATTTGAAGGTGCCTCAGGGCGTACAGCAACTCGAAGTCGACTTTGTCGGCCAATAACAAGCACCCCGCCGAGGAGACTTTAAATGCGTATCGCCGCACTTGATCAAGGCACCACCAGCACCCGTGTATTGGTCGTTACCCAAGAGGGTTCAGCTGACATCCAGCTGTCGCTTCGCCATCAGCAACATCACCCGCATCCGGGCTGGGTGGAGCACGACCCTTTGGAGTTGCTCAGCAATATCCAGCGTTGCCTGGAAGCCACAGGCCGCGTAGACGCCATCGGCATCGCCAACCAGGGCGAAAGCTGCCTGGCATGGGATGCGAAAACCGGCGCGCCGTTATCCCCGGTGATCGTCTGGCAGGACAATCGCACCGCCGCTGACATTGCCCAGCTGCGCAGCCAAGGGCACGAGGCGTTGACCCTGGAGCGCGCCGGGTTGCCATTGGACCCGTATTTTTCCGCGAGCAAACTGGCCTGGATCGTACAAAACCTGCCCGCGGCCAAGAGCGCATTGACGGCCGGCCGGCTGCGGTTGGGCACCACCGACGCTTACTTTCTGGACCGCCTCACCGGGGTGTTCGCCACCGATGTCACGACCGCCTCGCGCACCTCGCTGATGAACCTGTCGACCGGGCAATGGGACAGTGAGCTGTGTGAGCTGTTTGGTGTGCCCATTGAGTCGCTGCCCGAGATCCGGGACACCGTGGGGCACTTCGGCGAGATCGGCGTGACGCCTGTGACAGCTTCGATTGTCGATCAGCAGGCAGCACTCTATGGCCACGGTTGCCGCCAAGAAGGCGATGCCAAGATCACCTTTGGCACCGGGGCTTTTGCGCTGACGCTGACAGGCGATCAGGTGATCCGGGCCCCGGAAAAGGGGCTGCTGGCAACCATCGCCTGGCAGATCGACGGCAAGCCGACCTATGCAATGGATGGCGGTGTTTACGATGCCAGCGCCGCCGTGGAGTGGGCGGGGAGGCTGGGGTTATTTACGGACTTTTCAGAGTTGGCCGCGTTCGATCAACCACCGGCCATTGCTCGCCAGCTCGCCTTTGTCCCCGCGCTGTCCGGGCTCGGCTGCCCGCACTGGGACCGCAGTGCGGCCGCGTTGTGGGTGGGCATGAATGGTGGCACCACGCGTCAGGATCTCTGCCAGGCCTTGCTGGAGGGCGTGGCGCTGCGCAGCGTTGAAGTCATCACGGCCATGGACGGGTTTTTAAACGTGACCGATCGCTTGTCCATCGATGGCGGGCTGGCCCGCAGCCCCTATTTTGCGCAGTTTCTGGCCGACGCCTTGCAGCGCTGCATCATTACTCAGCGCTTTGATGAACTGACCTCATTCGGGTGTGCGGCGTTGGCAGCCAAAGGCTTGGGCATCGAGTTGCCTGCGCTGCGTAACACCAGCACAACGTTCAACCCGAAAGTGAGTGCTGAAGAAGCCTTGCAGTGGCGCACCACCTTTTCTGATGCGGTGAATCGCTCCAAGGATTGGCGCTAGGCGCAGCCCGCGTATGGCGCACAGCAGAAGGGGGCACGTGTTGAACGCCAACGCGTGCCCCTTTTTTGCCTGCGCGCTGTTACCAGTCCACTTTGTTCAGCGCAGGGGCTTCCAGCACCTCGACCTGGGCTTGAGCCAGTGCCTTGGCCAGTTCGCCCATCGGCTTGCGGTCGATGATCAACCGGTCGATACGCTCAAGCGGGAAGACCTGGAACAGCGCTCTCTTGCCCATCTTCGACGAGTCGGCGATTACGGTTAAGTAGCGCGTGCGGGCGATCATGGCACGGGTGATTTCCGCTTCCTCAATGGAGAAGTCGAAGGCACCATCGGTACTCAGTGCCCCAATCGTAACCACCGCGTGTTCGGCGTTAAAGCGAGCAATCTGCTCCATGGCCAACGCGCCAGTGTTTTGCTCCGATTCGGGGCGGTATTCCCCGCCGATCATGAACACACGGTTGCCGCTGGCACCCATGCTGGCAGCGATCAACAGTGAGTTGGTGATCACCGTAATGCGATTGAGCTTGGCCAGTTCCCTGGCGAAAAACAGGGTGGTGGTGCCCGTGTCGATCAAAATGCTGTCACCGGGTGCATACAGCCCGGCGGCGTATTTCGCGACGGCGCGCTTTTCCTGGGAGAATTCGTTCATGCGCGTTTGAAACGCGTTTTCGTGCTCACCACTTGGCGGCAGCGACGCACCGCCATGGAATTTAGTGACCTGGCCCTCTTCGGCCAGAGCGGTCAGGTCCCGGCGTATGGTTTCTTGTGAGGTGCTGAGCGTGCGGGCCAGTTCGTCAACCGAGATCCGCTCCCGTTGGCGAAGGAGTTCAAGAATGTGTTGGCGGCGTTCGTTGGGGCGCATGTTTCATCCTTTCAGTGCTACGCGAGTGCGCTCGGGCAGTGCAGGGCTGTTACCAAGGCACACAGATGTGGCAAGGGTAACGATGGCAGTGAAGCTCGGCTTGCAACGCATCACGTCGCCTTGGGGTATTTACATTGGCCGGCACTCAGCGCTGGCCCTGAGCTTTAAAGGGGTCGGTTAAGAGTACGGAATAAAAATGACCGATTCCAGTGGGTTTAATAATCAAAACCACATTAAAACAACAAATGGCATGCGAAGTGGTTGGTATTACGGTGAAGGTGAAGGCTTTGAGCGCTGACATTCAGCACTGAAGTGCCAGATCCATAACAAAACGGGCATACGAGTACGGGTTGCGGCGGTAAGTCCCAGGTCGGCTACGGCGCGATTGAGTCACTCGTCATAAGCCTTGACGCTGTTCCGGGGGCGCGACGCATTTCAGGCGGTGCCCATTCAGCATTTGATTCAGCACGTGTAGTAGGTGAGGGCAATGGCGGAATTCGGTAATTACGTAATTTATCTGATCATGATAGGCGCCGTTGTGGGAGCGTTCGCCTCGGTGATCAAGCCTGAGAGCGGCCTTGGCAAAGAGTTCGTCAATGGCATTCACTCCATCGGGCCGGTGTTTCTTGCGCAAGCGGGCATCATGATTTCAATTCCCTACCTGTCCCGGTTCATCGAATTTGCCCTTGGCCCATTGTTTACCGCCATGGGATCGGACGTTTCGATTGCCGCGCTCTCGATCATTGCAGTCGACATGGGCGGCTATCAGTTGGCAGATGCATTGGCGGCTAACCGGGACATGTGGATCACCGCCATGATCGTCGGATACACCTCCGGCGCAACCATTGTGTACCTGATTCCGGTCGGCCTGATGATGCTCGACCGCAAAGACCACAAGTACCTGGCGCTAGGAGCCATGGCCGGGCTGATCAGTATTCCGTTTGCGGTGCTTGCCTCTCTGACCATGATCACCGCCTTCAACCTGCCCGTACGGGAGATGGTGTCGACCACCTCGCCGGCCCTGCATTACCTGACGCTCGGCTTTGTGGATTGCGTGAAGTTGCTCGCGCCGCTGTTTGTCTTCTGCTTCCTGCTGGCGGCGGGCTTGCGTTACAAGGCCAACATGATGGTGGGTGGCTTCCTGGTGTTCGGCAAGATCATGGACGCCTTTATCAAGATTGTTTTGGCATGCGCCATCGTCGAGCACTTCACCGGCTTCTTTATGAAAACCTTCGGTGTGTGGGGCTTCGACCCGATGTTTGCGGACGAGAAAGAGCTGTTTCGCGCCATCGAAATCGCGGGCTACATCGGCATCATGCTCGCTGGCACATTCCCCATTTGCTACCTGTTCAACCGGTACTGCAAAAACTCGATGGAAACCATGGGTAAACACCTGGGCCTTTCCGCCGATGGAGCTGCCGCGTTTGTCATGGTGTTTGCCAATATCATCGCGGTGTATCACCTGTTCAAGAAGATGAATGCCCGCGACAAAGTGCTGTGCGTGGCGCTGGGCGTTTGTGCACAGGCAACCATTGGTGATCACCTGGCCTTTACCGCGAACTTCCAACCGACCCTGATCATGCCCGTGTTGATTGCCAAACTGTTCGGCGGCCTGCTGGCGGTAGCGATTGCCATCAAGATCTCCGTGCCTGCCGCCCAGCGTTACGAGCAAGAAGAAAAGGAACAGGCCCAGCGGGCAGCCCTGAGCACTGGCGCTGCGATTCCCGCCGTCTAAACCGTCATTCGTCGTCAGGAAGGGTTAACTCCCTTCCGTTTTATTGAGGTAAACATGAGAAAGATTTTTTTGGCCTGCCCGTACAGCCACGCAGACGCTTCGGTGACGCACGACCGTTACCTGCAGTGCAATAAAGTGGCCGCCACGATCATTGAATCCGGCCATGCCGTGTTCAGTCAGGTTTCAATGTCACACCCCATCAACCAGGCCTTTGAAGGCAAGGATAGCGCCACCATCGGCAAGCTGTGGGCCCCGGTGGACGCGGTGTTTATGGATGTGATGCAAGAGCTGATCGTTCTGGACTTGCCGGGCTGGGATTTGAGTTCGGGGATCAAGCGGGAAATTGAGTTCTACAAAAACCGTGGCCAGAAAGTCAGCCTGTGGTCTGAAGTGCGACACGAATTCAACTGAGGTAACGCACGCCGGCAGGTCGGTCATATCGATCGACCTGCCGGCATGGAACGCAGGGGCTTATTGCGCCACGTTGGCCCGCGCGCTGTGCAGCTTTTTATAGCTGTCGATCAGGCGCAAGTGCCGGTCCAGACCTTCGAGTTTCATACTGGTCGGCGTTAAACCGTAGAAGCGCACGCTGCCTTGCACCGAGCCGATCACCGCGTCCATCCGCGTGTCGCCAAACATGCGGCGCAGGTTCACTTCGTAGTCGGCCAGGTCCAGGTCACTGTCCAGTTGCACTTCCAGCACCGCATCCACAGCCTGGTAAAACAGCCCGCGCTCAACCGTGTTGTCGTTGTATTGCAGAAACATCTCGGCCAGTTCCTTGGCGTCGTCGAAACGCTTCAGGGCGAGATAAATCAGCAGCTTCAACTCCAGAATCGTCAACTGGCCCCACGCGGTGTTGTCGTCAAACTCGATGCCGATCAAGGTGGTGATGTCGGTGTAATCATCCAGCTCGCTTTCTTCCAGGCGTTTGACCAGCGCCTTGAGTTCGCGGTTGTCCAGGCTGTGCAGGTTGAGAATGTCCGCACGGAAGAACAGGGCCTTGTTGGTGTTGTCCCAGATCAAATCGTCGACCGGGTAAATCTCCGAATAGTCCGGCACCAGGATGCGGCAGGCTTTTGCACCGATGTGCTCATACACCGCCATGTACACTTCTTTGCCCATGTCTTCGAGGATGCCGAACAGCGTGGTGGCTTCTTCTTCGTTGCTGCTTTCACCCTGACCCGAGAAGTCCCATTCGACAAATGCGTAGTCGGATTTGGCGCTGAAGAAACGCCACGACACGATGCCGCTGGAATCGATGAAGTGTTCAACGAAGTTGTTCGGTTCCATGACCGCGTGGCTGTCAAACGTTGGCCGAGGCAGATCGTTCAGGCCTTCAAAGCTGCGGCCCTGCAACAGTTCGGTCAGGCTGCGTTCGATGGCCACTTCAAAGCTTGGGTGTGCCCCGAACGAAGCAAACACGCCACCGGTGCGCGGGTTCATCAGGGTGACGCACATCACCGGGTATTGCCCGCCAAGCGAGGCATCCTTCACCAGTATCGGGAAACCCTGTTCTTCCAGCGCCTGAATACCGGCCAGAATGCCGGGGTATTTCGCCAGTACCGCTTGCGGCACATCCGGCAGGGCGATTTCTCCTTCGAGAATTTCGCGTTTCACCGCCCGCTCGAAAATCTCTGACAGGCATTGCACCTGGGCTTCGGCCAAGGTGTTACCCGCGCTCATGCCGTTGCTCAGGTACAGGTTTTCGATCAGGTTGGACGGGAAGTACACGACCTCTTTGTCCGAGTGGCGCACAAACGGTAGCGAGCAGATGCCACGTTCGATATTGCCGGAGTTGGTGTCGTACAAGTGCGAGCCGCGCAACTCGCCGTCCGGGTTGTAAAACTCGAGGCAGTAGTCGTCGAGAATTTCTTTCGGCAACTCATCCTTGGGCCCCGGCTGGAACCAGCGCTCGTTCGGGTAATGCACAAACGCCGCGTTGGCGATGTCTTCGCCCCAGAACTGGTCGTTGTAGAAGAAGTTGCAGTTCAGGCGCTCGATAAACTCACCCAGAGCCGACGCCAGTGCGCCTTCTTTGGTTGCGCCTTTGCCGTTGGTGAAGCACATGGGCGAGTGCGCATCACGAATATGCAGCGACCACACATTGGGCACGATATTGCGCCACGACGCGATTTCAATCTTCATGCCCAGGTCGGCCAGAATGCCCGACATCGTGGCGATGGTTTGTTCCAGCGGCAGGTCTTTGCCGGCAATAAAAGTGTGGGTCTGCGACGCCGGGTTCAGCATCAGCAAGGCCTGGGCATCGGCGTCCAGGTTTTCCACTTCCTCGATCACAAACTCAGGCCCGGTCTGCACCACTTTCTTCACGGTGCAGCGGTCGATGGAGCGCAAGATGCCCTGGCGGTCCTTGGCCGAAATATCGGCTGGCAATTCGACCTGAATCTTGAAAATCTGGTTGTAGCGGTTTTCCGGGTCGACAATGTTGTTCTGCGACAGGCGAATATTCTCGGTGGGAATATTGCGTGTCTCGCAGTACAGCTTCACAAAGTAAGCGGCACACAGCGCCGACGAGGCCAGGAAATAATCGAACGGGCCCGGGGCCGAGCCATCGCCCTTATAACGGATAGGTTGGTCGGCCACCACCGTGAAGTCATCGAACTTGGCTTCAAGTCGAAGGTTGTCGAGAAAGTTAACCTTGATTTCCATGGGGAATTACCAGCATAACGTGAGAAACAAATTGGCCGCCATTATGGCGTGCGCGTGTGCATAAAAGTACTCATGTGCCGCGATTGACGCTTTGGAGTGTGGTAATGGGGTTGTGATTGTGACAATAAACTTTTGAATCCCCTGCATATTCTGTAGCCTTAGCGCGCTAAACCGCTGTCCCGTGCCTGATAACACACATTCTCCCGGCGGGACTTGATAGTCCGGAGCCGGTGGTACACTCGACTTTCGCGCACTAGCGCTTGCAGGTCTTGCGAACATGACGCAAATTTCTGAACGACTTCTGGTTCAAGCCCACCTTGATGCCAAGCAACCCCAACCCCTGACGGCTGCGCAAGAGGCGACTCTGCGGGCTGACATTGCTGCCGAACTCAAGGCCCGCAACGCGGTGCTGGTGGCGCATTTTTACTGTGACCCGGTGATTCAGGCCTTGGCCGAAGAGACCGGCGGCTGCGTGTCCGACTCGCTGGAAATGGCCCGCTTTGGCGCGGCCCACCCGGCCAAGACCATTTTGGTGGCGGGCGTGCGCTTTATGGGCGAGACGGCAAAAATTCTCACCCCTGAAAAACGTATTCTCATGCCGACGCTGGAAGCAACCTGCTCCCTTGACCTGGGGTGCCCGGTGGAAGCGTTCTCGGCGTTCTGCGATCAACACCCGGAACGCACCGTGGTGGTGTATGCCAACACCTCGGCGGCGGTCAAGGCGCGGGCCGACTGGGTGGTGACGTCCAGTTGTGCGCTGGAAATCGTCGAAAGCCTGATGGACAACGGTGAGAAAATCATTTGGGGGCCGGACAAGCACCTGGGCCGTTACATTCAGCGCCAGACGGGGGCCGACATGTTGCTGTGGGACGGTGCGTGCATCGTCCATGAGGAGTTCAAGTCCAAGCAGCTTGAAGACATGAAGGCGCTGTACCCGGAAGCCGCGATTCTGGTGCACCCGGAGTCGCCGGAGTCGGTGATTGACCTGGCCGATGCCGTGGGTTCCACCAGCCAACTGATTGCCGCCGCACAGAACCTGCCGAACAAGACGTTTATCGTGGCGACCGATCGGGGCATCTTCTACAAGATGCAGCAACTGTGCCCGGACAAAGTCTTTATCGAGGCACCGACCGCTGGTAACGGCGCGGCATGCCGCAGTTGCGCGCATTGCCCGTGGATGGCCATGAACACGCTGGAACGCACCCTGGAGTGCCTGCAACAGGGCACGAACGAAGTCTTTGTCGACCCGGCGCTGGTGCCCCACGCCGTTCGCCCGCTCAAGCGCATGTTGGACTTCACCCAGGCGGCACGCTTGAAACTGGCGGGTAACGCTTAACAGCGGACCTTTAGGAGGGCCGGTCGACGCTCGATTGCTCGCGATCTGTTGATCTTTAAAAGCTCAATGACGCCGCGCTGTCGTTCAGCAACCAGATCCATTGCTGCGGTCACGGCCACTTGAGGTTCCGGCTTTACGCCGTGTTACTTTGATGGAGCGCAAAGTAACCAAACGCTCATGCTCCTACCACTCGGTGCCTCGCTGTGGCTCGGCATGCCCTCACCACAGGCTTTGCTCCGTGGGCCCGCCGCGATCGGCCATCCTTGGCCGTGTCGCGGGTAACCCGGCATCCTGCCGGGTTACCCACTGCGCAAAACCTGCGTTCGGCCAGCGTGGTTTAAGGGGGCCCTTTTAGATCAAAAACCAGATCAACAGATCACGAGCAAGCTCGTTCCTACAAACGCTGCCATCCGTTATCCGTAGGAGCGAGCTTGCTCGCGATCTTTTGATCTTTAAAAGCTTTGTGTGAGGCCAGCGTGGTTTAAGGGGCCCTTGGATCAAAAACCAGATCAACAGATCACGAGCAAGCTCGTTCCTACAAACGCTGGACCACTACAGCTTGCTCGCGATCTTTTGATGTTGATGAGATCGCGAGCAATCGCCGCGACAGGCGGCTGGGGGGTTAGCTGCCGCCTTCGTTGCGGCCGCCGCTGCTGACTTCCGCGGGCACATCTTCATTGGCCATGCGCTTGCGGAACAGGGAGGTGCGGGCCAGCAACAAGGTGGTCACGGGCACGGTGATGGCCAGCAAAATCGGGATCAGCCAGGCGTGCAGCACAGGTGTGGATTTGAGCGCCGAGAAGTACAGGATCGAGGCCAGTGCCACGCACCATGCCCCCAGCGTTGAAGCCAGCGCGGGCGGGTGCATGCGCTGAAAGAACGACTTCAGGCGCAACAACCCCACAGCCCCGGTCAGCGCAAACAGGCTGCTGAGGATCAGCAGGGCCGCCACGGGTATTTCAATCCACAGCGATAACTCACTGAGTGAATTCATTCGATCACCTCGCCACGCAGCAGGAATTTGGCCAGCGCAAAAGAACCGACAAATCCGAACAGGGCGATCAGCATCGCCCCTTCAAAGTACGTGTCACTGGCATAACGAATACCCAGCACCAGCATCATCAACATGGCGAGGATATACAGGTAGTCCAGCGCCAACACCCGGTCCTGGGCAGAAGGGCCTTTAAACAGCCGAATCACGGTCAATACCATCGCCAGGCTGAACACAAACAGGCTGATAACGATGGCTGTGGAGAGCAGGGCGCTCATTCAAAGATCTCCATCAGTGGGCGTTCGTAGGCGTCTTTGAAGTGCTGGATAAACTGCGCTTCGTCATCCAGGTCGAACACGTGCAACAACAACACGCTGCGGTCCAGCGCCAGTTCGGACCAGATGGTGCCCGGCACCACGGTGGTTATCATCGACAGGGCGGCCAGGCCGTTGGCATCGCGCAGGTCCAGCGGGATTTTGATAAAGCGCGAGCGGGGCGGGTGCTTGCCGGCCCGAAGCACGCCCCAGGCCACTGCAATATTGGACACCACCACATCCCGACCCACGCCGAAAAACAGCTTGAGGATCACGCCCGGGTGACGGATGCGAATGGGCAGTGGCCGCAGCGGTGCAAACATCAGCGGGGCGAGAAAGGCCAATGCCGCGCCCAGTAGCAAGTTGCCAGCGCTCAGCGACAGGTTAAGCAACAGCCACAGCACCCACAGGGCCAAGGACAACCAAGGGGCAGGAAACAGGCGCTTCATGGCTGAGCCTCCTGCAGCGCGGCTTTGGTTTGCGGGCTCGGTACGGGACGGGTGCCAATCACCGCCATCACATACTGCTCGGGGTTATTGAGGGTGTCGGCAGCGGCCTGGGTGTAGCGCAGCACCGGCTCGGCCTTGAACGTCAGCAGCACGCACAGGCCCAGCAGCAGCACAATGGGCACGCATTCAATGCGGCGCATGATCGGTGAGGCACGCTCAAGCGGCGTCCAGAAGCGTTGAATGCCCAGGCGCGAGAACGCGATCAGCGACACCAGCCCCGAGAGAATCAACAGCGTGAGCAGGCTCCACGCCGCGGTCGAGATGGGCGCGTCGCTGGCATTGCCCAAGCCCAGCGGGTTGAGCAGGGCATTGAGCAGGCTGAGCTTGGCGATAAACCCGGACAACGGCGGCATGCCGATGATCAACAGGGCGCACGCGATAAAGCTCAGCCCCAGGAACGCCATCGCCCACGGGATAATCTGCCCCACCACCACCTTCTGGTCATCGTCCAGGTTGGTGCCCCGTGGCGGGGTCAGCGGGTCGACCACAATAATCACCGGCTCGACGTCTTCATCCATCGGTGCTTCCGTGGACGAACGCGAGCGCTCGATCAGTTCGGCCAGCAGGAACAACGCGCTGAGGGCCATCGTGGAACTCACCAGGTAGAACAGGGCAGCAGCCGTCAGGTTGGGCTGGGCGAAGCCCACCGCCGACAGCAAAATACCGGCTGAAACCAGAATGCTCAGGCTGGCCATGCGCTCCAGCCGCTGCGCCGCCAAAATCGCAATGGAAGCGCAGACAATCGTCGCCATGCCGCCATAGATCAGCCAGTCGCTGGCAAAGTACGCCGAAGCGCCGGCCTGCCCCGAAAACAGCAGGGTCCACAGCCGCAGCACGGTGTAGATCCCCACCTTGGTCATGATCGCGAACAGTGCCGCCACCGGTGCGCTGGCCGACGAATACGCCGGTACCAGCCAGAAGTTCAGCGGCCACATGCCGGCCTTGGCCAGAAACGCCACCGCCAGAATCGCGGCACCGGCGTGCAACAGCCCGCGATCCGCCTCGGGCACCAGCGGGATTTTAAGCGCCAGGTCGGCCATGTTCAGCGTGCCGGTAACGCCATAAATCAGCGCAGCGCCAATCAGGAACAGCGACGAGGCCAGCAGGTTGATGGAGATGTAATGCAGGCCCGCCGACACCCGCGACTTGCCCGAGCCGTGCAGCATCAGCCCGTAAGACGCGGCCAGCAGCACCTCGAAAAACACGAACAGGTTAAACAGGTCGGCCGTCAGGAAGGCCCCGTACAGGCCCATCAGTTGTATCTGGAACAACGCATGGAAACTGGCCCCGGCGCGGTCCCAGCGGGCCATGGCAAACAGCAGCGCACAGGTTGCGATCACGCCGGTCAGCACCAGCATCAGCGCGGACAGGCGATCAACCACCAGCACAATGCCGAACGGCACATCCCAGTTGCTCGGCAGGTACACGCCGATCGACGCCGGGCTGCCTTGTTGCTGGGTCCAGTTCAGCAACAGCACGGAAATGACCAGGCCGATCAAGGTTGAGATCAGGTTGATTCGGGCTTTCAACGGGCGGTGTTTTTCGCCCAGCAACAGCATGCAGGCAGCGGTTAGCAGGGGAAGCAGGATAGGCGCGACAATCAGGTGCGGCATCAAATTCATTCTTTAGGCTCCCGGCCATCCACGTGGTCGGTACCGGTCAGGCCCCGCGAGGCCAGCAAGACCACCAGAAACAGCGCGGTCATGGCAAAACTGATGACGATGGCCGTAAGCACCAGCGCCTGGGGCAACGGGTCGGTGTAGTTGAGCAAATCCTGGGGTACGCCGTTTTTGATCACAGGCTCCTTGCCGATAAACAGGCTGCCCATGCTGAAGATGAACAGGTTCACGCCATACGACAGCAGGCACAGCCCCATCACCACTTGAAAGGTTCGGGGGCGTAATACCAGCCAGGTGCCTGAGGCAGCCAGAACCCCGATAGCGATAGCGATGACTTCTTCCATCAGGCGGCTCCTGCAGTAGGGTCAGATTGAGTCACCGGCTGGTTGCTCGGCCGGTGGGCACGCACGGACTGGTGAGCCAGCGCCGTGAGAATCAACAGGGTCGCGCCCACCACCACGGCGAACACGCCGATGTCGAAGAACAGCGCGCTGGCCACGTGAATCTCGCCCAGCAGCGGCAACGTGAAGTGCGCGGTGTGCGTGGTCAGGAACGGATAACCCAGCGGGATCGCGCCCAGGCCGGTCACCGTGGCGAACAACAGCCCCGTGCCCATCCAGCGCAACGGTCGCAGGCTCATCTGCGCTTCAACCCACTGCGTGCCGGCCACCATGTACTGCAGGATAAACGCCACCGACATCACCAGGCCGGCAACGAAACCGCCACCCGGCTGGTTGTGGCCGCGCATAAACAGGTACATCGACACCACAAACGCGATAGGCAACAGCAAGCGCACCAACACGGCAGGCACCATCATAAAGCCCAGCGCGGTGTCGCTGGCGCTGCGCGGGTTGACCAGGTCGGTAACCACATCCTTAGCCAACTGACGCTGTTGCGCCGGCAGTTGCATGCTCTCTTTGGGCGGGCGGAAGCGGCGCAACAGGGCGAACACGGTCAAGGCCACGGCGGCCAGTACGGTGATCTCACCCAGGGTGTCAAAGCCCCGGAAGTCAACGAGCATCACATTGACCACGTTGCTGCCGCCGCCTTCGGGCAACGCCCGGCTGAGGTAGAACGAGGAAATGTCATTGGGCGTCTGCCGGGTGAGCATGGCGTAGCTGAGCAGTGCCATGCCGCCACCGACCAGCGTCGACAGCAGCAAGTCCCGCAGGCGGCGTATCCGTGCCTTGTTCAGGGTGCCCGGCAATGGCGACACCTCTTCGATCCGCCGGGGCAGCCAGCGCAAGCCCAGCAGGATCAGAACAGTGGTGACCACCTCAACCACCAGTTGGGTCAGCGCCAGGTCCGGCGCGGAGAACCACACAAAGGTCACGCAGGTCATCAGGCCGCACACGCTGACCATCGTCAGGGCCGCCAGCCGGTGGTACTTGGCTTGCCAGGCAGCGCCGAGTGCACATGCGATGGCCAGTAACCACAGCGTTACAAACACAATCGATCCGGGAATCTTGGGCCGGTCGCCCCAGCTCAGGCCGCTGTAGAACATCGGAATCAGGCCCGCAATCACGGCCATCAGAATCAGCAGGAACAATTGCGTTTGCAGGCGCTGGGTGCTGATACGCCGTTCGATACGGCGCGCCCGGCGCATGATCATCACCAGCGCGCGTTCAAAGAAGCGTTTGCCATTGAAATACTGGATCAGTGGCGGGAACGGGAAACGATCGAGCTTGAGCTGCTTGCGCAACAGCACATACAACACAATACCGCCAGACATGGCGATCAGGCTCATGATCATCGGCGCGTTCAAACCGTGCCAGATCGCCAGGCTGTACTCTGGCAAGGGCCCGCCCACCACCGGTTGTGCGGCAGCCGCCAGCAAGGGGCCGACGGTTTGCGCCGGGAAAATCCCGACCATCAGGCAGGTAAACACCAACAACTCCACCGGTGCCCGCATCCAGCGCGGAGGCTCGTGCGGGGTATGCGGCAGGTCGGTGGCCGGCGGGCCGAAGAACACATCCACGGTAAAGCGCAAGGCATACGCCACGCTGAACGTACCGGCGATCGTGGCCACCACGGGCAGGGCAATTTCAACCCAGGCCGTGGAGTTGATAAACACGGTTTCGGCAAAAAACATTTCTTTGGACAGGAAACCGTTAAGCAGCGGCACACCCGCCATCGAAGCACTGGCCACCATGGCCAGGGTCGCGGTGTAAGGCATGAGCTTGAACAGGCCACTGAGTTTGCGAATGTCGCGCGTGCCGCTCTCGTGGTCGATGATGCCCGCCGCCATAAACAGTGAGGCCTTGAAGGTGGCGTGGTTAAGAATATGAAACACGGCGGCCACGGCGGCCAGCGGGCTGTTAAGGCCCAGCAGCAACGTAATCAGGCCCAGGTGGCTGATGGTTGAATAGGCCAGCAGGCCTTTGAGATCGTTCTGAAACATGGCGCAATACGCGCCCAACACCAGGGTGCAGGCTCCGGCACCGCTGACAATCCAGAACCACTCTTCGCTGCCGGACAGGGAGGGCCACAGGCGTGCCAGCAAAAACACGCCGGCCTTCACCATCGTTGCCGAGTGCAGGTAAGCCGAAACGGGGGTCGGTGCCGCCATGGCATGGGGCAGCCAGAAATGAAACGGGAACTGCGCACTTTTGCTGAGCGCGCCAATCAGAATGAGCGGCAGCAGGATCGGGTACAAAGTGTGCGCGCGGATCTTGTCACCTGCCGCGAGCACGGCATCCAGATCATAGCTGCCCACCACATGGCCCAGCAGGATAACCCCCGCCAGCAGGCACAGCCCGCCTGCGCCGGTGACCATCAACGCCATATAGGCACCGCGCCGGGCGTCGGAGCGATGGTGCCAGTAACCGATCAACAAGAATGAAAAGAGGCTGGTGAGCTCCCAGAAAAATACGATCTGGATCAGGTTGCCCGACAGCACAAGGCCGAGCATGGCCCCCATAAAGGCCAGAAAGAACGCAAAAAAGCGCGGCACCGGGTCTTCGGGTGACATGTAATAACGGGCGTACAACGACACCAGCGTGCCGATGCCCAGCACCAGAATGGAGAACAACCAGGCAAAGCCGTCCATGCGCAGAACAAAATTCAGGCCGAGGCTGGGCAGCCACATGTACTCTTCGCGAATGACGCCACCATGGGCTATTTCCGGATAGAGCAGAGCGACTTGCAGGGTGCCGATCAATGCAATCAAACCCGCCAACAGCGACTCACTGTTGCGGGCGTTGTGCGGCAAAACAGCCGCCAGACAGCTGCCGATAAAGGGCAGAAGCAGTAGAACTATCAGGGACATAGGCTTCTAATCTGCAGGAGTATGTGAGCGATCATACGTGGCGGTTGGAGGATCACCAACAGTGAAGCTGCAGATGAATCCTACAAAATGTGTGCAAACCATTTGAAGGAAGGCCCACTCCGTCCTTGTACGAGCGCTCCTGAGTGTGAGTCAGAGGAAGCAATATTAATGCCTGTCCATCATTCGCAGGCTTTGTTTTCCGGGTCGCTCTCTGACGCGTCGGGTGTTTTAACCTTTGTTTTTAACTCACTCACGATGACCGCCGCAACAATCAATACAGCCCCGACCAGCGCAATGCCCGGCAAACGCTCGCCCGCCAGGCGCCCAACGATACCTGCCCACACCGGTTCGCCGGCGTATATCAACGTGGCGCGGGTAGGTGAAACGCTCTTCTGCGCCCAATTCATGGCAATTTGAATAATGGCACTGGCGGCCCCCAGGCCCACGGCGCTGACCAGCAGCAGCCATGTAAAGTCAGGGATCGCTTCGCGAGTCGGCACAATCATCAGAAAGGCCAGGATAGAAGCCGTGGCCAGTTGCACCACAGTGACCCGGCGAACATCGACCTTGCCCGCGTAAGCACTGATTAAAATGATTTCCGCCGCAATAGCGACAGCGCTGATCAGCGTTGCGATTTCACCAGGGCTGAAATTCAGCGACGCGCCGTTAGGCCCCGACAACAGCATCAGGCCGGTGAACGCCAGCATAATGCCCAAGCTCGGCATCAGGCCGGGCCGACGGCCCAGTACCAGCCATTGCAGCAACGGCACAAATGGCACATAGAGCGCAGTAATAAAGGCTGACTGGCTGCTGGGAATGGTCTGCAGGCCGACGGTTTGCAAGCCATAACCCAACATGATCGCCGTCCCTATAAAAACCCCGGCCTTGACCTCAAACAGCGTGATACCCCGCAAATGGCGCACCGAAAACAGCGCCACCATACACGCCGCTGCCGCAAACCGCAGGCCCACAAAAAACATCGGGCCGCTGGCCGTGAGCGCATGCTGGACTAAAAGAAACGTGCCTCCCCACACCATGGTGATCAGGATCAACACGCATTCCGCTTTGCTGAACCGAGAAGTCAAAGACACGAGTCTGGAGGTTTTCAACGCCGTCATAACCTTGCACGCTACTGGAAGAGAGACGCACAATGCGCCAAAGCTGGGCAGTATACTGCGCAGCCCCACAAGGTGAGCAATATAGTGCACAAAGAAAATCCACAGCGTGCCTCGGTACTGCAACATGTCAGCCAAAACGTTCGACGTCTGCGGCTGCTGGCGCAACTGAGCCAAAGTACGTTGTCTGAGTTGTCGGGGGTTAGCCGGCGGATGCTGGTCGCCATCGAGGCTGGGGAAAAGAATGTCAGCTTGAGCACCCTCGACCGGGTGGCGGAAGCCTTGAAGGTGGCCTTCAGCGATTTGATCCAGGCCCCGGGCCTGGCCGACACGAGCCGCATCAATGAAGTGGCGTGGCGCGGTGAAGTACCTGGCAGCAAAGCCGTGTTGCTGGCCAAGGCCAGTGCTACCCGGGAGGTCGAACTGTGGGAATGGACCCTTGAACCGGGCGAATGCTACCACTCACAGGCCGATGCCCAAGGCTGGAGCGAACAGCTCTACGTGTTTGAAGGGTGTTTAACCCTGATGCTGGAGCAACAAACCTTGCACTTCAGGGCGGGCGAATTTTACATGTACGCCAGTGACCGGCCCCATACCTATGGCAACGAGGGCGATAGCGTAGTGCGGTTTATTCGCAATGTAGTGATTTGAAAGTGACGGGGCCTGCGCCCCGCCAGTCCTGACTGGCGCTTTCATGCCGCTCGCCACACAAACAGATCATCAGGACATCTGTATGCGGGGGGTATGTGCTGACTGGGGGATCAGCCCGAGCTGGCCCGAAAGCCGGCAGCCTGGAGGAGAGCGCTTAACGGATGCTCTTGATGCTGCCTTTGTTACCCGTCACGGTCACATTGACCTTCTTGAAGATGAAATAGTCTTCAACCGACACCGAGTAGCGCGGTGCCACAATCAAATCCGAACCGGAACTCTTCACGGCCTTATAGGCAGCAGCGGCCTTGGTGGCCGACACCGGATCCGGCAGGCTAAAGGCCGGCGCGGCCCCGCCATAGGTCACACCGTCAGCAAACTCGCTGTCGCCACTGATTTTCAACAGGCCGAACAGAATATTCGAACTGGACTGGCCGGAAATCTCGCCACCGACTTCAATATTAGCCTTCAGATCCGCCGTCACAGCGCCAGTCACCGGGGCGTGAGGCTGGCTAACGTTATGGCTTGTACAGCCGCTGGTTGCCAAAACGACTGCGATTGCCGCAGAAGCTATCCCTATTTTTTTCATTATAAAACTCCAATAAAGTTCGTCAGTCCGTTCGTGAACGGCGGTGAGACTTTATGTGGGTGCCGGCAAGATAGAAGCCAGCTCGATCCTTTCTGGCTGTGGGCATGGCGAGTCACTTACGTAGGACTCTGGAACGAGCCATCCAGAGCCAAATCCCCGGGCCTTCACGCACGTGGCGGCTCAACCAAAAATTATTAGAATTCAGGGGGTTGCCAGCGTGAAGCAACTGGTCCATAATGCGCGCCATCAGCACGGGGCACACCCCTGAAATGCTGAAGAATCAACTGCTTGTCGCGAAATAAGCCAAGCCCAGCTTCTTGTATTTGAAGTTTCCAGCGAAATTTCAAGCACAACTGGCCGAATAGCAAAATGGTTATGCAGCGGATTGCAAATCCGCCCACGCCGGTTCGATTCCGGCTTCGGCCTCCACCTTGAAAACCCCGTAGATTCACGTCTACGGGGTTTTTTTGTGGCTGGGATTTGAGGGTCGCTTCCGCAATCTGGCTTTTTGGAGCTGTAAATATCATGGCCAGCCAGGGGGGCGCGATGGCCGATTTTTACTCAGCAGTTTTGATAAGCAAAAAGCGACCGGTGTGTTTTTGGATCGAGTGTTTTTCATCTGATGGTAATCAGCCGTGGCAGACGAAATGGGTGTCCCGTTGCGGGATTTTGCTAAATGCCGCACTCAGCCGGAGCTTGGGCGCTTACAGGGTATTACCCAGAGCGCTGTATCACAGATGCTCCATTCTGAGCGCGATGTACGAATCAGTATTGATGCCCAAGGACGGTGTTCGGCAATCGAGATTCGTCCAATTGGCAGCCGTGCAAAGAAAGCGGCGGCTTAGGGCTGCATCATGCAAAGCTTTTACGTTTGTGCAGGATGTCCAATAAGGTCGGTGACCTCACTGACCTGCTTTGGTTTTGTGTGTATCAGGCGTTTCCCTACCCAAGACACGCTTCAACTCACTCGCTACGGCCATGAGTTGTTTCTCCAGGGCCTGTACCTCCGATGGACTGATGCCATCATTGATGACCTCAAGCACCTTTGGGCGATCTTCGGTAACGGCCCTGTGGCTAGGCGTGCTTTTGGGTAGCAAATGCTGACGCAGGATGTTGTTGATCATCGTTTGATAACCCATCCCGGCACTTTCGGCCATTTCTCTGGCTGCCTGAATCACCGCGTCATCCAGCATGATGGTGATCCGGGTTTTGCCTTTGGTATTGGCAACAGCCCCGCGCTTGGCCGTACTAAAGTCATATTCGTCTTTCATGGTTCAACCCTCCAGATACTGGCGGCACTCGGTTCTGGATGCGAGGCGAGCGCTGATGATGCGTATGAAATTTGGATCCCGGTAGGTATAGGCAACCACCAGAATCTGTCCGGTTGCGCTTTTTCCCATGGTGACCCAGCGATCTTCATCATGGTCCCGATCCTGAATAGTCAGGGCTGCGTCGTCATAAAATACCGCCTCAGCGTCAGCCAGGCTGACGCCCTTGTGCTTCTTCTTGTTCGCGGCATTTTTAACTTCGTCGTATTGAGTCCTGAATGTTCTCATTATGCATATTTCATATGTATAAAAAAGTGAATTGAAGAGCCGCTTGTCTGTGAGGAAAGAACGGATGGCTGAGCTTTCCTCACTGGCCGAATGGGCCAGGAAGTACATCGAAGTGTTCGGTTTGGCCTTGGTCCCGATTGAGCCCGGCCAGAGGGTGCCTAAAGGCAATGCCTGGAACAAACCCGGTGGATTTTTCCGTGACGCTGAACTGGCGGCTGCTTTCTGGCTGCGGCCGGAGGCCGAGCGTTCGCCAGCTTAGGTGTCACCAGTGTCACCGGCTCTGTCACCAGTGGGAGTAAGCGCCGATGATCGCTGAAATCGAAACCCTGATGCAGCACTGGGCCGAGCAGACCCGGCGCTGCGGCATGGAAGCCAGCCTCAGCAGCCCGATGGGCACCTTGATGGAGTTTGCCGGGGGTATGCCGCGTAATCTGCCGGGGCCGCGTGAATTGATGGCCAACGGGGCAGGGCCGGATCATATTGCCCGCGAAATTGAAGCGGCCCTGGCTCGACTGGAGCACCGGGGTGAACGTGGACAGTTGTTGGTCAAGCTCGCCAGCCTGCGCTATCTGCCTGAGCCTGCCTTGTCGGTGCCCCGGGAGATGCAGTTGCTGGCGTTGCCGTCGACAGCAAATCGCACTTATCGAAACTGGGTTCAGAGCCTGCACGAGCAGGTGATGAGCGACTTGTTAAGGCGCGCCAATCACCGCGCTGCCTGACCGTTTGTCAGGGTGCTTCCCTCAACCCTGCGCCGACTGTGCGTCAACTCCACAGGCCGAAAAATGGCGCTTCACGTGCTTTCCGTTCGGGGGTAAAAGATCACTATGTTGTTTTACCTGTGCCCGAGTTCCCTCCCTCAAGCGGCGCCCCGCTGGCCCTGCCTCTGCCGCAGGGCTTTTTTATTTCGACGGACGTTCGGGCGCTTCAGTCGGCCAGTGCGTTCAGCACATTCACCGGATCATTGTGAATGGCTTTGAGCAGGGCTTTGGCTGGCCCTGTCGGGTCGCGTCGACCTTGTTCCCAGTTACGCAGCGTACCGAGTTGGACGTCGATCAAGGCGGCGAATTTGGCCTGGGTCAAACCGGTTGCCTTGCGGATCTGTTTGACTTGAAGCGCATCGACATGAAACTCGCGGGAGGGCTGACGTTCACCTCGCACGATTTCATCCATCTGTTGCACGCTTTCCATCAGCTCATCAAAAAATTTGCTCATGGGTATCTCCAGTGTTCAATGACGGCCTTCAACGCTCTGCGCTCATCAGCCGTCAGGTCTTGCTGTTCATTTTTGGGGTAGATCATCAACAGAGCGATCACTGCGTCTGAGACGAAGTGGTAATAGATCACTCGAGCTCCGCCCCGTTTGCCATGGCCTTTGGCCGCGACCCGAATTTTGCGAATTCCGCCTGTACCTTCAATTACATCGCCCATTGACGGGTTCAGCACCAGCACCTTCTGCAAGGCAATATGGGCGTCATCGTCCATCAGCTCTTTGGCGCGACGGGTGAAGATTGGGGTCTCAATGAAAATCATAGTCAATGTACGCCAATGGCTTACTTTTTTGCAATCCTAATCCCGTTGCCATTGGAGTGCATCCGATCAGTTGTAACCATTTTTTAATCGGTAATGGAGCATTGGAGGGTTGGAAGCATGCCATCCAGCAAAGACCCCACAGCCTGGGCCATTGTCCTGGCCTGGATCATCCAGAACGCCCCGGTGATTTATGCCACCGGTTTGTCCGTGTTGATATCCGCCCTGCGCATCGTCTACCGAGGCGGTTCGCGCAAAGGTCCTATGGTTATCTTGGAATTTGTGGCGTGCAGTTCCACGGCAACAAGGCTTCATAGTCTTCAACCGACGAAGCGTGCGGCAACCGCTCCAGTACGTGGCGCAGCCACGTATAGGGTTCTTGGCCGTTGAGCTTGGCGGTCTCGACCAAACTGTAGATCTGCGCGCTCGCCGTCGCACCTTTAGGCGTGTCGCTGAACAGCCAGGCCTTGCGCCCGATAACAAACGGTTTTATCGCTCGCTCGGCCGCGTTGTTGTCGATCGGCAAATAACCGGCCTCCACGTACCGCTCCAGCCGGCTCCAGTTGTTACCCAGATAATTAACCGCCTTGCCCAGTGCACTTTGTGGCGTCACTTGGGACTGGGTTTTATCCAGCCAAGTTTTCAATTGGGCGAGAACCGGTAGGCTCTTTTCCTGACGGCCGATAAATCGCTGTTCGTCGTTGAGCTCTTTCAGTTCACGCTCGATACCGTACAGCTTGTTGATCATCGCCAGTGCGATATCGGCACGCCCCGTTTTGCCCTTGGGCTGCACTTTTTGCGCTTCGACGAATTTGCGTCGTGCATGGGCCATGCAGGCCAAACGCTCAACACCGGGCTGCAACGCCAAGGCGTTATAGTCGGCGTAGTCATCGGTCATGACATAGCCACGATAACTTTCCAGCAGGCGTAAAGGCACTTCCTGCGCGCGGCTGGTGGTGTAGTCAAACAACACAACTTTTCGATCCGGCGGCCCGCTGGCCTGCACCCACATCCAGGATTGGCTGGTTGGGTCTCGATCCGGCTCTTTCAATACTTGAACGCGGCTTTCATCACAATGAACCACCGGACTTTCCAGCAGCCGGTCACGCATCAAGTTCAGCAGCGGCTGAAAATGATCACTGCACTGGATTACCCAGCGGGCCAAGGTTTGACGAGGGATTTCGATGCCATGTCTGCTTAGCACCGTTTCAAATCGGTGCTACGGCAAACCATCGACATATTTGGTGGTCAGCAACATCGCCAACACACTGGGGCTGGCCATACTTTTTTCGATCAACTGAGCTGGCTTATCAGCGGTAACCGGCGCAACTTCACAGCCACGGCAACCGTACACTTTGCGTACATGTTTGATCACGCGGATCTGCATCGGCACGATCTCAAGTTGCTCACTGGTTTCCTCACCAATGACATGCTTGCGGCAACCGCAGGCACAGGTCAGGCCGTGTTCGGGTAACTCGTGGATGACTTCAATGCGCGGCAGGTCTGCTGACAGCGGCTTGCGCTTACCCCGACGTTTGACCAGGGCAACAACTTCTTCGTCGACATCGTCAATTACGGCCAGCAGTGGATCGCTTTCGCCTAGCTGACCGCGCCAGCCATATTAAGATCGATGGGGTTTATGGAGCGCTTACAAAGGTGCGACGGCGAGTGCGCAGATCTACAGTTTGGTCGAGACCGCCAAGCTCAACGGCCAAGAACCCTATACGTGGCTGCGCCACGTACTTGAGCCTTGAGCGGTTGCCGCATGCTTCATCGGTGGACGACTACGAAGCCTTGTTGCCGTGGAACTGCACGCCACGAATTCCAAGATAGCCATAGAGCCCCACCTTTAAAAGGTGGGGTTCATGGAACGGTTACAGAGATCTTATGTCAAGTATAGTTAATATGGAAATTAGGGTAGCGGCCATAAATAAATATCTGACAGCCACTCCAATTAAATCAAATCACTTTATAAGTTCAGCTAGCATGGCTGCCCCAGCTGTAGATAAATGGTTATCGTCAAAATACATACTAGAGGAATCTTTTACTGAGAAACAGTTTTTATCATCACAAAATGCATCTTGAGATCTTATCAAATGTACATTTTTAGGGTAATTGGAGTTATTGAAATAATTAATAATAATACTGTTAGCCTCTTTATAGGAGGCCGTACTGATTCCATTTATATTTTCAATGTCACCACTAGCTCTGTACTCTTTATCTATAATGCTATGTATGTGATTTTTTAACTCAGGTATTGGATATAAAACATAAACGTTTTCTTTTTCTTTTGCCAAATCAATTATTAATTTTTCAACATTATTAATTCTTTCGATTATTGTGTTTTTATTCGGATTTGATAACTGATTTGGATATCTATGCACAATCACTACATTTTGTATATTTTTATTTTTTAAAATATAATTAGCAGACTCATTGTACCATTTAGCACACTTGCTGAAGCTATCACCTTCCTTATAAGAAGGTATGCATCCAGAAAAACTAAAATGTTTTAGTCCTATATTATTATGTTGTAACCTTTTAGCGAGGGCATACGCAAGTTCAACAGAATGACTGTCTCCGAACGTTGCCCATCTAACATTAGATGAAAAATATTCACAGGATTTTTTTGCTTGCTGGTACTCATTAATATGGCATTTATCACGATATGGACTTGGTACGGCTGTACTAACCACTTTTTGGTAAATTGCAGGAGATAATTTTATAAAACCATTTTCAATAAAAGCCACTACACCACATACAATTAAAATTAAAGACATATATGCTGGTGCAAATTTAATGTATTGATTAAATTCAGAAAAGTCATTTCTGAACTTTAGTCTCTCAACATATTGATAGCTTAAGAAACCTAGAAAGACAGAAAGCAAAACACCTAGATACGTATAATACTCATTTAACGAAAAAATATAGATTGCTACGACTAGGGGCCAGTGCCAAAGATAGATAGAATAAGACCAGGTTCCTATTTTTTGAAAAACAAAGTTATTGGTAACGATACTATTATTTCTATTCGCTTGAATTAAGAGGAATGAACCAAGTACAGGAAATATTGCAAGATAACCAGGCCAGGGGTTTTCCGAGGATATTAAGAAATAAGAGCCAATAATTAAGCCCAACCCTGTCCATTCGAATAGCTTTTTTCTATTCTCTTGCAAGGTCAACGGATATAGATACGCGATACCCCCAAGCATCATTTCCCAAGCACGAGCAGGCAATAGATAATAAGATGGATTAGGCCATTTATATGTCGAGATAACACAGAAAATAAAGCCTAATACTGTTCCTATCAATAATAAAAATTTCATAGCCGTGACAGACATGAACTTCCGCATAAAAACAAGAACTAATGGGTAAATTATATAGAATTGCCACTCTGCAGATAGTGACCAAGTATGTAGCAACCACTTTTCGTGAGAAGCTGCGTCAAAATAACCAGATTCTCTCCAGTATATAATATTTGATAAAAAAGCCATACTGCCAGCGACATGTTTAGCCAGAGCCTTGTAATCTAAAGGAGCAAGAAAGAACCAACCAAAAATAAGTAACACCAAGCAGAGTACAGCTAAAGCAGGAATGATGCGGTTAGCACGCGCAATATAAAATTTTATAATAGAAAAATTTTCTTTTTCGATCCCTCTAAATATTATTCCAGTCATTAAAAAACCTGAAATAACAAAAAAAACATCAACCCCAGCAAAACCGCCAGGCATCCAAGAAGCATTAAAGTGAAATAGCACCACAGCAATGACTGCAATTGCTCTGAGACCATTAATATCTTGTCTAAAACTATTATTTTGCATACACCCCCCCAAATTCATGAGAATTGTATACTTCTATTATTAGAAAGTGAATAGCCCCGGGTTTCCTAGGCACTCTCAAATCTCGCGGTGTAAAACGGATAATCCCCCATGAAAAAAGTGCTCATCAGAAGTAGAGTTTTCTCCTGACCGGATCAAGGAAATTTTGCGTGAAGACATCGCGTTTTTCAGACAGTCGAATCCTGGCCATCCTCAAGCAAGCCGAGACAGGAACTCCTGCGGCAGAGCTATACCGCGAACATGGCATCAGTTCGGCTATGCTCTACAAGTGGCGTACCAACTTCGGCGATATGGACGCATCATTGCTGTCCAGGCTGCGCGAGTTGGAGCGGTAACAGTTCATGTGCGCGGGCAGCATAACTTTCAAGCAACATTTGCTTGAGTAGAATGGGGTCATCAGGAAGGTCGTCGGGCATGCAAATCATACCCCGGATTATACTGGGTCAGGCAACAAAACGGGGTGTCAGCACCTGATGCGGACGATTGCGCCACAGATCAAAACCGTCGAGCAACCAATTCAGTTCCTGGACACTCATGACAATCGCTTCGTCGCTGATATCAGGCGACGTTTTAAAACGCTCAGATTCCAGGCGCTTGAGCCAAAGGCAGAAGCCGTTGCGCTCCCAGTACAAAATCTTCACGCGGTTGCGGGCTTTGTTGAGGAAGACGAAAAGCACCGGGTCGAATACGGCGACTTTGATATCCAGTTCGACCAGGGCGGTGAGGTCGTCGATGGGTTTTCGAAAGTCTACGGGCTTGGGGTAGAGGTACACTTTTTCAACTTTTGCATCGAGTCGCATCATGAGGTGCTGGCTCCAGAAAGAGTTCGGGAGCACAGCATCGGACATCAGATTTCGACTTGGAATGTGGGCTTCATGGAGCGCTTACAAAAAACCGCAGGAAATTTGCTGCGGATTTTTTATGCTATTGGCAGAGTTCAATAAATATCTTTTGAGATCAAGGTAAAGGGCGTCTTGATCATGATTTTAATATCGAGCCACATTGACCAGTTGTTGATGTAGTGCAGGTCCAGTTCGACACGGCGCTGCATTTTATCGAGGGTGTCGGTTTCGCCGCGGCACCCGCTGATTTGAGCCAGGCCGGTAATGCCGGGCTTGATGCGGTGGCGGGCCATATAGGCGTGAATTTTACCCGTGTAGTAGTCGTTGTGTGCGACGGCATGGGGCCGAGGGCCTACCAGGGCCATATCGCCGTGCAGCACATTGAATAACTGGGGCAGTTCATCCAGCGAGGTGCGGCGAATAAAACGCCCCACGGCCGTGACGCGTGAGTCATTGCGGCTGGCTTGCTGCACCTGTTTGTCGTCATGAACCTTCATGGAGCGGAACTTCCAGACCTGAATGACCTTGCCGTTCCAGCCATGCCGTTGCTGTTTGAACAGAACAGGCCCCGGCGATGACAGCTTTACGGCCAAGGCAAGGGAGATAAGCACCGGGCTCAGGCAAACAATCGCCGCCAATGCCAGAGTGCGTTCCAGTAGGGCCTTGCTGAAGGCGGCCGTGGGGTGGCTGGTCAGTGGGCTTTCATTCAAGTGAATGGCCGGGCGGCCGCCCACTTCGCTGATGGAGTGGTTGAGCAGCATCATGCTGTCCAGGTTAGGGACCCAGACCACATCCACGTTCATATCCAGCAGGTCGATATACAGCTCTTCAATGCGCTGGGCATCCTGCAAGGACAGGGCGATATACAGGCGGCGAATATTATGTTCAGTGATCAGCGCGCGCAGTTGCGCCAGTTCACCGACAATCAGGGGGGAGGTTTCTGTGTCTTCAAACGGTGAGGCGCTCACCACACCCACTAATGGAAACTGGTTTTGTTGAATAAAGTTGTCGGCCAGTTTAAGTGCCACGCCGTCAGCGCCAATAATCAAACTGTTGTAATGATGGCTATTGCGCAGGTGATAAAACCGTGACAGGTGATGAATCAACAAGTAAGGCGGAATTTGTATCGCATAGCCCAGCAGTGCCCAGGTAATTAAAATTTCCCGCGAAAAGACTTCACTGGATTTTGTAATAAACCCGACCGTGCTCAAGCAGGTTAAGGTCAATATCCAGCCCAGCAGTAATCTGAGCAAGCCATTAACGTAATGGTGCCGTCTGTAATAGGCGTGGATGATCGAGTAAGCAGGGGCTGATATCAGTAATACAATTACCGCGAGCACGCGGTAGTGAAAGTCAATAGTACCGAACTTGGTGTACACCATCATTAATAACAGGGAGATGACAAGGCTCATGGAAATAAGCCATTGCCCCCAAAAGGTAAGGCCCCGTGCGACAGTTTTTCGATCTAGGCGAGTATGTATCAAGGTATCAGCCTTGTAATAAGTGCTTGGCGAGTGGTAAGCGACCGGGCCAGAGGGCCATGTCAGGGTCCGCTTCTTGCTGTGCATACGGTTAAGCAGTGTCTCGCTAAACAGGATGGCGAGAAACAGGTTAAAAAGCCGTGGCGCTCGACGATGTATAACGAAGCCGTCAGTTGCACTGAGTGCGAGCGCTAACAGGTGCGCTGCACGTCAATGGGGCATTATTCATCGGGGTTGCTGTTTTAACATCCTGTACCAGGCAGTAGCCACGGTTGCGCACGGATCTGAACAGGCGTTCACCCAATGCAGCCCGGAATTTATTTTGCAGCCGGCTCAGGCACATCTCCAGGCCGTTGTAAGTGTTTATATCCTTTTCAATGCCCAGAATAAGTTCATGTTTGCTACAAATGCGTGACTCGCTGAGGGTCAGCGTTTTAATCAGCATCGCTTCAATGGCAGTGAGTTTGATACGCGCTGTGGCTCCTTGCAGTTCTCTTGTAGAAAAGCTGAACAACAATACGCCGGATGCCAAGCTAAGCGATGAGGGTGACTGATTGGCTGTCATGGGAACACTGAACGTTGACCTTAAGCCCAACAGCGCAGGCGCAAAAACGCTGGGTGGGTAGGAGTGACTGTTGAGCCAGGGTGTTTTTTTTGCGCCGCCCAAGCCCAGCATGTCGTTGTGGCTTGCGGGCGGGTACGCCTGGCGTCGTGAAAGCAGGGCGTTCCAGGAGCCATATGTACGGGTGCTGTGCGCGCATGGCCGTTGGTGCGGGCGCTCAGGCGTCAAGCTGCGCTGATGAGCATTAGCCATCCTGTTCTGATGAAGGGCCGGCAGGCTGTTGTTGTGCTCAGGCATAAACTCGTTTGCATGAGTTATATAGCTGAATACGCTAAGCGTTACCTTCATTGTCCAACTCCTCCTTTCGTTGGTTTTTTGACGTAAACCAACTAAATCTCTCAATGCCAGTCGGTCAAGTGCAGCCATGCTTCCTGGCTAATCAGTGGTAGTGCTGCCGGGGTGCGGCTGTGGCGAGCAGTTGTTTTAGCCGGATACCGAGCCTCGACGAAGCCGGTAGCCATAAGCGCGAACACTGAAAATAAGTTCAACATTGTACGCTTTCTTGATTTTGGTTCTTAAGCGACTAATGGTTTTTTCCAAGGCCCTGGGGTCGTAAAAAACAACATTGGGGTCCAGGGTTTTTGCAATATCGTCCTGGCTCATGACATGTTGAGGTGCCCGCAACAGGGCGTCCAGGATGATCATTTCGGTATAAGAAATCTCAATTTTTTTGCTGGTGCCACTTAGAAACAACCGTGTTCGATCCAGTGCCAGCCGGGCGGGCACTTTCCAGTGCGAATCACCAACGGCATTGGCCAATAAGGCCTTTTTTTCATGTGGATCGACAGGCAATTTAAGGCAATGATCAACCCCGGCTAGATAACAGTTAATACTGGAAAATGACTTGGTGTGCGTGACCAGTATGAAAATGCACGCGGTCTGATTACTCAGCCGAATGGATTTCACCAGTTCAAGGCGTTCACTCAAGCCCTCTGGCGCATTTACTTCAATAAAAACAGCTTCAACCCGGTCAAGACTATCAACTTGTTGTGACAGGTCATGGCAGGCGTAAAACGGCTGCTGGCTTGAGGCGGTCAGTTGTTGTAAGTCATCGATCAACGCTTCGGTGTGCAAAAAAATGAGCACTGCAACCGGCTGTGAGTCTGTGTTACATCCTGCGAAACGCATATCACCCAACCAAATACATGAAGGCGGCTCGATTCTGCCATAGCCGTCTGTATGAGATTTGACCATTTATAACATTGTCAGGTGATGTTACCGCCTGAAGGCAGGGCTGTATATGCCTTTAATCGTGCGATTAGCCCCTAAATACCCCCTTGGGCGACAGGCTGCGCTTGCTTTTTGACGATTTCCGTGGAGGTCTATTTTGGTGCGTCTACCCAGCATAAGTGCCAAGGGGTGTGAGAAATTGTCTGCCTCGCCGGCCATGTCTGCCCAGTATTTCGGTGCATCCCGCGTAGGCAGCACGGCAGTTTTCTGAGTTGAAGGCTAAGGGCAAGGTGACAATCACCTTGCCCTTAGCCGCAGCCTGCCCCGAGATGGGGCAGCGCTGAGTGGCCTTTTTACTCGACGACTTTCTCGAAGTTTTCGTAAAACGCTTCCTGGTTGCGGCCGTTGGTCATGGTGTGCAGTGAGTACTGGCGATGAAGCATTGCGCCACCGTCTCGGGTCAGCGGGGCCCAGGTAATGTTGGCCCGGCTCGTGGTCGACACGGCCATCATCTCGTCGAAAGGAATCGAGATATAAATGCCCTTGTCAAAACTGCCTTCGCCAAACTCTTCCTTGGAGGCCGTGGTACGGGTCACCCAGCCGCCAAATTTCACGCCATTGGTAAACTCACGGGAGATATCAATCGTCGTCCCCCAGTCACGCGCCAAGTAACGGCCCACACTGACCGCTGCATCCAGGTCAAAGGGCAATTTGGTGTAGCCGGTGACGTGCCCGGTGATGGTTTTGTAATCGCGCAGGCCAAAGCCCTGGTTAAAGTCCCGTTGCCGTACGTAGTTAAGGTCGGCGCCCAACGACCAGCGCTCACCCATGGGGCGGTACAGCACTTCGCCACCGACACCGGCATACATCGACTCCAGGTAACCGCCGTACACCATCGCGTACAAGTCCTGGTCCAGTTGTTTGGCACGGTTCAGTTGCAAAGCGGGCATGTTTACATCAGAGGTGGTGATGTACTTGCGCAGGTCGGTGCGCACCCGCTGCATGCCGCTGGGCGCGTCGTACTTGAACTGATCATAGTTGTTCAGCAGGTTCAAGGTAACGCCGCCGCTGGCCCAGGTGCCGGGTGCAAAGCGGTACTGGGCTTCGGCATAGGTATTGATCTGGTACAGCAAAAAGTTGTCAGGCCCCCCCAGGTTTTGCTGGTAACCCAGGCCAAAACCATAGGTGAAGGGGGCTGGCTTGCCTTGATACAACAGGTTCTCGGTGTGGGCTGCAGGCCGGTTGACCTCAGTTGTACGGTGCAGGTCCACCAGGTCTTGATCGTTGTTCACCACATTACGGAACGTGGTGCGCGGTACGCTGGTTTCATCCACGGGCATGTCATAACGCTTGTTGACCAGGGTAAACCACTGAATATCGTCATTGGCGTTATTGTCGAGAATACGGCTGGCCCGGCCTACGCCCTTGGCCGCGTAGAAGTACTTGGACTGCTCGCCATACACAACCAGCTCGGAATCACGCTGGGCAATACGCTCAACGGTATAACCGGCATTGTGATGCAGTTGCTGTGACACCTTGGCCCAGTCCACTTCGTCCAGGGGGGTAGTCGGTGCTGATGCAGGCAGCGGTTGTGCGGGCGGGTCGAAGTGTTTGGGTGGAGCCTTGCGACTGACGAAGTTGGTGTGCAGGGTAATACCGAACATGGCGGTATTGCCGCGTTCCCAGCCCGCCGTTAAATCGATCGCGTCGCTAAGCTTATAAACTGCACCGATGTTGATCGGAGAGTCTTGCTTAAAGCTGCTATTAAGCGGTTCGTGTTTGTAATCATTACCGTCAAATTCGAGTTTCAGACTTAAAGGGGTCCAGGGAGTTTGATAGGAAACTCCGCCAAAGAGACCGGGTTTTCCTCGAAAGTATGAGCTCGTGTTTACATCGCCAGCCAGCGAACTCGTAGGGCGGTCGTCAAAACGACCATCCACGTATCCAAGCGGATTATCAAAGTCACCCCGGTTACCAATATAGCCCCACGCGACCCCGAAGCTGAAATCAAGGTCATTAAACCGTTTATTCGCGACAAAGTACTCGCTGGAAAACAATCCAGTACCACCAATGTCTCGGAAGCCTAATGCAATTTCAGGAAGCCAATGGCTCTCTTGCCAAATTCGGGCTTTAGCATCTACGGCTTTATCTTTATAGCTTTGTTTGCCACTTAAAGACTCCAAACCATATCGACGATTGGTAAGTGCGGAATAGCGAAATGTACCTTCCAGCCAATCCAGTGGCTGTAATGAGATACTGTAATGTGAATAAGGCTCTGTGCGGTTGGCATTGAAACTGAACTCGCCAGCAGGTGCCATTCGCGCTGTGGGGGTTTGCAGTAACCCGACGCCGCCAAAATCATTCTGGGTATAGCGCGGTTCAGCCTGGGCCAAGCTGCACGGCAGTAATACAACAACAGCAAAACGTAACTTCAAGGGGCAACCTCAGCCAGCGGTTGAGTGGCAAGAAACTGAGCCAGTTGCTCATTCAAATCCGGCGTGGGTAAATCGGCATTGTCATTGCGCACAGGCACCAAAATGGTACTGCCTGCCACGGCATAAATACCGTCCTGCCGATTCCAGGCGGCGACCGCGACACGCCGAGAACGGCCGTCGGGGGTAATCAGCCACAGGTAATCGGCATCGGCCTCAGGCAGCCGCGGGCAGTGGGCCAGGTATTCGCGCACTTGCAGCCGGGCGTCATAGGGCAGGCGGCAGGGTTCGGCCACGGCACCCACCAATGTGACCGTAGTGGGGCGCGCCGGGTAAATCAGTTGGTCGCCATCGCTGAGCACATAATTGCGGACAAAACCGACTTCCATTGCAACCGGGTCCAGCACCGCCACCTTGCGGCCGGTGACCGGCAGCCGGTTAACCTGCTGATGCAAGCCACTGGCGACGGCGGCAAGTGCAGGCTTATTGGCCAGCAATGCACCGCGTTCAAGCATTTTCAAGTCAAACAACACCCCGGCCTTAAGCCGTGTTTGCGTTTCCAGCAAGGGCTGGTGCAACCAGGCGGCGGCCAGCCAGTAACTTTCCGGGTTGGGCTGCGCCCGGGTAATAAGCTCCAGCAGGCGAAGGTTGGGGCTATAAGGATAGGTGCCGGGGTAGAGCACATCACCGCTAACGGCCACATCGGCCTGGCTCAGTGCCGCATGGCTCAACAACAGGCACGCGAGCAGTTTTTTCAACGGGCTCACGGTGCAGCCTCCCAATCAGGGCGCAAGTTGACGATTTTCAAAAAAAGCCCCGGGGTCACATACTGCTCGCTTTGCAAAATAAGGCCGTCAGCCGGCCTGACCCAGTACCGGTTGGTGGCGCTAAACCCCAGGCCCGGTATCTCGATTTTTTCGTCGATACGCTGTAACTCATAAGAGCGATCAATAATAGTTACGGTTTCCAGCCCCTTGCGGTAGAAGCGGCTGTTCACCGCCTGCCCGATGTGCTGGCCTTCATACAGGTCGATCCAGCGGGTGCTGGTCTGGCCATCGGCTACGTGCTGCAGGCCACGCTTGAACGGTGACTCACCGTCAAAGCGGGTGCCATCCAGGCCGGGCTCAAGGCCCACGCTGCGCACCACCAGGCCGTTACGGGTCATCAGCACCTGCTTGCCCGAGGCCACCCAGAAGTGCAAGTCCCCTTGTTCACGCAACCTGGCCATCACCCCTTCATTGGAGCGGGTGGTGACCTTTATTTGCGCATAAGGAATGGCCTCGACCTCGGCCTGTGTCAGGGGCAGCGGTTCAACGCTATTCACGGCTGCCTTGAAGGTGTCGAGCGAGGCCTGCATCAACGGGTTACAGCCAGTCAGCAACAGGGCTACCACCAGCCAGGAGCGGTTACGAAGAGTTTTCAAAACGGCTCAACCCTTATCGGCTGCTGGCTTCGCTGAGGTTATTTTGCGCGGCTGCGCCGGTACCCAGGATGGTTGCGGAAGGCAACAACTGGCTGATCAGGCGGTTCCAGCGAGTGACTTGCGCCGGGCCCACGTAAACAATGTCTTGGGGCTTCAATTGAAAGTGGCTGGCAATGGCAAAAGCGGTGGGTGACTCGGCACTCAATTGGTAAACCTTAACCGGCTCGGTTTCCAGGTTGCTGGCACCGCGAATCACATACAGCGCATTACCGTTGGACGTGGTCTGGTTTAAACCACCCACAGAACCCACCACATCAGCCAGGTTCATATTGCTGGTTTTGAACCTTAGCGCCTGAGGGGCCAACACTTCGCCCATCACGTAAATTCGTTTACGGTCGTTGTAAGGCAGGTACAACTGGTCGCCGTCTTTGAGAAACACGTTATGCAGTTGCGAGCCCTGGTCGTTGAGTGCATCCAGGTTCAGTACATATTCTTGACCGTTACGCGTCAGCACCAGGCTGGAAAGGTCTGCATTATTGGGTTCTATCCCAGCTGCGCCGAGCGCTTCCACCACGGTGATGGGGGAGGTGGTAATGGGTATCGGCCCCGCTTTTAGCACGGCCCCGGAGACGATTGCCTTTTGGCTGGCAAAACGCAATACGCTCAAGTCCACCTGGGGGCTGTCCACATATTGTGCCAAGCGTTGGGCAATCGTTGAGCGCAATTCTTCGATGCTTTTACCGGCCGCATCGAGCTTGCCGATGTAGGGGTAGAAAATAGTGCCATCTGGCCGAACCAGCCGGCCATTAGCATCGATCTGTTGCTGCGCACCCGAAGGTGCCGTCAGCTCGGGGTGGTCCCATACGGTGATATACAGCACATCGTTGGCACCAATCCGGTAGGCCTCTGGCTTGAATGCCAGCAGGGGCGCTGGCACCGAGCTGGAAACGTAGGTCGCCGCGTTTTGCGCAATCAGCTTGGGGGTTATAGGAATTAACTCGACCCGGCTGCTTTGCGCAGAGCCTTCGTTACCGATCTCACTGGTGTCCAGGTATTGACCGGGCGCAAACATACAACCTTGCAGGGCAAGCCCTGCAAGTACCGCGAGCGACAAACTACGAATCATCATTGAGGACACTTGTAAAAGAAACACATCAAAATCAAAGACCTGGCTTGCACCAGGTGGTTTAGTTCGACCTGACCGGGCGTTAACGCGTGCCCGTTGTGCCACCTGTGCCACCACCTGTGGTGCCACCCGTGCCGCCGTTGTCACCGCCACCGCCACCGCTGTTCGAGGCCGCTGCGGCTGCGGCTGCGGCGGCTGCCGCGGCCAGGCCCAGCGTTGTAGTAGAAACGACCGTGCCGCCGATGGCGAGGCCTGACCCAGCCCCAAGCCCTGCACCAGCGCCCGTACCTGCGCCAGCGCCAGCGCCCGTACCTGCGCCGGTACCTGCACCTGGGGCTGCGCCAGGTGCGGGTGGAGTGCCAGGGGCAGAGCCCGGAGCCGGGTCAGCCGCGAAAACCGAGGCGCTCAGGGCCATTGCGAGGGCGGAAACGAGAAATTTGTTCATAAGTAAATCCTTTTGGATGAATAGTCTGTAGTGAAGAGGGTACTTGAAGGCCTATACAGGCTCAAGCCTGAAACCTGCGGGAGTGCTCAGTGTTATGCACTGCTGTAGTCAGCAACGGACATGGCATTCAAAGGGTTCTTTACAGGTGTTTTATTTCCCAATACACCTTCAAGAATACCTGTGCAGGGAGATTCTGGTTGCTGACCTTTTATAACATTGGCGGCAAGCCCATTAAGCCAAATTACGGCATAGTGCTACAGCGGGTTAAGTGAACCGTTGTTTACCTAATAGGCGGGCAGTGAAGGGGTCAGCGAAAAAGGCGTTTCAACTTTTCCTTTAACAGCAACACGGCAAATTTACAGTTGGTGGTGAGGTAGCGCTTCCACATACGGCCCGGCTCTTGAATAACCCGATACAGCCATTCCAGGCCGTAGCGTTGCATCCATTGCGGTGCACGCTTGACCTTACCCGCAACCACATCAAATGTGCCGCCAACGCCCATCACGAAATCAACGCCCAACTGGTCACGCCAGCGATTGATGAAGTTCTCTTTTTTGGGGGACGTGATAGCCACAAACAAAAGTTTGGCACCGGATGCACGCACCTTTTCGACCAGCGCAGCCTCGTCATCCCAGAAATAGCCGTGATGATAGCCGGCGACTTTCAGGTCTGGGTAAAGCGCCTTCACTTTGCTGGTTGCTGTGGAAACGACGTCGTCCGTGGCACCTAACAAGAACACCGAAAAGTGGTTCGCCGCACTCATCTTCAGCAATTCATGAAACAGGTCGACACCCGCGACGCGTTCAGGCACTGAGTGGCCGAGAAAGCGAGCCCCCAACACCACACCCATGCCGTCGATATTGATAATGTCACAAGAACGAACGGATTCGCTCAACTGAGAGTCGTCGCGCATGTTGACAAGCTTGGCGACGTTAACCACCACATGCTGTGTAAAATGTCCTGCTGCGACGGAGTGATGAATTTTCTCGACCGTCTGGTCCATAGAGGCCACGTCCATCGGGCAGCCAAGTACTTCAATCCTATGCATGATTTTTCTCAGAACGAAAGCATTTATGGAATGCCAAGGAATATTAATCCTAAAGCTATATTATCCGAACCTATTCAAACCGATAGGCATTTTGAATGGTCAGGATCTTCCCATTCAAATCGCATAAAGCATTTTTTGCTGAATGTATATCAGTCATCGTTATAAATGACGCTAAATGGATTTGAAATAGTTAATATAATTTTTCTGCATACGTTCAAGTGAATATAGTTCGCTTGCAATTAGTGAAGATTTGAGTCGTTCCTCTCGAGGAGGCAGGGGGGTAGAGTGGTCTATAAGCAAGCGCAGTAAGCCGCTCTCACTACCTGTCGGGAAATGACGGACGGTGGATACTCCTGCCGCTACTTCGATCAATACAGGTAAGTCCGAAGCAAAAACCGCTTTACCGTTGATAATGCTTTCAACAAGAACCAGACAAAATCCTTCGTAAAGTGATGGGATTAATACCAAGCCAACTTTTTTAATGAGTGAAAATGGATTTTCGCTATAACCATGAAAAAGCACACTAATATGTCCAGCTGCTGCTTGCGACTTCAAAGAATCAATTTCTGGGCCGTCACCAACAACGTGAAAAACAACTTTTCTTCCCGTGCTGTTAGTAAATGAGTTTAATGCGCTTATAGCGATGTCTACACCTTTCACCTTATTGAGCGATCCAATGTATGCGACTTGAAAAGTTTGTTCATCAGAAGAGCAGTCTTCAAGCTTGGTGGAGGAATTGAAATGTGTTCCGTTAAAGATAGTAGTTATACTGTTGGGAGAAATATATGCGGATAAGTATTCTTTAACAGTGTTTGAGATGGCCACATAGTTCTTTATTTTAAAGAAACGGAAAAACCAATGTTTATCGATAAATAGGTTATGACAGATGAAAACAGTTTTTATACTGGTAAATTTCTCGAGAGCGAAAATTGCTGGTAAAAAAATACGGCTGTGCGCGACAACTATCGAAGGTCTAGAGACTATAATGCGGCGTAACAGTCTAAAAGGCCAAAGTAGATTGTTCATACGTGTATTGGAATCTTGAGTATGAAAAATACCGAAGACCTCCTGGGTTTCTGGACTAGCCAAGGTAATCTGATGGAGTATTTTCTGTGCGCCGCCCCGCTTAATTTCTGCAGAGTTGATAAGATGTAAAATTTTCATTGATACTTAGGCCTTTGGTTGACTAAAAAATAGCATCTTATTAGTAAGTATGGGGCGAGATACATCATAAAGAAAAAAATCGGATAAAGGAAAGTTGATGTTAAAAGAAACATTGAGGCTATAGCTGCATATGGGGCTATAGCCCGACCCTTTGAATAAGATCTTTTTATAAATAATACTGAATCGATGAGAAGTATCAGGCAGCCCAAAACACCATGTTCTATCATCAATATATAGCTTTCGCTTGTGTCTCGTAGAGATTGTCCTGTGCTTAGGGCTTCAGATCGTATGGTGAGGCCGTTATCGAGCGCAATATGTGACCAGTTGGATAGTCCGTGGCCAAATAGCCAGTTGTACCATTCGAAGTTGCTTATCATGTAACTAATTGTTCGAGAAGCTGTTATCGTTCTGGCGGCAAGTGAGCGATCATCAGTATCTATTGTCTGAGCGAAGAAAAAATCTAGTGAGGAAATGAAGTATAGCAATGGGAGTAAGCCAAGTAAGACAACAGCTAAAAGAGTAAGCCGCGGGGACCGTTTTGAGAAAAATGTTACTGCGAAAGTGATGATAAGAAAGTAATTGCTCAATCTGTTTCCGCTAAGAAAGGCGCACACCATTACAGCAACAAATAGAACTATATCACTCTGTTTTACTCGGCTTAAAGTTAGTGCATATCCAAGAAAGGTAAATGTCAAAAAAAGGCCGAACCAATTAGGTTCTAAAAAAAATCCGCGCATCCTACCTTCAACGCTTGTTCCTCGAAGATAGTAAGTGGTATCAATCCCGCCCAGCGCTAGTTGGTAGCCAAAAAGTGAGTTTAATAGGTATTGTGTAATGCCTCCGTAAATCACAATCAAAGTCATCGTTTTAAATGTTTTATTGAAATTTATAGAATTGCGGTATGTGTAGAAGTAATAAAATACGAACATCATTATTATTGGATAGGTAAGGACAAATATATATTGATTGATGTCCTTGGCTTGGAATGATTGCAGCAGGCATAAAGCAATATACATGCAGATTGCCTTGTTGTCCCTGATGAAGCTATATGCTTGAAAGCGGCCGTGAGGGGTTGTTAGTAATAAGCAACTAAAAAATATAATTAACAAGTGCGCTGGGTGAATTCGGAGAGCAGGAAGCGATAGCTTGACGAGACTGTCGAGTGAAAACAATATGCACAAAAAGGGTATCAAAAATTTTTTCTTTAAAAGCATAGTGATTTGGCGGTTTGCCGGCTCCGGATTAGTTTAACGCAAGCTAAAGAATTTTTATGGGCATTAACTAGAAATGCTGGAAGTCGATTCATTAGTATCTGAAATTTGAAGTGTTTTAATCGGGTATGTGGCTACTTCAAAACTTGTGTAAATAAAAGTTTACTGATAACAGCTGCGTTGAATTATACTTCAGCGAAGTCACACTACGATATACACATTGTTAACGCCCTTATTTGATCAATAATGGGTTAATCCTCGCCATGGTTCCATTTTCCTCGCAAGACACAACTAGCAAAACAGTACCTGTGTTCGAGCCATACAAGGATTCGACTGAATATACATTTGAGTGATTGCTATGTGCTTTTCACCAACATCAAGGATGTGTCTCTTCATATTTTCGAATTTGTGCTTGTTGCCCGACGTGGTGAAATAATTTTTCATTTCATTTTGTAGGAAGTCCAACACTGACACAATTGGAAACCATCGATATACGACAGTAGAACAGTAGAACAGTAGAACAGCCGAACACTGTTTCTAATAGAATCTTAAAACTAATGCTCCTGGTGCTCGGGTTGATGTGCTTCGTATGAAGCAAGAGATCGAGCACATGGCAGTGATTCTTTAAGTATTTATTCTATGGAGTAGCTTCTAAACGAGAACTAATTTTCAGCAAGGGAATGGGAACATAATCTCTAAGTTGAAATTATCTAATACGCCCGCTTAAGCACCACCTGACCGATTTGAGTAAGAGCCGCGCATGGCAGAATATTTTGCGCTTACCGTCCTTAATGGAGCCAAAAAGTTGATTTAGAACGTTAGACGGGATCAGGTGGTGAGAGCATAGAGTGCTCGCAGGCGCTTAGTTCAAGCAGTATTTTTATTTTCAGTCAAAGATTCTAAGAGGAACCGGCTTGATTTCTCCACCATCGAATTAAGTCGAGGTGTGACTATCTCATAATCAATAGTTGGTAGAGGGGTGTCTTCCGAAGGCTGGGTAAGTTCTGTTAATCTTCTATCCTCTATGCCTAATGAGGACAGCAAAGTCATTTGTCTTTCATTCAGTAGTTCATTGCAGTTTGGGAAGAAAATAAACTGCTTTTGGAAGTTTACTGAAAATGCGGTGCCGTGGAAAGAGTTTGTTATAACAAACTTTGCATTCTTGAAGAATGCGACCCACTCATCTGGACCAACACCGTCAAAAAAGAAATCGCATGAGTTAATATTTTTTGCGCCAATATGCACGACAGGCAGATTGATGATTTTTTTCGAGTTTAAGACGAATTCGTCAAAAAGCCTCAAACTTTCTCCCGAACCGACAATGTAGGTCAACAGGAAATCGCCTTTAGGGACTCGGGTGAAATTTGCAATAGCGTCATAATTATCTATCAATAGTGATGGATCCACTACTAACTTTGGTTTTAGTTCTGGGGCAAGTTTTGCTATCTCTAGATAAGTGGCTTTCTCCCTAAGTCCGACTGCAGAAAAATCTTTTAATAAGGGACCGATTGAACTCCATTTTGACGTAACCGGACTGTTGCCAGCGCTAGCTGCGTATGCGATTTTTTTTACGTTTGAGTCTACAAAGTTGAGGTAGTAAGCTGGATCAATGCTGCCGCCCGTTAAGTTCCCATTCCATATTTGATCGCTGCCGCATATAAAGGCAGTTGCGTTATTTATCTTCTTCAAACTTTTGCTGGTGTAATAGCTTTTGGTTGATATTGATAGATTTTTTCTTCTAAACTTCCCGAACGCCAATATTTTTTTTATTTTCGAAAGGGTTTTTTTGATCCCTTTGGCGGGTCTATAAGTTTGAAGTAGAAAGTACCATGGCTTGTAATTTAGTATCTCTGCATTTAGGTGTTTACTCCGAAGAAATTTAACAAGGGCATAAGCCTGTAGTAAGCCTCCATTGTTTAAAACATGGTGAAATGTAACTATATATATTTTTTTTTCGGTGTTATTCATATGCGGATTAAGTCCATATTTTGCATGGCGGTTAAGTTGGTTTGTAGGGCTCTAAACGTCATTAATATTTAGTTTGATTTTGCGAGTGTTATGATAGATCGCTTTTTTTTAACTATTAATATCTTGGCGAGGATTTATTGGTCGTCCAGTAATCGCTCTACATTGTTCGAAAAAAACACCTCTTAAGTCTTTGATTATGTAGTGACTAACAAAATATGCAAAGAAGAAGGAAATCACGCTTGAGATTGCTGCGCCGTTAATACCCCATCGGGGGATGAGTATTAAATTCAGGCAAATATTTAGCAGGCAAGCAAAGAAGCTTTTTGTAACTGCTTTGTGTTGTGTTCCATCCTTCACAATAAGCTGTCCAGCGCTAGACCCGAGCCCTATTAGAAATGGAACTGTTGCTAGAATGAGTGCGCAACTTAAGCTGATCGAGAAATTTTTTCCGTAGAGGAGAGGTATAAAAAACCACGCAGTCAAAAGCATAATTATCGACATGAGTGCACCAATCCATGTAATTGTTTTTGTATAAGTATGCCTGGCGTGCTGTGTTCCGGCAGAGAACATCTTGGGTGCCATGGACTCAGCAAGTACTATGGTTGGAATTGTAAAAAGCATCATGTAATTTGTTGCGGCAGAGTAGTAGCCGACTTGCTCGTCTCCTAGGTAGTACTTGATTACAAATAGGTCTACTCGCTGGAATAGTATTAATGCAAACCCGGAGATCGCCAAAGGTAAAGCAGACCTGGTTAGATCTTTTGCGATTTTTAAATTTGTCTCTATAGCAGGTCTGTCTTTAAGGCTCCAAAAACATATTGTTAATGCGATGGAGACGTATAAGAAGTCAAGCACTCTGTAGAAAACTATCTCATAAATACTGCCGGAGTTTAAAATTACAATTGCAATTGATAGTATGCATATTATGGAGGCGAAAAGTTCGGAGGCTACATTGTAGATGTTCTTCCCTAGCGCAACGAAGTAAGCTTTAAATGCTCTAGGTATTTTGAATATATACGAAGTGCTGTAAATGATTAGTCCGTAAAATATAACATCATCTCGGTGGTAATAAGTGGCTATGGCAAGGAGAAGGCAGGCACCAATCAGTGAGAAGAGTAAATTTACCGCTAATGCAGATCCAATGATTTTCCCTGTTGATTTAGGTTTTTCCCCTATCTCTTTCATAATTATGTTTATGAGTCTATACTCGCCAATCAATGCTATTAATGTGGCGATCCCCGTAACAAAAGCAAACTTTCCATAAGTCTCTGGGCCGAAATAGCGTGCTATTATAATATTCAGAATTATGACTTTGGCGCCCTCCAAGCCTTTCGCAATTAGAGCGAATAGCTGATTAGGTTTGAGAACTTCTTTTATGCTAATCATGATAGGGGCTTTAAAGTCTGCATCTGTAAAGTTAGTTTAATGCAGCAAATTTTATTTGTTGCATGGTTTTTTCTAGAGCTGTATTGAGAGGTTTTTTAAGTTTCGACCAGTTCGAAAAAATCATCCATGTTGACTTTTGGCGATTGAGCTACAAGGAGTTCTTCAGGCAAATGACCTGCTGCGATCAGGCTTATTATTACAGCGCTTTTTGGTAGGCCAGCGGCTTTTTTTAACTTGGCGTCTTGAGGGAAGTTAACTGACCAGTTTAAGAAGCATGTTCCAATCCCTTGAGATTGCAATGCATAAACCAGACTCATTGCTGTAAGTCCACCATCAATAAAGGACTGATTGCGTTCTTTTGATCCATTGAAACATCTTAAATCTGCTGTCACGATGAAAACATGGCTGGCGGTATGCCCAAAACCTCTGTTGCCGTTTTGCAGTTCCAAAATTTTTCTTTTTCTTTCTTCATCGGAGTATGCATAAATTTTGGTGGTTGGGCGATTGCAGACCGATGGAGTTCGTCTAATTAAATTAATGGCCTTAATGATATTATGGTTGTCTATTTGTTTGTTTGAAAAATTCCGTACGCTGCACCGGGCATTAGTTAAGGCTTCAAAGTTTCCTTTTGATCCTTCTATAAAATCTACCGCACGGATTTTTCTTGTCCCTCCTTCATTGATGTTTAAGTTTGCGACGGCGGCTCTGTGAGTATCAAGAAAACTATTTAGGTGTGGAAAGTTCAGTTCATGAGCTTTATGGAATTCAACATATGAGTTTATTGCGTTGTAAGCATGGCATGAAACTTCATCAATGCCGTACCGCTGAATGTAAGTGTCTGCGAAATGGATAACTCTATGGAGTAAGCTTGAACCAAAGCCTAGTCTAGGCTCTGGGAGTGCTAATCCTTTTTCTATAACGTGATAGTTCTTTATCAGTAGTGCTCTTGTTTTTTCCTTGCTGTAGCCGGATTTTGTTGTTGCAGACTCTCTAATATATCTAAACATGTCGACAAGATAGTTGGGGAGCATTGATGCGCATTCTATTGCAGACTTGATTCTTTCTTTTTGAGGAGGTGTAAGAATTTTCTTCGCTTTTGTAATCACATTAAATTTGGCCACTGTATTGTTTTCGCAATAATGAGGGGTGGGCGCTGACTTAGAGTTTGTATTTAGTCCGCTACATGCCCACCCCAACTGTGAATGTTGGGTGGGGCGGTAAAGTTTATTATTAAATATTAAGACTTATCAAGCGAGCCTACGGAGTCTACATAGAACTCTTTGCGCGGCAAAGCTTGGAATTGATTGTGATTTACTAATAGAACTGATATGTCAGACTCCTCAATCGCAGTATCCAAGCTTTTTAATACAAGCTTACCTTCAAGCGACGATGGCAGACTTTCGATATTGGGCTCAACCGCCCATACTTGCCCTGGATGTGAGGCAGTGATTTGCTGAGTAATCGCAACTGCCGGGCTTTCACGAAGGTCATCAATATTTGGTTTGAAAGCAAGACCATAGCAAGCGATAGTAACTTCTTTGGCTGTCTTCTCTGGATTCGCTTGAAGGAATTCAGCGACTGCAAGTTTGACTTTATCGATGACCCATTGTGGCTTGCTGTCGTTGACTTCGCGAGCGGTGCGAATCAGGCGCGCCTGGTCAGGGGTTTTGCTTACGATAAACCACGGGTCAACTGCAATGCAGTGACCGCCTACACCTGGGCCCGGTTGCAGGATATTGACCCGTGGGTGGCGGTTGGCCAAGCTGATCAGCTCCCAGACGTTAATATCCAGTTTGTCACAAATCATCGACAACTCGTTGGCGAACGCGATGCCCACGTCTCGGGAGCTGTTCTCGGTCAGTTTGCACATTTCCGCTGTGCGGGCGTTGGTGACGATGCATTCGCCTTGTACGAAGATTTTGTACAGGCTGATCGCCAGCTCGGAGCATTTTGGGGTCATGCCGCCAATAACGCGGTCGTTTTGTACCAGTTCGCGCAGAACATGGCCGGGTAGTACGCGTTCCGGGCAGTGTGCAATCCGAATGTCGGAGGCTTCGCCATGGGTTTGCGGGAAGGTTAAATCCGGGCGCGCTTCTGCGAGCCAGGCCGACATTTGCTCGGTCGCGCCTACTGGGGATGTTGACTCCAGAATGACCAGGTCGCCTTTCTTCAATACCGGAGCAATGCTTTTACTGGCGGACTCTATATAAGTCAGGTCTGGTTCATGGTTGTTCTTGAACGGCGTAGGCACGGCAATCAGAAACGCATCCGCCGGTTCTGGCTGGGTGGTGGCGCGCAAATAGCCCTCTGTCACGGCTGCATGAACCACCATGTCCAGATCAGGTTCTACGATATGTATTTGCCCGCGGTTGATAATATCAACGGCCTTTTGGTTTACATCGACACCGATCACTGTTTTTTTGCGCGATGCAAACACGGCGGCAGTGGGCAGGCCGATATAGCCGAGGCCAACAACGGAAATAGTAGTGAACGGCATGGGACTTCCTTGACAGATGTTAAGTGCTTAAAAGGTAAAAGGCTGCGTGCCTAAATAAGGGGTTGCGTTGTTTAGATCGCAACTTTATTCAGCAGCGCTTCCAGAATGCGTTGGCAGGCGTTGCCGTCACCGTAGGGGTTATGGGCATAGCTCATGGCTTGATAAGCCGCCGTATCCAGTAACAACCGGTTTAGCTCGCGGACGATATCCACCGTGTGGGTGCCCACCAGTTTTACCGTACCGGCCGTTACTGCTTCCGGGCGTTCGGTGGTGTCGCGCATCACCAATACCGGTTTGCCCAGTGATGGCGCTTCTTCTTGAATGCCGCCGGAGTCGGTGAGGATGATATGGGCGCGGCTCATCATATGCACAAAAGGCAGGTAATCCAGCGGGGCGATGAGGTAGATATTGCCAATGCCGTTCAGCAAGCGGTTGACCGGTTCGCGCACATTGGGGTTGAGGTGCACCGGGTAGACGATATCCACTTCGGGGTGTTGTTGTGCCACTTCTATCAGGGCGTGGCAGATACGCTCAAACCCGTCGCCGAAGCTTTCGCGGCGATGGCCGGTCACCAGAATCAGCTTGCGACTCGGGTCCAGGAACTCCGCAGGTGCGGATGCTTGCGCCAACAAGGCCGGGTCCTGATCCAGACGTTTAACCACATCCAGCAAGGCATCAATCACGGTATTGCCGGTCACGATGATATTGCCTTGGCTAATGCCCTCACGCAGCAGGTTGCCTTGCGAAGTGTCGGTGGGGGCGAAGTTCAATGTGGCCAGTGCACCTGTTAGCTTGCGGTTGCCTTCTTCAGGCCAGGGCGAGTAGAGGTTGCCGGTGCGCAGGCCCGCCTCGACGTGGGCGACCGGTATTTGCTGGTAGTAGGCGGCCAGGCTCGCGGCCAGTGTTGTGGCAGTGTCGCCGTGCACCAGCACGATATCCGGCTTGAACTCGCTGAGTACGGGCTTTAACCCTTGCAGAATTGCCGTGGTGACATCGGTCAGGTCCTGGCCGGGCTTCATGATATTCAGGTCGAAATCGGGTGTAATGGCGAACAACCCCAGTACCTGGTCAAGCATTTCACGGTGCTGGCCCGTGACGCAGACTTTTGCTTCAAAACGGTCGTCGGCCGCCAGTGCAAGTACCAGCGGAGCCATTTTAATGGCTTCAGGGCGCGTACCGAAAATACACAGGGTTTTCATGGGGCGTTTCATGATGTACTCGTTAGTCAGAGGTTGGAAGTTGTGTTAATAACCAATCGGGTGTCTAGGCAGGTTCAGGCTCAAGCGAGTTGAAGGGGGGGATGCAGCCAATACCCCTATGGCTCGTTGAGAGTCATGAAATTAATTTAGTTAATATCATTTTTTGTTGATCAGGCATGCTACCGCCCCAGGATTACTTACTGTTCCCTGAAAGCGAATGAAGTCATTTTTCTTGCAATAGTCGATGCTACAGAGGCACTAAAAAAGCGCCCTTAACTCATCAGGGCGCTTGGGTAGAAATAACTAAGCGAATGTTAAGCTTTGTCGGACTTATATTCGTAGTTGTAATAACCATATGCGCCATAGCCATATTTGGCCGAGGCACGTCTTTCTACGCCGTTGAAAATAGCGCCTTTCAGGTCAATGCCATTTTGGGCAAAGCGACGCATGGTCAACTCAATTTCACGGGCCGGGTTCAGTTCAAAACGGGTCACAATCAGGTTGGTGGCCGCCTGACGGCCGACAATGGCGGCATCGGCTACGGCCAGGAATGGCGGGGTGTCAAGAATGACCATGTCGTATTCCGCACTGATCTCTTCGAGGAATGTAGTGAAGTTGATATGCATCAACAACTCGGACGGGTTCGGCGGGATTTGCCCGCGGCCAATCACAAACAGATTTTCGACGTCTGTTTTATGGGTGGCTGTGCTCAGGTCGCATCGTTTGGTCAACAGGTCGGATAAGCCGTTCTCGACGGGGATATTAAACATCTTATGGATATAGCCCTTGCGCATATCCACGTCCACCAGCAGTACGCGTTGGCCGGACTGGGCGATAACGGCCGCCAGGTTGGCCGAAACAAAGGACTTGCCCACCTTGGGGCTTGGGCCGGAAATCATCAGGCGGTTGTTGTCGGCCTCCAGCATGGCGAAGTGCAAGCTGGTGCGCAGGCTGCGCAAGCCTTCAATCGCCAGGTCTGTCGGGTGGCTGCTGGCAAGCAGGGGGGTGGTGCGGCGACCACGACCGGACGTGCTTTTATCGTCTTCCACTTTTTGCAGCGAACTGAAAGGAATGGAGGCATATACCGGCAAGCCGAGTTTTTCGATATCGTCGGGGTTTTCCACGCCGCGATTAAGGGCTTTGCGAAACAGTACATAGCCAACGGCAAGAATTCCGCCGAGCAAAGTGGCAATCAGTACGATCAAAGGTTTTTTGGGTTTGACCGGGCTTCGCAAATCCACATCGGCCACATCGATAAGGCGTGCATTACCGACTGTGCCAGCCCGCATCACGTCCAGTTCCTGGGATTTGTTCAGCAGTTGCGTGTAGATCTCGGTGCTGACTTTAAGGTCGCGGGTCAGGCTTAACAGTTCCTGTTGAGTGCTTGGCAGCCCTTCAACCTGTTTGGCAAGGCGTTTTTGTTTGCTGGTCAGCTCAGCCAGTTGTCCCATCAAGGCACGGTAGGCCGGGTGCTGAGGGGTGAACTTGCGGTCCATCTCGGCTTGCTGCAACTTCAGTGTGGAGATACTGGTATCCAGCGCCACAATCTGGTCAAGAATGGCCTTGGCTTCAAGGCTAATATCAATTGACTTGCTGCGAATCTGAAAGGCATTTAGAGCATTTTCAGCTTTTTCTAGGTCTTGGCGTACTTGCGGCAGTTGGTCTTTTAGAAAGCCCAGGCTCTGCGCAGCTTCGGCGGAGGTGCGCTCGATATTTTGCTGGACATACAGGCGAGTAATTTCATTTAGGGTCTGGATGGCTTTAGGGGGTTCAGAACTCTCTAACGCAAGACTAATCATGCCGGATTCTTTGCCGCGCTCAGCAACATCTAATGCTTTTTGATACTTTAAAATGGCCGTTAACCGAGGGTAGCGAGTTATAGTGAACTCAGTTCCTGGGTTAGCCTGCAACTGTTCAATTATTAACTTAATACCATTGTTGTCATAAGTCTGACCGGCTTTGCCTCTGATCAGAATATTGTTGTCTTCGTCCTGCAAGACAAAGTTCCCGGCCTCGCCGTTAATCAGGGTCAGGTCTTTACCTAGTAGCTCTTCGGGCAATTCTAATGCGGTAATTGCTAGTTTCTCACCGCCCCATGCGTAGCTGTTCATTCCAAGCACTGGGCTGGCCACACTAGTGCCTGCTTCGGGTTTAAATCGACGGGCAACAAACTCTCCAAGAATTGGGAAGTAGTTAGGCTCAATCTCAATATCCAACTGCAAGTTATCAACCGCAGCACCAATATTTTTACGCGACTTGATCAGTTCAATTTCTGTTGCCGACGGCGATTCTTTGCCCAGCATGCTGCCGATATCAGAGAAACCTAGTGGGTCGCCTTTCTTGGGCTCTACCTGAATCAGTGCATTAGCCTGGTAGACCGGTGTCGCCAGCAGGGCATATGCCACGCCTGCAGCCATAAATACACCGGTCACGCCTGCGATCAGCCATTTGTGGTCGATCAGCGTGCCCAGCAAGCCCATCAGGTCAATTTCGTCATTGTCGACATCGTTGTCGATAGGCTTTGTTACGGGTGCTTGCTGCATAAGTCGGTTCTTTTCTTCACAAGTAATTCGAGAAATGGATCAGCGCACCAGGCGCGCAGCCCATGCATTCACAGCTTCTTTGATTAGCGCATACGCGTGTTCGAAGGCAGGCTTGCCTTGACGGTATGGGTCTGAAATTTCGCGGTCGTTTTGCCATTTGCCCAATAACAGCACCTTGCCTCTGGCTTCGGGGGCCAGCTCTAGGACTGCGTGTTGGTGCGCCGGTTCCATCACCAGGATCAGGTCTGACTCGTTGATGAGGGCGGCGGTCAATTGCGTGCCGCTGTGCTCGGTCACGGTGTGCCCGTGTTCTTCAAGCACAAGGCGGGCGGTGGCCTCGATGGGCTTGTTTTTGAGTGCGCTGAGGCCCGCCGAAGACACGGCGATGCCGGCAGGCTTCAGGGCCTCCCTCAGCAGGATCTCGGCGGTGGGGCTGCGGCATATATTGCCAACGCAGACAATCATGATTCGTTTAAACAAGGCAGATTCCTTTGTGCCAAACATGCTCAGCCGGCAAGAGCATTTAACGTGTCCTCAGAACCCGGCAACCTGTTTAAGGAAGTGGTTCATGTTCACCCGCCAAAGCCATGTGCATCATGTTTGTTGGGGTCACGCCCTTCACAAGAGGACTGCAGCCCCCTCTTTAATCATGCGTATAAAAGGGCGTTGTGAAGTGTTGGATCGGAAAATATTAACTGCGAAGCGTTGCAGATATCAACCTTTATATCCCTTCAGGCAGACAGGCGCTATATATAGGGCTTTTCAATGACTTTTGTCCGACAATAAATAACATTTTGACGGATTAACACTGACTAAAAATAACATTTTGCTGTATGTGCCTACGACGGTGATCGGCGTGTGGTAGGGCTCGAAGCGATGCATTCCGTGGCTTCCAGGCCTGTGGGTGGTGCAGGGCGCGCGGGTGTACGTTGAGTGTGCCGTGTCAATCGCGCGAACACCTGCGCGGTGCCTGGGGCAAGCGTGCCACGCTCGCTTTTGAACCCGTGTGTGAGGTGTTTGAGTTGCTGTAAAAACGCAGTGAAACTTCGGTGATGGCACTTTGATGTTTGACGGTGAATGGGTTTAATAACCCGGCGCAATAAGCTCAGAAGATGAGTTCAATATACAGCGCATCAAGTTAGTGCCTGGAGTGCGGTGTTGCACAGGGATAAAGCGCTATTTAGGCGGCGGCAAGTTTGACGATTTATCACACTGTTGTTGTATTCAGCCTGTTAAGTATTCTTTTTGGGTGTTTAGATCTGTACCGGCCGGTCTGCCAATTATGCCCGGCTTGATCTGGGTCAGGCCCGCGCGCGCTGGTGTGTGGCAGCGATGAGCGGGCCTGAGCCTGGGCGGGGTTACACCGACGGGGTTGTGTGGGGTTTGGCCGGCGGGCTTGCGTATTGCGGTTTCAGGGTGCCCTGATTGTCCAGCAGCCAGGCGTCCATCACCTTGCGCACCACGGGCCCGGCCACGCGGCCACCGGCTTCGCCGTTTTCAATCATCACCGAAATGACGATGTGCGGGTCTTCGGCCGGGGCAAAGCCCACGAACAGGGCATTGTCGCGATTGCGCTCGGCGGTTTTCAGGCGGTCGTAGCGTTCACCCTGCTTGATGGCGACCACCTGGGCGGTGCCGCTTTTGCCGGCTATGCGGTATTGCGCGCCGGTGGCCGACGCGCGGGCGATGCCGCGCGGGTCGTGCATGACCAGTTGCATGGCATGGTTGACCTGTTCCCATTCCTTGGGGTCGTGCAGCACGATATCGGGCATCGGGTGTTCGTCCACCGGTGGTGTGCCGTCAACGGTTTTGGCCAGGTGCGGGCGGTTCCACACGCCCTTGTTGGCAATCAGTGCCGTGGCTTGCGCCAGTTGCAGCGGGGTCATCTGCATATAACCTTGGCCAATGCCCAGAATCACGGTTTCGCCGGGGAACCATGCCTGGCGCCGCGTATTGCGTTTCCATTCGCGGGAGGGCATCAGGCCGGCAGATTCTTCAAACATGTCCAGTGACACGTGCTGCCCCACGCCAAACATCGACAGGTAATCGTGCATGCGGTCGATGCCCAGTTTGGAGGCCAGGTCGTAAAAGTAGGTGTCGTTGGAGCGCATGATCGCCGCGTTCAAGTCAACCCAGCCGTCGCCGCTGTGGTTCCAGTTGCGGTATTTGTGGTCGACGTTGGGTAGCTGGAAGTAGCCGGGGTCAAACACCCGGGTCGAAGCTGAAATCACCCCGCTGTCCAGGCCGGCAATGGCCACTTCCGGCTTGATGGTTGAGCCGGGTGCATACAACCCGCGCAAGGCCCGGTTGAACAGGGGCTTGTCGAGGGAGTCGCGCAGCCCCGAGTAGTCCTTGGTGCTGATGCCCGTGACAAACAGGTTGGGGTCGAAACTGGGCTTGCTGACCATGGCCAGTACTTCGCCGGTTTTCGGGTCCAGGGCGATGATTGACCCGCGCCGGTCACCCAGGGCTTCTTCGGCGGCTTCCTGCAGCTTGATATCGAGGCTGAGTACGATATTTTTGCCCGCCACGGCATCGGTGTGGCGCAGTACGCGCATGATCCGGCCCTGGGCGTTGGTCTCGACTTCTTCAAAGCCGACCTTGCCATGCAGCTCGTTCTCATAAAACCGCTCGATGCCGGTCTTGCCGATGGACTGCGTACCGCGGTACTGCGCCGTGTCCAGTTGCTTGGCTTCTTTTTCATTGATACGGCCCACATACCCGACCGAATGGGCAAAGTGATCACCCTGTGGGTAATGGCGCACAAATTGCGCTTCGACATCAATGCCGGGCAGGCGGAACTGGTTCACCGCCAGCAGCGCAATTTGCTCTTCGTTCAGCTCGTACAGCAGCGTAGACGGGTCGAAGGGGTGGCGCGCCTGCTTCATGGCCTTGGCGAACACGGCGCGGTCTTCTTCGGGCAATTGCAGAATATGAATGACCGTGTCCAGCACCTTGGCGGTGTCGCCAGCCCGCTCGCGGGTGAGGGTCAGGTTGAAGCTGGGCTGGTTGTCGGCCAGCAGCACGCCATTGCGGTCATAGATAAACCCGCGTTCTGGCGGGATCGGCAACACATGCACCCGGTTATTTTCCGATACGGTGGAGTTGTAGCTGAACTCGGTGACCTGCAAAAAGTACATCCGGCCGATCAGGGCGCAACTGATCGCCAGCACGAGCACGGCGCAGGCAATCAGCCTTTTATTGACCAGCCGTTTTTCGGTGTCGTGATCTTTAAGAGGGATCGGTTCGGGCATCTCGGGGGTGTCTCACATCGGTCAACAGAAAAACAGTCGCTCGCCCTGACACGGGCGGGCTACAAAAGAGGGCGCATACCTTATCAAGAAGCGGCCCGGTGAGTCGGTTAATTACTGCACATATTGATGAAAGCCGACAGGCTGCTATAGGCGTACGGTGGGGTAAACTGTTGTTTTTTGTTGGGAGCTTGCCTGCATGTGGCCTTTGATCGACTGGCACCCGCGTGCGCCGCTGCACTGCCTTCACCTGCCGGCGTTCGAGGCGGCCGGGGTAGACGTGGCGGTATTGCGCCTGGACCGGATCGACCCGCTGATCAGTGGCAACAAATGGTTCAAGCTGACTGAGCATGTACGTGCTGCCCAGGCGAGTGGCGCGCAGGGGCTCATCAGCCTGGGTGGTGCGCATTCCAACCATTTGCATGCCCTGGCGGCGGCGGGGCAGCGTTTTGGTTTTAGCACTGTCGGGCTCATGCGCGGGCATGCGCAGCACACGCCGACCACCCGAGACCTCGAGCGGTTTGGTATGCACCTGCATTGGCTGGGGTTTGCCGGTTACCGGGCGCGGCATGCGCCCGGCTTTTGGGCCCCCTGGCTTGCGCAGTACCCGCACCTGCACCCGGTGCCTGAAGGCGGCGGCGGGTTGGCGGGGGCGCTGGGGTGTGAAGCGCTGGTGACGATAGTACGACAGCAGTTGGCGACCCTTGGCTGGGCGGATTACGACGGCTGGTGGCTGGCCGCCGGCACGGGCACCACCCTGGCCGGGCTAGCGTTGGCAGAAAGTGCCGGGCGCCGGGTATATGGAGCCTTGGCCGTGCCGGATGGCCACGGTGTGGTGCCTCATATCGAAGCCATTGTTCGAGCGGCTGGTCGCACGACGTGCGCGGTTGAATTGCTGAATGCCAGCCGTGGCGGCTTTGCCCGGGTTGATGATGAGTTGTTGGCGTTTATGCGCGAGGCAGAAGCGGCCAGCAGCGTGCCGTTGGAGCCTGTGTATACCGGCAAGGCGCTGTTGGCGTTGGTGCAGGCCGTGGCGGCGGGGCGGTTTGCCAGAGGGCAGCGTGTGGTGTTTGTGCACACCGGAGGGTTGCAAGGGCGGCGTGGGTTTGAGGTGGGGTGAGGCCTGCTGAAAGGGGGCCTCAAGATCAAGATCAAGATCAACAGCGCGTGCGGTGTGTTCCGTAGCAGTTGCCGAGCCGGGCGAGGCTACGTCCGATTGCGCAGCGATCGTAAAGCCTAAGTCCCGGATCTGGCAGGAGGGGCGGGCTACTTGTGTACCG
>NZ_JASLGE010000098.1 GCF_030150285.1 Pseudomonas sp. | reverse complement strand
CAAATCTGACCAAACTCACTTCCTGCAAAATTTTCGCGCCCGCGCCCTCTATGAAGTTCCGCAGGAAAAAGGGTTTTGCATGCCCTATGGCTTCGTTAAAGACGGCACACCACAAAGTCGAAGCATGGGCACCATCATGCGGCTTAAAGATCATCCTGACGTCAGAATCCTTTTCCGGGATCAAAGTGCATCCTTTATGAAAAGCTACTCAGGAGAAGAAAATCCAACCGTCGAACATGAACTGCGGGCATTTTGGGAACGTCCCGATTGGGATGGCCTTAAATACCAAGCCCTCGGCTTCCGCAAATTCCCCTCAGTCCAAATGGGTGGCTACAAAGGTCAATCGACCTTTGTCGAAATAACCCGCCGCACACGTTCATCCAAAGACCAATGCTCCTGGGACGATAAATACTTCTCCAAAGCCGAGAAAAAAGAAGCGGGCTGTTTGCCGCAAACGAAGGACTACGGCTATATCGCCTATGTCAAAGGCGACCCTGATGCCAAGGAAGACACCCCCAACCTGCTGCTCTACGTGATGCAAGACTCGCGGAACGCGCCTGACGGCAAGCCAACCATTGGCAAGGATGAACTTCGCAAGATGGCCGATACCATCGCTGCGTCGATCAAGCGCCGTTGAGGCTATGGCCGCTAACCCATCGTTGATGACGGTCTATTTGATCAAGGCCGCACTCAACCTGCGGTGGTCGATGAGCGACTGAGGCGCTACTGGCGGGGCATCGTGAGTCGAGTCCATTGGCCGATGCACACCGGGCAGTGGGAAGGGATAAAACCTCGAATAAAGGCTATCAAACGAATGGTGTACGGCTACCGGGATAGCGAATGCTTGTTCATGAAGATCAAGAGTGTGTTTCCCGGTAATCCGTGATGAACCTGTTTAAATCCCTACACGTGGTGCGTCAAACCCGTGAAGCGTCGCCCAGTATCAGGTCGGCACCGCGCTCCGCCACCGCCATGACAGCACCCTGGATATTACCGGACACCATCGACGGAATCACCGAGGCGTCCACCACGCGCAACCCGCTCAGGCCTCGCACCCGCAGGTGGGAGTCCACCACGGCATCGGCATCCTCGCCCATCCGGCAGGTGGCTATCGGGTGATAGATCGTCTGGCCGTTGGATTGCGCGAAATCCAGCCATTGCGCGTCGGTGCGAACCTCACTGCCCGGCCCGGTTTCCTGTGCCACAAATTCGCTCATGGCCGGTTGCGCCATGATCCGTCGGGCGATTTTCATGCCTTCAATCAGGCTGATGCGGTCCTCTTCCTCGCTGAGGAAGTTGGGCCGAATGGCCGGCATCACGTCCGGGTCGGCCGACTGGATATGAATGCTGCCCGTCGAGGTGGGCCGCAACTGGCTTACACCGATGGTCAGCCCCGGATGCTTGTCGAGAATCCGCTCGGCGGCGTTGGCATAGCTGGCATGCACCACAAAGTACTGCACGTCGGGCGTGGCCATCGCCGGCCGGGTTTTAACAAAACCGTGAACCAGCCCGGTGCCCAGCGTCAGAATGCCGGTGCGTTTGGTGAAGTACTCGGCCACCGCCAACCCCAGGCGCCAGCCGCGCGCCATTTCATTCAAGGTGACGGCGTTCTTGATTTTCCAGTTCATGCGGGTGGCGAAGTGGTCGATGTAGTGCTCACCCACGCCGTCCAGCCGGTGCTTGACCGTGATGCCCACTTTTTCCAGCACGTCAGGGCGGCCAATCCCGGACAGTTCCAGGAGCTGCGGTGACTGAACGGCCCCTGCGCATAAAATCACGTCTTGCGCCGCCGTCACCGTTACTTCCTTGCCGCGCTGACGGTACGTGACGCCGGTGCAGCGGTTGCCCTGCAATTCCAGACGCAACACGTGGGCGTCGGTTTCCAGGCTCAGGTTGGGCCGGCCCCGCGCGGGGTTCAGGTAACCGTCCACCACCGACCAGCGCCGCCCCTTGCGCTGGGCAACCTGGTAGTAACCGAACCCCGTCTGGTCATCGCCGTTGTAATCGGCATTCAAGGGCTGGCCGTCCTGCTGGGCGGCCTGCAAAAACGCCTCGGAAATCGGGTAGCGCTCGTTCACCTGGTCCAGGTGCATGGGCCCGTCATGGCCTCGGCCAGCATCGCCCTGAGCGTAGTTTTCGATTTTCTTGAAGTACGGCTTCAAGGTGCTGAAATTCCAACCCTTGGCCCCCTTCTGTTCCCAGGCGTCGTAATCGCCCGGCTGGCCCCGCACGTAAATCATGCCGTTGATCAGGGTCGAGCCACCCAGGCCCTTGCCCCGTGGAACGGCAATTTCCCGGCCACGGGTGTTTTCTTCGGCCTGGGTCTTGAAGCGCCAGTTGTAGCGCTTGTCGACCAGCAACTTGCTAAAACCGGCCGGGATGGGAATCCAGAAGCCGTTCGGCTCGCCACCCGCTTCCAGTACCAGCACCCGGTACTTGCCCGAGGCCGTCAGACGGTTGGCCAGGATGCAACCTGCCGTACCGCCACCCACAATAATGTAATCAAAGGTGCTCATGGCTTTATCCGTTTTTAGTAGACGCCATTGCTGCTGCCATCAATTCGATCTGGCAGAGCAGCATGGGTAAACCTGGGTGAATGCGGCAGCCGGCCTGTTGCGCCGCGGCCAGCAAGGGCGTGATGGCAGGCTGCATAATGATCTCCGCGACCACCTGCTGAGCCGTCAGGCGCGTCACGTCACACGGCAAGGCATCGCCTTCGCGCAAGCCCAATGACGTGCCATTGACCACCAGGTCATGCCCGGACGGGTCGCTGCTGCCCACCACCACGGGTACCCCCACAAAAGCCGCCGCCACGCGGTCGACCAGTTCCTGGGCCTTGGCCTGCGTGCGGTTGGCAATGGTCAGGCGGCCCACCCCCGACGCGGCCAGCGCAAAAGCGATGGCATTTGCCGCGCCGCCCGCCCCTGCCAGGTACACCGAGCGGCCCTCAAGTTCAATGCCGGCCTGGCGCAGCCCCGCGACAAAGCCTTCGCCATCGAGGATTTCGCCGTGCAGCGTGCCGTCACTCAAGCGTGTCACCACGTTCACCGCGCCCACCTGCCGCGCCGCTACTGAAACGGTGTCGCACAGCGGCAAAATTGCGGTTTTGTGCGGCACCGTGACGATAAAGCCGTCCAGGCTCTGAATGCCGCGCAGGCCCGCTACGACACCGGCCAACTCGGCAGGGTTCACATGAAAGGGCACCATCACCCGGTCTTCACCCCGTGCCGAGAACAGGGTGTTCATGGCCTGTGGGGTCTGCACATGGTGAATGGGGTCGGCAATAATGGCGTACACCCGGGTAGTGCCGCTGATTTCTTTGATATCGGTCATCGCATCAGGCCAGTGTGTAGGCGGTTTTAACGCCGGTGTAAAACTCACGCGCATAAGCACCTTGCTCGCGCGCCCCGTAGCTGGAACTTTTTCTGCCGCCAAACGGCGCGTGGTAGTCGACCCCGGCGGTGGCCACGTTGACCATGACCATGCCCGCCGCCGAACGCTGCTTGAAATCCGACGCATGCTTGAGGGACTTGGTGCAGATGCCCGATGACAGCCCGAACTCGGTGTCATTGGCCAATGACAGCGCCTCTTCGTAGTCCTTGACCCGAATCACGCTGGCCACTGGGCCAAAGACTTCTTCGCGGTTGATACGCATAGCGTTAGTGGTGTCAGTGAGCAACGCCGGGGCCAGGTAAAAACCCGGGGTGCCGCGTTCCAACCGCTCACCGCCGAACGCCACGTGAGCCCCTTCCTGGCGCGCAATATCGAGGTAGGCCAAGTCCTGATCCAGTTGCGCTTGCGACACCACCGGCCCCATGTCGCAGCCGTCTGCCAGCGCATGGTCCACTTTCAGGCTGGCGAGCCGGCGCGTCACCGCTTCGACAAAGCGGTCATGGATGCCGTCCTGCACAATCAACCGGCTGGACGCGGTGCAGCGCTGGCCCGTCGAGAAGTACGAGCCCGAGACCGCCACTTCCACGGCCTGCGGCAAATCAGCATCATCGAGCACCACCAGCGGGTTTTTGCCACCCATTTCCAGTTGCACCTTGGCCCCTCTTTCCATGCAGGCCAGGCCCACCTGACGGCCGGTGAAGGTCGACCCGGTAAAGGTCACGGCCCGCACTTTGCGCGACCGCGCAAACACATCACCGACCTTCGAGCCGGGCCCCATGACCAGATTGAACACACCGGCGGGCAGCGTCCCGGCCCGCACAATAATCTCTGCCAGCGCCCAGGCACTGCCCGGCACCAGATCGGCCGGTTTGAACACGACGGTATTGCCATAGGCGAGTGCGGGGGCAATCTTCCAGGCCGGGATGGCGATCGGGAAATTCCAGGGCGTAATGATGCCAATCACCCCTTCCGGCTCGCGGCGCACGTCTACCTCGACACCCGGCCGGATGGAAGGCAAGCGTTCGCCCGACAGGCGCAACGCCTCACCGGCAAAAAACTTGAACACGCGACCGGCCCGCACCACTTCACCGATGCCCTCGGCCAGGGTTTTGCCTTCTTCACGGGCGAGCAAGCGGCCCAATTCTTCGCGGCGCGCCAGCACCTCAGTGCCAATCCGGTCCAGCGCATCACTGCGCTGCTCGGCGGTGTACCCGGCCCAGGCCGGCAACGCGTCAAACGCCGCGTCGACGGCACACTGCGCCTGAGCGCCATCAGCCCGGGCATACTCGCCAATCACGTCATCCGTGTCCGAAGGGTTGATGTTCAGGTTTACATCAACGCCGGTAACCCACTCACCGCCTATATAGTTCTTGTTCACGCGCATGACTCCAACCAGGGCATTGACTCGAAAGTCCAGACGAACAGCGTCCCGTCGGCCCATGCGCAGCGTTCACAGAACGCCTGGCACGGGCCAATAAAAAGAGTTCGTTTTAACGAAAGGAGTGAGCCATTGGCAGGCTCACGATGGATGGACAAAACATACGCCACCCCCCTGCCCCGAGTCTATGAATTGGCCATGACGTGGATTCACACCGGCTATGCCAAATAGGCACACTGCGCGTGCGCGGCACGGAGTCAAACGTTAGCCAGCCACCTCGACATAGCTGGACTCACCGCCGCCCGTTGCCCCTGACAACCACCCCCACACAAAGAACAAGGTTGTTTGCCCGGCGTCGTTAACCCCGACCGTACCCCGCGACCACCCGGCCAACAGTTCCCCGTCAAGGGTCAGGCACTGGTAAAGCAGTTCAATGGTGTCGGGCCCTGTGACACGGCCGACCTGCTGCCCGGTCCGAATCCGCCCCCCCTGATAGGTGCCCGAAATGGCATCGCCCTCAACCTGGTAATGAAACACCGTGCCTGAACCGGACAGCCCGTGGGTGTTGCTGGCGACGGCAAAACGTCGGTTGTTCAAGCGTTGAGCGAGCTGAGACGAAGGCGTGACCATAGGTAGTGCGTCCTTGAGCATGAGAAAAAGAGCATCACGCTACCTCATAACGCGGTTATTTCCTGAATCGCAGGCAAAAAAAAGCCTGCATCGCTGCAGGCTTTTTCTTTATCTGGCTCCACGACCTGGACTCGAACCAGGGACCCAATGATTAACAGTCATTTGCTCTACCAACTGAGCTATCGCGGAATGGCGTCTATCTTACTGATATAAAAAGAGAAGTCAACACTTTCGATGACTTCTCAGTGCATTATTCAGATCACCTGAACAATGGCGTCGGTAACCGCTTCAATGTTGCTCTGGTTCAAAGAAGCCACGCAGATTCGACCGGTGTCCAGCGCGTAAATGCCGAATTCGCTGCGCAGGCGTGCCACTTGTTCAACGGTCAAGCCGGAGTACGAGAACATGCCCCGCTGGCGCGCCACAAAACTGAAGTCGTGACCGGGGGCTTTTTTGGCCAACAGCTCAACCATCTGCAAGCGCATGCCGCGAATGCGCAGGCGCATTTCAGCCAGTTCTTCTTCCCACATGGCACGCAGCTCAGGGCTGTTGAGCACCGCCGCCGCAATGGTTGCACCGTGGGTTGGCGGGTTGGAGTAGTTGGTACGGATCACGCGCTTGACCTGGGACAGAACGCGGGCGCTCTCTTCCTTGGAATCGGTGATGATCGACAGTGCACCCACGCGCTCGCCGTACAGCGAGAACGATTTGGAGAACGAGCTGGACACAAAGAAGTTAAGGCCCGAGCCGGCGAACAGGCGCACAGCGGCTGCGTCTTCATCGATGCCGTCGCCAAAGCCCTGGTAGGCCATGTCGAGGAACGGGATCAGTTTCTTCTCTTTAACCACGTCCAGCACGTTCTGCCAGTCAGCCGGGGTCAGGTCGACACCGGTCGGGTTGTGGCAGCACGCGTGCAGTACAACGATCGAGCCTGCAGGCAAGGCGTTGAGGTCTTCCAGCATGCCGGCACGGTTAACGTCGTGGCTGGCCGCGTCGTAATAACGGTAGTTCTGCACCGGGAAACCCGCGGCTTCAAACAGCGCGCGGTGGTTTTCCCAGCTCGGGTCACTGATGGCAACCACGGCACCCGGCTGCAACTGCTTGAGGAAATCGGCACCGATTTTCAGTGCGCCGGTACCGCCCACGGCCTGGGTGGTGATCACGCGGCCAGCGGCCAACAGTGGCGACTCGGCACCGAACAGCAGGGTTTGTACGGCTTTGTCGTAAGCGGCAATGCCATCGATCGGCAAGTAACCGCGCGAAGCATGCTGGGCAACCCGAATCGTTTCGGCTTCGATAACGGCACGCAAGAGTGGAATTCGTCCCTCTTCGTTGCAATAAACCCCGACCCCCAGGTTCACTTTGCTGGTGCGAGTATCGGCGTTGAATGCTTCGTTGAGGCCCAGGATAGGATCACGTGGTGCCATTTCGACAGCGGAGAACAGGCTCATTATTACGGCGGCTCTGAATGGGGAATGGAGGGGTCACAACGCTCCAGCCGATTGCACTAGAGCGGTGCACAAACGGGGAGCTAGTATAGAGGCGATCAGTGTCGCGAGCGACAGCCGAATCGGTGTTTTGACGAACTATTTCAGTTTATTTACAGGCCACTGGTCTAATTGCAATTCCTGCTGCTTCTGCCGTGTCAGACACGTACCTTGAAACCATCAGTCATCACCTCCATATTTATCAGTATCCTGTTTTTTCCTGCGGCATGCGTCGTGTGCAGTCATTCGCGTGCCCTTCAGCTTCTGGCTGATAAGGGCACGAACCCAGAGGTCAGCTATGTCCGATTTTCAACTCGTTACCCGCTTTAAGCCCGCAGGCGATCAACCCGTAGCCATTGCCCAGATGATCGAAGGCATCGAGGCCGGCCTGTCGCACCAAACCCTGCTTGGGGTAACAGGTTCGGGCAAGACCTTCAGCATCGCCAACGTGATCGCCCATGTGAACCGGCCTACGCTGGTGTTGGCACCCAACAAGACACTGGCGGCGCAGTTGTACGGCGAATTCAAGTCGTTCTTTCCGAACAACGCCGTGGAGTATTTCGTCTCGTACTACGACTACTACCAGCCCGAAGCCTACGTACCCTCCTCCGATACCTTTATCGAGAAAGACGCTTCGATCAACGACCATATCGAGCAGATGCGGCTGTCCGCCACCAAAGCGCTGCTGGAGCGCAAGGACGCCATCATCGTCACCACCGTGTCGTGTATCTATGGCCTGGGCAGCCCGGAAACGTACCTGAAGATGGTGCTGCACGTGGATCGCGGCGATAAGCTCGACCAGCGCGAACTGCTGCGCCGCCTGGCCGACCTGCAATACACCCGCAATGATATGGATTTTGCCCGCGCCACGTTCCGCGTGCGCGGTGACGTGATCGACATCTACCCGGCCGAATCGGACCTGGAAGCGATCCGCATTGAGCTGTTCGATGACGAAGTGGAAAGCATCAGCGCCTTCGACCCGCTGACCGGCGAAGTGATCCGCAAAATGCCGCGCTTTACCTTCTACCCAAAAAGCCACTATGTAACGCCGCGTGAAACCCTGCTCGACGCGGTTGAAGGCATCAAGGCCGAACTCAAAGAGCGCCTCGACTACCTGCGCACGCACAACAAACTGGTGGAGGCCCAGCGCCTGGAGCAGCGCACCCGTTTCGATCTGGAAATGATCATGGAGCTGGGCTACTGCAATGGCATCGAAAACTACTCGCGTTACCTCTCGGGCCGTGAGTCGGGCGCACCGCCGCCCACCTTGTTCGACTACCTGCCGGCCGACGCGCTGTTGGTGATCGACGAGTCTCACGTTAGCGTGCCGCAAGTGGGCGCGATGTATAAAGGCGACCGTTCGCGCAAGGAAACCCTGGTGGAGTATGGTTTCCGTCTGCCCTCGGCACTGGACAACCGGCCCATGCGCTTTGATGAGTGGGAGCGCATCAGCCCGCAAACCATTTTTGTGTCCGCTACGCCGGGCAACTACGAAGCCGAACACGCCGGCCGAGTGGTTGAACAAGTTGTACGCCCCACGGGCCTGGTGGACCCGCAAATCGAAATCCGCCCGGCGCTGACCCAGGTGGACGATTTACTGTCGGAAATTGCCAAGCGGGTCGCGCTGGAAGAGCGTGTGCTGGTGACGACACTAACCAAACGCATGTCCGAAGACTTGACCGACTACCTGGCTGACCACGGCGTGCGGGTGCGCTACCTGCACTCGGACATCGACACCGTGGAGCGGGTCGAGATCATCCGCGACCTGCGCCTGGGCGTATTCGATGTGCTGGTGGGCATCAACTTGCTGCGCGAAGGCCTGGACATGCCTGAGGTGTCGCTGGTGGCCATTCTCGACGCCGACAAGGAAGGCTTCCTGCGCTCGGAACGTTCGCTGATCCAGACCATCGGCCGGGCGGCCCGTAACCTCAATGGCCGGGCCATTCTGTATGCCGACCGCATCACAGGCTCGATGGAGCGAGCGATTGGCGAAACTGAACGCCGTCGGGAAAAACAAATCGCCTTCAACGCCGCCAACGGCATCACCCCCAAAGGTGTGTTCAAGGACGTTGCCGACATTATGGAAGGCGCGGTAGTGCCAGGCTCGCGCAGCAAGAAACGCAAAGGCATGGCCAAGGCCGCAGAAGAAAACGCCAAGTACGAAAACGAGCTGCGCTCACCGAGCGAAATCAGCAAACGCATTCGTCAACTGGAAGAAAAAATGTACGCCCTGGCCCGCGACCTGGAGTTCGAGGCCGCCGCGCAAATGCGCGACGAAATCGGCAAGCTGCGCGAGCGCCTGCTACAGGTCTGAACCATCACCTGCAGCAGTTAACCTGGCACGGCCCCGTCACAGCGCGACAGCCGCCACGGCTTCCACTTCAAACAGCATGGCGTCCAGCGCCAGGCGGGGCACAGGAATCAGGGTGCACGCCGGCGCGGGCAACGCACCCCAGACCCGCGCCACTTCAGCGCCCAGAATATGCAGCCGCTCCTGATTATGATCCACAATCAGCACGGTGATCTTGGCCACGTCCTTGATCTGCGCATCGGCCGCCGCCAGGGCGATCTGCAGGTTGGCAAACGCCTGGCGCACCTGCTCGGAAAAGTCCGGCGACAGGTCACTGTCAGCGTTCTCGCCCCCTTGGCCGGCGGTGTACACCAGACGCACACCGGGAGCCAAACGGGCGACATGGGAATAGCCGTTGCCCGACGGGTCATACAACCCTTGGGGATTAAGCAATTGCACAGCGGGTTGGGTGGGAGTCGTCATCGGGAACGCACCTGAGGCAGTTGATCTTGCAGGGGGCATTATTCAACCACTCGAGCCACGATCTGTGCCAGCCTCCTCGCGACAAACGACGCATATATGTCAGGATATTGAGCTGCGTCACAGACCCGCCCGCCAAGGATGCCCATGACCGCCCTCACCTCACGCACGCCCTTTGCCCCCGGGCGCCTTGAACAAATGTCGACCCGTGTTGCCTTTTTTATCGCTGGTTTGGGGCTCGCCGCCTGGGCCCCGCTGGTGCCTTACGCCAAAGCCCGGGCCGGGCTCGATGAGGCCACACTGGGGCTGTTGCTGCTGTGTCTGGGGGCAGGCTCGATTCTGGCGATGCCCGCTGCCGGGCTACTGGCCACCCGTTACGGCTGCCGTCGGGTATTGACGGGCGGCACGCTGCTGATTTGCCTGACCTTGCCGCTGCTGGCGACCGTCAGCTCCATCCCGCTACTGATTGCTACCCTGTTCGTGTTCGGGGCCGGGCTGGGCGTCGTCGACTCTACGGTGAACCTGCAAGCGGTTATTGTGGAGCGCGCCAGCGGGCGCACCATGATGTCGGGTTTTCATGGGCTGTTCAGTGTGGGCGGCATTGTCGGGGCCGCCGGTGTCAGCGCCCTACTCGCGTTGGGGCTGTCGCCGTTATGGGCCATTGTGGCGGTGGTGGTAGTGATCCTTGCCGCTTTGCTTAAAGCCGCACCGCACTTACTGCCTTACGGCAGCGAAAGCACCGGCCCGGCCTTTGCCGTACCCCACGGCGTGGTGTTGTTTATCGGTTTACTGTGCTTCACGGTATTCCTGGCCGAAGGCGCGATGCTCGACTGGAGCGCCGTCTTCCTGACCACGGAAAAACACATCGAAGACGCCTATGCAGGGCTCGGCTATGCCGCCTTCGCCATGACCATGACCGTTGGGCGTTTGCTGGGAGACGTGATTGTCAGCCGTTTGGGCGCACGCACGGTGATTGTGCTGGGCGGGCTGTTCGCGGCGGGCGGCATCGCCCTGGCCACACTGGCGCCGGGTTGGGAAATGGCCTTGCTGGGTTATGCCCTGGTGGGCGTAGGGTGTTCAAACATAGTGCCGGTGCTGTACACCGCCGTGGGCAAGCAAACGGTCATGCCCGAAAACATCGCCGTGCCGGCCATTACGACGCTGGGCTATGCCGGCATATTGGCAGGCCCGGCGGCGATCGGCTTCATCGCCCATGCCAGCAGCCTGGGCAGTGCATTTCTGCTGATCGCCGCCTTGCTGGTGGCCGTAGCCATCAGCGGGCGGATCTTAAAAGTCTGACCCGTAGGCGAAACATCAGCCCACTTCACCGCACCATAGGTGCGAGCTTGCTCGCGATCTGTTGATCTGACTTTTGATCCAAGGGCTCCTTAAACCACGCTGGCCGAACGCAGCAAGACCTGTAGGAACGAGCTTGCTCGTGATCTGTTGATCTGGCTTGTGATCTAAAGATCCCCCGTCAACCATGTGTCCGGTCTGTACAGCTTTTCAAAGTGGCACGGCGTAAGGCCGGAACCTTAAGTGGCCGTGACCGCAGCAATGGATTGGATTGCTGAACGACAGCGCGGCGTGATTGCGCTTTTAAAGATCAACAGATCGCGAGCAAGCTCGCTCCTACGGATCACGGATGGCAGCGTTTGTAGGAACGAGCTTGCTCGTGATCTGTTGATCTGGCTTGTGATCTAAAGCCCCCCGTACACCCGTCAACCCTATGCCCGGTCTATACGGCTTTTCAAAGTGGCACGGCGTAAGGCCGGAACCTTAAATCGCCGTGACCGCAGCAATGCATAGGATTACTGAACGACAGCGCGGCTGTCATTGCGCGTTTAAAGATCAACAGATCGCGAGCAAGCTCGCTCCTACGCTGGCTGTTGATGTTTATTCGCGCGTCAGAAGCCTACACTCGCCTGTACAAAGAACGTGCGCGGTTCGCCCAGGTAAAGGCCCGCGTTGTTGTCGCTGGAACGCGTGTAGTACGACTGATTGAACAGGTTCTTGATGCCCGCACCCACTTTCAGGTTCGAGGCTTCTGGCCCGAAGTCATACCCCACACGGGTGCTCCAGGTGGCATACCCCGGAATGTCACCGTACTGGCCGTCCGGTGTCGGGTCGGTGATATACACACCGCCGGTGCCCGGTGCCCGTTGCTGGGATTGGGCGAACATGTCGAGGTTGTATGTCCAGCGGTTCACCACGTAGCGCGCCCCAAGGTTCACAACCTGACGTGAATACAGCGGCAAATCACGGCCTTTGAAGTTGACGATATCGCCTTCCGCGGTGGCCTTGGTGTAGGTGAAGGCGGCATTGACCGACAACCCGTCCAGGCGCGCATCGAGGTTCGACAGGTCGTAGTGGGCGGACGTCTCGATCCCCACGTGCTTGGTCGCCCCCAGGTTGGTCCAGCCCACATCGTTACTGACGTACTGCAACTCATCGGCAAAGTCGATGTAGAACAGCGTCACTTCACCGCCCCACACACCATTGTCAAACCGCGTGCCCAGCTCATACGTCTTGGCTTTTTCCGGTTTCAGTCCGGCCGCGGCCTCGTCGCCCTGGCCACCCTGACCCAATTGGAAGTACTGCAGGCTGCCAAACGAGGTTTCGTAGTTGGCAAACAGTTTCCAGTCTTCCGACACGTGGTACATCACGCTCAGCGCTGGCAATGCCTCGTTGCTGTCAATGTTGCGGTTCTTCGCCTGAACCGGCACGCCCTTGTTATCCAGTACCGCGTGGTCTTGCCAGTGCGTGCTGATCCGCTCAAAACGGATGCCCGGGGTGACCGTCCAGTTGCCGACATCAATTTTGTCATCAATATAGAACGCATTGGCTTCGGAGCCGCCCGTGCGTCGTTGATACACATGGCCGTCTGCGCCAGGCCGTGGTACGGGCACGTTATTGACCAGTTGCAGTTGGCTGGCCTCTTCCTGCATAGCCTCTTTGAGGTAGCGGTAACCCACGCCCACTTCCTGCGTGACCGGCCCCAGCGTAAACACATGGGACACCCGCGGTTCGATGCCGAAGGTGTGGTAGCTACGCGGGTAAGCCGCCAAGGTTTGCAGGTTACGGGCGGCGATATGACTGCCACGGAAACTGTCGGTGTAGTACGTCAGGACTTCAAACTGGGTTTGGTCGCTGATCTGGCGCAGGTACTTGAAAGACACGTCCTTGCGTCGGCCCGTGAAGTTGTCGTAGTCACGCACCGACTGATACGGATCGGCATCAAATTGCTTTTGTGTCAGGCCGCCGGGCATGTCGGCCGTGGCATCGTAGTAGTGGAAATTAAGGCTGAAATCGTCCTGATCGGTAGGTGCCCAGTGAGTCTTGAGCAACACGTCATCGATGTCGTTGTTATTGTTGTTGGTGCGGTAGCCATTGCCCTTGACCCCGGAATACAACAGCGCCGCGCCGATGCCATTGTCGGCCGTGCCGCCCAGGAAAGCTGACTCCATGTGCTTCCAGCCGCCGCGCTCGGACGTTTCAAGGGTGCTGCCCACTTCACCCTGAAATGTCTCGGGGATGGCGCGGGTCACAAAGTTGATCACCCCACCGACGTTTTGCGGGCCATACCGAACCGACCCCGCACCGCGGACAACGTCAATACTGTCCAGGTTGCCCGATGAGATCGGGGCCATCGACAGTTGCGGCTGGCCATACGGCGCGAAGGCCGCCGGAACACCGTCAATCAATACCGTCGAACGCGGCGACAGGCGCGACGTCAGGCCGCGCACGCCCACGTTCAGGGAAATATCACTGCCACCGGTACCGTTGGACTCTTGCACCTGCACACCGGGAATGGTCTTGAGGACGTCAGCGACATTCATCGCGCCTTTCTCGACCATCGCCTCGCGGCGCACCACTGTGCGGGCACCAGGGTGGTTCTGCACCACCGCTTCATTGGCATCACCCAGCCAGTTGCCGACCACCTTGACGTCCACCGGGCCCAATTCCAGCGGCCCGGAACTGCTCGAGGTGCCCGCTACCGGAGCGGCCAACAGGGTCACGGCATCGCCATTCAGTTCATAGCTCAAGCCGCTGCCCTGCAACAACTGGCGCAAAGCCTGTTCAGCAGACACCTGACCATTAACGGCCGGGGCTTGCTTGCCGGCCACCAGTTGCGGGTTGAAGAACAGTTGCAGTGAGGTCTGTTGCGCCAACTGGCTCAATGCGGCCCCCAGGGGTTGGGCCTGAATATGAATCGCGCTCGACGTGGCCTCGCCCGCAAAAGCACTCGGCATTGCAGCACTGACCGCCAGGGCCAGGGCCATCGGTAACCAGCGGCCCCGCGCCATGGCAACTGGAGTGCCCCCAGGGGTTTTAAACGAAGATAGTCGCCCACACAGCTTGTTATTGTTCACGTCGAGTCTTGCCCCATTGATCGCAGTTGAGTGCGACTGTTAATGCAAACCAGTTGCAGTTGATCAAGAAGACGAAGAACTCGAAAAAAACCTGAATCTAACGTGAAATTATTTCCTGGGAGCCGTCTGCACGGGTTTGAATCGCCACCGGAAGGATGCGCGGCAAGGCCTGAATCAACGCGTCGGTGTCATCGGTTTTAAACACGCTGGAAAGACGCAATTGGGCCACCGCCGTAGCGTTCACCACCAACGGCTGTTCACGGTAACGCGAGACTTCCTCGGCCACTTCGCTAAGGCTGGCGTTATCGAACACCAACTGACCGTTGCGCCACGCCATCAGCGCGCTGACATTGACCGGCTGCGCCGCCGCTACCCGCCCTTGGGCATTGACCCGGGTACCCAGCCCGGTGATGAGTTCGACCGCCTCCAGCGGGTCAGTGCCTTGCACCCGCACGGTGCCCGACTCCACAACCACCCTCGCCTCCTCGCTGTCGTGGCGCACATCAAAGCGGGTGCCGGTGACCGTTACCCGGCCGGGGCCCGCCTGCACCACAAAGGGCCGGGCGGGGTCGCGGGTGACGCTGAACATCGCCTGCCCCTGTTCAAGGTCGACGGCACGCTGCTGGTTCTCAAAGTGCACCTGCAGCCGAGTGTGGCTGTTGAGCTCTATCACTGAACCGTCGGGCAAGGTGACGGTGCGCCGCTCACCCGGCGCGGTGGCGTACGCTTCGCTAAACTGCAAAGACGGCTGCAACTGGGTCCAGACACCCGCCCCGACCGCCACGGCCAGCACCCCGGCCGCCAGCCCGAACCCCACCAGCGAACGACGGCTGAGCCGGGGCATCGGCACCTCGCACAATGCCTGCAAGCGGGCCTCGGGCAACAAGTCAGCCGCCGACCACAAGCCCGCCAGCCACTGGTATTCCGCTTCATGGCTGGCATGCCGGGCACGCCAGGCGTCAAATTCAGCCTGCTCGGCCTCATTCAGGGGCTGATCCTGCACCCGCGCAAACCAGGCAGCGGCAGCCTCCCGAACAGTGGCGCTGCCACACGAACACTCACGCGTATCCATCATGCAATCCTTACTGGTGCAGGCGCGCAGGCACAACGCCACACCTTCTTTGGTTGCGACCGAACCGATGTCATCACGGTGCCTCCACCCGTTCACGCAGATGACGCAGGGTGCGAATCATGTATTTTTCCACCATGTTCTTTGATAGCCCCAGGCGCTCAGCAATTTCGGCCTGGCTCAGTCCTTCGAGTTTCTGCCACACAAAGACCTTTCTGCAATTCAATGGCAGCTCCTGCAGAGCCCTTTCGACTGATTCCGCCAGCTCGATAGCGCGCATGTACTGCTCCGGATCGCCCGTTTCGGACGAACTTGGTGGAACACCGGCCTTCTCCTTGGCGTCACGTAGTTCTTCTCTGCGAAAGCCATCGATGGCGATGTTGCGCGCCATCTGATGCAAATATGCACGCGGTTGCTCGACCGCCTCCGATTTGGACTCGAGCACGCGGACAAAGGTGTCATGGGTCAGGTCCTGCGCCTGCTGACGATTGCGCAGGCGGCGGGTCCAAGTGCCAATCAACTCTTCGTAATAGTCAAAAAAGCCCGGGCGACGGGGCGTTTTGTGGGTCATGGCACTGGGCTATGAAGGTGGGGCGCGAATAATAATGGGTCTTATTCATGCCTGCAATCATTGCCGTGCGTTATCCGCGTTCAACCTCCGCCAACAGCCGCCGCTCCACCTGACGGCCCTGGGCAAAACCGTAAGCCCGCGCGGTGAACACGCCAACCAGGCCCATCACCGCGCTGAAAATCACGCACACCCACGGGCTCTGCGGCATCAGCGCAATCAGCATCAGCGGCGTAGTACTTGCCCACAAGGCATACGCAATATTGTAGGTGAAGGAAATGCCTGACACACGAATGGGCGCAGGAAAAAGCCCCACCATCACCGACGGCACCACGCCCACAATGCCGCAGGTCAACCCGGCAAAGGCATACGCCAACCCCGGCATGGCCCACTGCCCCACCAGGCTGGCATACAGCAGGCCAATGCCCAGTGGCAGCAACAGGCTGTACAGCACGATGCTGCGCCAAACGCCAATGCGGTCGACCATCAACCCGGCCAGCACGCAACCGATATTCAAGAACACGATACCCAGGCTGCTAAGGGCAAACGTGTGGCTGGCAGTCATGCCGAAACGCTGCTGCATCACGGTCGGGGTAATGACCACAAACACCACCACGGCACTGGTCAACACGCAGGTCAGCAGCGCAGCAGGCAGCAATGCCCGACGGTGGTCACGCAACACGGTACGCAGCGGGAACTCTGCCCGCCCTTCACGTTGCTCGCGCAAGGCCAGAAACACGGGGGTTTCGCTCAGCCAGCGGCGCAACCACACGCCGATTACGCCAAAGATGCCCCCCAGCAAGAACGGGTAGCGCCACGCGTAGTCGAGTATTTCGGCGGGGGTAAACAGCTGTGCCAGCAACGACGCGGTCAGGGCCCCGATCAGGTAGCCAAACGTCAGCCCGGCCTGCAGGAAGCCCAAAGCGAACCCGCGCCGCCCTGCGGGGGCGTGTTCGGCCACAAACACCCAGGCACTGGGCACTTCGCCGCCCACCGCCGCGCCCTGAAGAATGCGCAAGGCTAGCAAAATCAAGGGGGCGAAGTAGCCGATGTCAGCGTAGGTGGGCATGATCCCGATCAGCAGGCACGGCAACGCCATCATCAGAATGCTCAAGCTGAACACCCGTTTGCGTCCCAGATGGTCGGCAAAATGCGCCATCAGAATGCCGCCCAGCGGGCGCGCCAGATAACCCGTAACGAAGATCCCGAAGCTTTGCAGCAAACGCAGCCACTCGGGCATGTCCGGCGGGAAAAACAGCTGGCTGAGGGTCAGGGCAAAGAACACAAAAATGATGAAATCATAGATTTCAAGCGCCCCGCCCAGGGCCGCCAGCCCGAGGGTCCGGTAGTCAGAGCGCGAGAAACGCACGGGAGTGGGTTGCAGATCGGCAGGCATAAATACGCTCAAGGGAAACTGGACACGCCTATAGGGGCGCTGCGGTCAGGGTGGCGAGCATAACAAATCTTGCTGCGTGGCGGCCGACGGGGCTGCCCCACAAATGAACCCGACACGCGGCCATGCACCATTGTTGCGCATCACGTAACACAGCTTCGCATTTACTTAGCTAGCTAACCAACTAAGGCTTTGGTACATTCCCGCCCGTCAGGCTGATACCTGACGCTCTCTTTGGTTGAGATTTTTGGCCATTACCCGATCCCCATGAAGGTAATGGCCTTTTTTATGTGCCCCGGTTTTCCCGGCTCTTGACCCCTTCGCAGTGATCCCTTTTAACGATCGCAGAGTGCTCTGCCCAACCCTGAACTAAGCTGCCACCCGATTCCATGACGGCTATTGGGGGCTTTATGCAGTTGGGCAAGAAAATCACGACACTGGAAAAGTTGACCTGCCAGTACAGCCGCTGGATTCACGCCTCGCGCATCAGCCTGGCGTTTTTGCTGACGTTTATCGCCATTCGTTACTTCAACCTCGTCAACGCCACTTACGCCCTGATCACCCTGCTGATCATTTTGGGCCCGCAGCCTTATTGGGGCACCGTGCTGCCCCGGGCCTTGCAGCGTACCGCTGGCACGGTGCTGGGTGCGCTGTCGGGCCTGGTGGCGCTGTACCTGGAAACCTGGTCGTTTACAGCGATGCTGTTGTGGTGCGCCTTTATGATGTTCGTCGCCGGTTACCTGACCCTCGGCAAGCGCCCCTACATGGCCCTGCTGATCGGCGTCACGCTGGCCGTGGTCAGTTGCGCCCCGCCCAATGACATGGGCTCGGCGATCACCCGCAGCTTTTATGTGCTGGCGGGCTCGCTGCTGGCCATGCTGTTCTCCAGCCTTTACCCGCAACGCGCCTACACCGACTTGCGAATCAAGTTCAGCGAGAGCCTGGGTCAGATCAACGAGTTGTATCAGGCGTATTTCTCGCCGCAAACACTGGAAAGGCCCAACCTCGATGAACAATTGAAAAAAGAGCTCGACGCCGTACTCAAGTTGCGCACGCTCATGGTGCCGGCCAGCCATGAGAGCCATCTGGACAAAGAGGTGTTTGAGGCCTTGCAGACCCAGCACCGCAACCTGCTCGCCACCATGGGCCTGATGATCAATGCTTACTGGTCGTCGCCGGACAACCACCGGCAAATCAAAAACGAGCCCGCCTTGAGCGACCTGCACGGTTTGATTTCCCAAGCCTTGACCTCGCTACAGAACAAGCTGTGCCTGGGCATCCCGGACAACAAAATCAGCGGCGAACTGCGCAGCAAAACCCACACCCTCAAAACGCTGGTGGTTAGCAGTATTGACAGTAAGCAGTTTCAGACGCCCTTTTACGCTTACGTCTGGCTCAGCCTCGAAATGCTCGGCCAGCTCACCGAGATGAATGACCAGCTCCATACCGCACTCTATAACCGCCATAAGCATTTGTTTGTTAAGCACATTTCTTCAGAGAAACAGTGAGGAACGACCATTCAGACAAAGAAATTTCTTACACCATTAAGAGATCCATATCACTAATATTGAAAATAATACCTTCAAAAAAACATCTGAAAAACTCTGAAACCCGACGTTTGAAGAAAGACGAACAACCCTAACTGATTGTTTTGTATATAAAAAATAAAAAAATCAAACCAAGAAAGCGTTGTCAATCACCTATTCAAGCGCAGCGGGCATTGCCCCACCTCCTGCCAAATATAGTCTAGGCTCTCAGCGCGCCCGTCTTAATGGATTTGAACGGTTGAGCCTTATGACCCCTGCACACACCCGCACCGCCACCCTTGCTCCATGTGTAAACCATCGCCTGCGATTTGCTTTCGCCGGGCTTGCGCGCGCGCAGTACAGCCAGGGTCACCCACCCGTTTGACCGCCTGATCGGCACTTCACCCCCAAATGTCCACCGTACTGTAGCTAGGAGGGCTTATGCAGCTCACCCCGAGAGAAATCGACAAACTGATGATTTACACCTTGTCGGACGTGGCGCTCCGACGTAAGGCTCGCGGCTTGAAGTTGAACTACCCGGAGGCTGTTTCCATCATCACCGTGACCGCCCTGGAAGGTGCACGGGACGGCAAGACCGTTGAAGATGTGATGGCTGAAGCGAGCAAGGTGCTGACCAAGGATGATGTCATGGAAGGCGTCAGCGACTTGATTCCCAACGTGCAGGTTGAAGCGATTTTCACCGACGGCAGCCGCCTGGTGACAGTTCACGACCCCATCAAGTAACGGCGCTTTCCCGAATCGGTACACGCCCAAACAGATCCGTTGGAGATACCTGTCATGAGCACCAAGAAAACTACCGCTCCCGCTCCCGCAGCCGCGTCACCGCATCAGGACACCCACCCCGATCACCATATCCCCCATGCCAAAAACCCGGGTGGCGTGGTCTCCGGCAACAAAGAAGCCGACGTGCCGCTGGGCGGCTGTATTTATGCCAGCAGCCCCATCACGTTCAACGAAGACCGTGAGGTCACCAAGGTCAAGGTGCGCAATACCGGCGACCGCCCTATTCAAGTGGGCTCGCACTTCCACTTCTTTGAAGCCAACCGCGCCCTGGAATTTGACCGCGCAGCAGCGTTCGGCAAGCGCCTGAACATCACCGCCACCACGGCGATCCGGTTTGAACCGGGCGATGAGATTGAAGTGCCGTTGATTCCCTACGGCGGCAAACAAACCGTGTATGGCTTCAACAACCTGGTGGATGGCTGGGCACCGGACCGCACGGTCAGCGCCCATGAGCGCCCCGAGAAACTGCAGGCCATCCAGCGCGCCGCAGACCTTGGTTTCAAGTCGTCCACGCCATCAGGCAAGTAACCCATTTGCAGCTGTGCACACGCGCCGTTGAATCGACGACGCCGGTGCGGCATTAGAAAAGGAGCCACCGATGCCAACCATTTCACGCAAAGAATACGCAGGCCTGTTCGGCCCGACCACTGGCGACAAGATCCGCCTGGGCGACACCAACCTGTTCGTTGAAATTGAAAAGGACCTGCGCGGTTACGGCGAAGAGTCCGTCTACGGCGGCGGTAAATCCCTGCGTGACGGCATGGGCGCCAACAACCACCTGACCCGTGACAACGGCGTGCTGGACCTGGTGATCACCAACGTCACCATCATCGACCCGATCCAGGGCGTGATCAAAGCAGACGTCGGCATTCGCGACGGCAAAATCTGCGGTATCGGCAAAAGCGGCAACCCGGACGTCATGTCCGGCGTGACCAACAACATGGTCGTGGGGGTGAGCACTGACGCCATCTCGGGCGAGCACTTGATCCTGACCGCCGCCGGTATCGACAGCCACATCCACCTGATCTCGCCACAGCAGGCGTATCACGGCCTGTCCAACGGCATCACCACCTTCTTCGGCGGCGGCATTGGCCCAACCGACGGCACCAACGGCACCACCGTGACGCCGGGTCCGTGGAACATCCGCGCCATGCTGCGTTCCCTCGAAGGCCTGCCGATCAACGTGGGCCTGCTGGGCAAGGGCAACTCCTTTGGCCGTGACCCACTGGTCGAACAGATCATTGCCGGTGTGGCCGGGCTTAAGGTTCACGAAGACTGGGGCGCAACGTCCAACGCCCTGCGCCATTCGCTGCGCATCGCAGACGAAATGGACGTTCAGGTCTCGGTACACACCGACAGCTTGAACGAAGGCGGCTACGTCGAAGACACCATCGATGCCTTTGAAGGCCGCACCATCCACACCTTCCACACCGAAGGTGCAGGCGGCGGTCACGCCCCGGACATCATCAAAGTGGCCAGCCAGCCCAACGTGCTGCCCAGCTCGACCAACCCGACCCTGCCCTACGGCATCAACAGCCAGGCCGAGTTGTTCGACATGATCATGGTCTGTCACAACCTCAACCCGAACGTGCCGGCCGACGTGTCCTTTGCCGAGAGCCGCGTGCGGCCCGAGACCATTGCCGCCGAAAACGTGCTGCAGGACATGGGCGTGATTTCCATGTTCTCCAGTGACTCCCAAGCCATGGGCCGTGTGGGCGAAAACTGGTTGCGCGTGATGCAAACCGCCCACGCCATGAAAGCCTCCCGTGGCAAGTTGCCGGAAGACAGCGCCGACAACGACAACTTCCGCGTGCTGCGCTACGTGGCCAAGATCACCCTTAACCCGGCTATCGCTCAAGGCGTCAGCCATGTGCTGGGCTCGGTCGAAGTCGGCAAGATGGCCGACCTGGTGCTGTGGGACCCGCGTTTCTTCGGGGCCAAGCCCAAGCTGGTGATCAAGGGCGGCATGATCAACTGGGCCGCCATGGGTGACCCTAACGCCTCCCTGCCAACCCCGCAGCCGGTTTACTACCGTCCGATGTTCGGGGCCTTCGGCAAAACCATGCAAGACACGTGCGTTACGTTTGTCTCGCAAGCGGCGCTGGAAGATGGCGTGAAGGAAAAAGCCGGCCTGGAGCGTCAGGTCATGGCGGTGCGCAACTGCCGCACCATCTCCAAGAAAGACCTGGTGCGCAATGACCAGATGCCGAAGATCGAAGTCGACCCGGAAACCTTCTCGGTGAAGGTCGACGGCGTGCACGCCACCTGCAAACCGATTGATGTGGCCAGCATGAACCAGCGTTATTTCTTTGGCTAAGGCCTGAACGGGACGCTGGCCGGGTGTGAACGCCCTGCCAGCCGTACCCGATGACTGATTCAGGGAAGGAGTTGTTAACGTGATTTTGATTGAACACATTCTGGGCAACGCCAAAAAAGACGAGGCCTGGAAACAAAAGCTTGAAGGGGCCAACGTCGACCTGTTGGTACTGGACCAGCGCGAAGCCCAAAAAAGCCGTTGCCGACGCACCAGCCTCGGCGGCCTTGACCTGGGTATTTCCCTGGAGCGCAACGTCGTGCTGGCGGACGGCGACGTGCTGATGTGGGACGAAGCCAATAACACCGCCGTGATGGTGCAACTGAACCTGCGCGATGTGATGGTCATCGACCTCAAGGAACTCAAGCAACAGCCGCTGGACGTGCTGATCAAAACCAGCTTTGAACTGGGCCATGCCCTGGGTAACCAGCACTGGAAAGCCGTCACCAAGCATAACGAGGTGTACATCCCGCTGACCGTTGAAACCCGCATGATGGACTCGGTGATGCGCACCCACGGGTTTGAGCACCTGCCCTACGCCTTTATCGGCGGTGCCGAAATCCTGCCGCACCTCACCACCTCCGAAGCCCGCTTGCTGTTTGGCGGCGCGGAAGAAACCGGCACCCACGTTCACGTCGACAGCCCCCAGGACAAGCTGGACGCGCTGAAGATTCATGGCCAGCACACTCACGGTGATAGCCAGCGTCACAGCCACGACAATGGGCTTACCTACCACGACCACAAACACTAAGTCCGGCAAAAGGCGTGACCATGAAGGCAGCAGATCTCATCCGCATCATGCAGTTCGGCGACTCAGTCTTGCCGGTGGGCGCATTCACGTTCTCCAACGGTATTGAATCCGCGATTCAAACCGGCATCGTGCACGATGTGGCCACCCTTAAAGGCTTTGTCCTGACCGCCCTCAAGCAGGCCGCCAGTTGCGACGGCATGGGCGTCGTCGCGGCGCACCGGGCCGCCGTGGCGCAAGACCGTGAAGGCATCCTGCGGGCGGACTGGGCGGTGCATAACCGCAAGCTCAACGAAGAAAGCCGTCTGATGGCCACCCGCATGGGCAAAAAACTGGCGGAAATGTCGATTCATGTGGTCGAGACCCCGCTGGTGCGCTGGTGGCTTGAGCAGATCAAGGCCGGCAACGCGGCGGGCACCTACCCGGTGACCCAGGCGGTGGTGATGTCCACACAAGGCATCGGGGCCCGCGAAGTGGTGGTAATGCACCAGTACGGCGTGGCCATGACCATCCTCAGCGCCGCCATGCGCCTGATGCGCGTCACCCACCTGGACACCCAGCACATTCTGTTCGAGCTCAACCACGATATTGAAAGCTTCTGCGACATCGCTGAAATCGGTGACATCGACCAAATGGCCTCGTATGTACCCATTGTCGATGTGCTCGCCGCCGTCCACGTCAAGGCGCACGTGCGGCTGTTTATGAACTGAAGGCGTTTATCGGCGTGGGCCCGTGTGCCCACGCCGCCTCAACTTGTTTTATTGCATCAGGAGCATGCTTGTGAAAAAGATTACGCGTATTGGTATTGGCGGCCCGGTCGGTTCAGGCAAAACCGCCATCATCGAAGTGATCACCCCGATCCTGATCAACCGTGGCTACAAGCCGCTGATTATCACCAACGACATCGTGACCACCGAAGACGCCAAACAGGTCAAGCGGACCCTCAAGGGCATCCTCGACGAAGACAAGATTTTGGGCGTTGAAACCGGAGCCTGCCCGCACACGGCCGTGCGTGAAGACCCGAGCATGAACATCGCCGCCGTAGAGGAAATGGAAGAAAAGTTCCCCGACAGCGACCTGATCATGATCGAGAGCGGCGGCGACAACCTGACCTTGACCTTCAGCCCGGCCCTGGCCGACTTTTATATCTACGTGATCGACGTAGCCGAAGGCGAGAAAATCCCGCGCAAAAATGGCCCTGGGCTGGTACAGGCCGACATTCTGATCATCAACAAAATCGACCTGGCCCCGTACGTCGGTGCCAGCCTGGATGTGATGGAAAGCGACACCAAAGTGGTGCGCGGCAACCGCCCTTATATCCTCACCAACTGCAAGACCGGCCACGGCATTGAAGCGCTGGTGGACATGATTGAGCACATGTTCCTGTTCGCCCAAAAACCGACTGCAACGGCCAAGAGCGAGGTCACTGCATGACTGTCCCGAGCCAGATCGTGAACACCCCTTCACGGCTCCGCGCTCACTCGTTAGGCAATGACGCGCCGGAGCTGGCGGAGTATCAGGACGAGCCGCCGCAAATGGCCAGCGGCTCGGCGGGCAAAAGTGGTTACTTGCGCCTGGGGTTCGAAAATCGCGGCACGCGCAGCATTCTGGCTGACATGGAGCGGCGCGTGCCGTCCCTGGTGCAGCGGGCGTTGTACTGGGACGAGGAAATGCCCCAGCTGCCGTGCGTCACCATGATTTCGACGTCGGGTTGCGTGTTGCAGGGCGACCGGCTGGCCACGGACGTGAACGTGGGCGTGGGTGCCTGCGGGCACGTCACCACCCAGTCGGCCACCAAAGTGCATTCGATGAATGCCAACTACGCCTCGCAGATCCAGCATTTTCGTATTGAAGAGAACGGCTACCTGGAGTTTATGCCAGACCCGCTGATCCCTCATCGCAATGCACGGTTTATCACCGACACGCAAATCAAGATCCACCCGACGGCGACGGCGATTTATTGCGAGATTCTGATGTCGGGCCGTAAATACCACCACGTCGATGAGCGCTTTGGCTTCGATGTGTACTCCTCGCGTGTCTCGGCCGAGACCCTCGAAGGCAAGGAACTGTTTGTCGAGAAATACGTGCTCGAGCCGAAAAAGGAAAGCCTGGACGCCATTGGCGTGATGCAAACCTTCGACGTATTCGGCAACGTGGTGTTGCTCACCCCCAAAGAACACCACGACCGGATTGTCGAGCGGGTACCTGCCCTGTTCGATATGAAGGCGGGCCTGGCCAGCGGCGTCACGCGACTGCCCAACAACTGCGGGCTGATCTTCAAGGTGTTGGGCAATGACAGCGGTCAGGTGAAAGCGCAAATCCGCGAGTTCTGGAAAATCGCCCGTGAAGAAGTGCTGGGCGTCACACTGCAACCGCAATTTTTGTGGCGCTAGGGTAAGCCTGTCGTCGCTGACGAAGGAACGAGGCGGCGAGATCGCAGCCTTCGCCAGCGACGACGCGGGTTTCAACAATGATGGACGACGACAGTGCCCCCAGGGGCCGGCCACTACGCGGGAGAATCGAAGATGGATGCTGATAACGCCGTGACCTCCACCTGGTCACGCTGGGTCAATGGCAATGCCGGGCTGCAATTTATTGACGTGACCCTGCGCGGCTGTGCTCAGGTCATGTTCCAGAACAACCCCCTGACCGGGTTGCTGTTCTTTGCAGCAATCTTTGTCGGGGCTTTTGCCGAAGGCAACCCGGCCGTCGCGTACGGTGCCGTGCTGGGCACGGCAACGGCCACCCTGTTTGGCATGAAACTCCCGGACCAGACCTCCTGGAAGGCTGGTTTATACGGCTATAACGGTTGCCTGGTGGGTGTGGCCTTGCCGACCTTCCTGCAGGTTTCACCCGTGCTATGGCTGTGCATCCTGCTGGGCAGTGTGGTCTCCGTGATTGTCACGATCTGTATCGCTGACATTCTCAAAACCTGGAAAGTCGCGGCCCTCACCGCCCCTTTCGTCCTGGTCACCTGGACGCTGCTGCTGGCCAGCTACTCGTTTGGCGGCATGGAAGGCAATGCCTTGCCGGTGCCCAACCTGCCCCACGACCTGGTGGCGCATAACAGCAACGTGTTTGACGGCATCGATTTTCTCAAGAGCACGTTTTACGGCGTCTCTGAAGTGTTCTTGATCAGCACCGTGATCGGCAGTGTGCTGTTCCTGGCCGGGCTGGCCGTGTCTTCACTGTGGGCGGCCGTGTTTGGCTTTTTTGGCTCGGTGCTGGCGGTCCTCACCGCCACCCTGCTGCAAGCCGATCACGCCGGCATTAACAACGGGCTGTATGCGTTCAGCGCCGTGTTGACCGCCATCGCTCTGGGTTCGACCTTTAACAAGCCGAGCTGGCGCGTGCTGATCTACACCTTGATCGGGGTGGTGTTTACGGTCTTTGTGCAAGGGGCGCTGAACACCCTGCTGGGGCCGATCGGTATCCCGAGCCTGACCATGCCGTTCGTACTGGCTTCCTGGTTGTTTTTGGTACCCAACAAGGATGCCATGCCCGAACACCGTCAATGAGCGGCCTGAAGGTCGCCGTGCCGCGAACGGGGCGGGGCAATCGCTCCGCCCTGTCTTTCAACCCCTTTTAAACGTGGCGTCGAAGAGCTTATGACACTCATACAGGCCGTAAAATCGCGACTCTCCTTTGCCTACGGGGTCGCCTTGATGGTGGCCATCAATGGCTTCCTGCTCTTTGTCCCCGTGTTGCAACGCGGGATCACCCACTCGTCGGCCTCATCCGGCGGTTTTGACACCTGGAAAGAAGCCCTGGGCTTTCTGGCCTTGCTGGAAATCCCCGGCTTCGTGGTGGGCTTTGTCCTGGTGCTCATGGCACTGGGGCTGCTGATCAAGTCACGTATCAGTTGGTTCTTTGCCTTGCTGCTGCTGGTGGCCACCGTCTGCGTCAGCCTGTTTATCCTGAAAAAACCCACGGGGGTGACGTATTACTCACTCGCGACCATTGCCGTACTGATCTTTTACTGGCGCCATTTCGATCACTACAGCCTTGCCAGCGGCAGTTTCTTTGCCGTGGTCAGCATTGCCTCGCTGATTGTGTACAGCACGCTGGGCACGCTTTACATGGGCGAGCAGTTCGCACCGCCGGTCACCGACCTGCCGTCAGCGTTCTACTTCGCCATTGTGGTCATGTCGACGGTCGGCTTTGGCGACATCATCCCGCATACCACCGACGCCCGCTTTTTCACCCTGACGGTGATCATTCTGGGCATCACGATCTTCGCGATTTCCGTGGCCTCCATTGCTGGCCCGCTGATCAGCAACAACATCCAACGCATTGTTAAAGGCAGGATTACTCACATGGCGCGTAAAAATCACTACATCCTCGTGGGCACCGGCTCAATGGCCCAAAACGTGTACAAGGGCCTGACCGACCGTGGTGAGCATGTCACTGTCGTGTGCGCACCGAACAGCCCGCACGACTTGCCCGAAAAGGCCGACCTTATCGAAGGTGACCCCTCCTCGGCCGCGACCCTCAAGCTGGCCGGCGCAGCCGATGCCAAATACATTGTGGCCCTGAGCGAGAGCGACGCCGAAAACGTCTTCATCGTACTGGCGGCCAAGGAAGTCGAGGGTGAAGACACTCAAACCATCGCGCTGGTCAACGAAACGCGCAACATGCCCAAGGTCAAGCGCGTCAACCCGACCCTGGTGCTGTCCCTGCCGTTGCTGGGCAGCGAACTGCTGGTACGTACCCTGCAGGGCGACCAGATCAACAACGACCTGATCACCGAAATGTTCTTCGGCAAGCGCAACTCGTTGGGCTAATACGCAAGATCAAAAGATCGCGAGCAAGCGCCCTCCTACCCAGCTTTGCTCGCGATCGGTTGATCTGGAAGGCCGTTACTCAGACGCCGGCACAGGCGTGGCTTTGCCCCCCACATACAGCCCCGCTTCCACGGCCGCAAAGCCGATGACCAGGCTGGTCACCAAATAGCAGATAGCAACCAGCACCCCGATCGGGTTGTCCATCATCTGCACCGCACCGAACACAAAACTGGAAAACGTCGACAGCCCGCCCATGATCCCCGTACCCACCATGACGTGCACGTACTGGTTGATGCGGTTGCTCTTGAACAGCGACGTGGCCACGCCCAACAAAAACGCGGCGACGATATTGGCGACGAAAATATCCATGGGAAAGCCATCGGCCAGGTGCGGCACCGACAGCATCACAAACTCGCGGCACATGGCCCCAAACGCCCCGCCCACAAAAATCAAGATTACAAAATTCAGCATCGTTCCTGCTCCTTGTCAGCGCGCCAGCCAGGCGCCAAAAGCGGCGGCGGCCAGACCCACCAGTACCGAGAGGATTAAATAACCGGCCGCCCACGCGCGATCCTTCGCCTTGGCCAGTTTGGAGGCATCCAGTTGCATGCTGCTGAATGTGGTGTAGCCCCCGAGGATCCCGGTGAGGACGGCGGCATTGAGCATGTCGCCGTAGCGGTCACGCCAATCGACACTGAACAGAATGCTCAGGTAGCCGATCACAAACGCCCCGCTGACGTTGATCAACAACGTGGCCAGCGGCAGCGGGCCCTTGTAGAGTCGGGCAACCCGCAAACCGATCCACCAGCGCAAGAGCGACCCCAGGCCGCCCCCCAGCCCAACCCAAAAAACATCCAGCGCCGTCATGAGGCTCCCTCTCGTGTGTGTCCGATAGGGAGCAACTCTAGTTCATATACGTCGCCAGGCGGCGGATACCGGCTGCAATTAACCGCCCATCAAGGCAATCATCGCCGGCACACTCAATACGGCGGTGTAATAACCCATAAATTGCACGCCGATATTGAAACCCAGGAACCGCGACAGGAACCCGCCCAGCAAGCCCACGGTGACAATCACCAGCAACCCGAGCAAGCCGCCTTCCCAAATGCCGATCACCAGGATCAGGCCCACAAACGTCGCAATCACTGCTTCGTGACTGATTTTGCGCGAGACCCAGGACGCGGCCCGGTAGGCGTAGTTCATGGTGAAGGGGTAAGCGATCAAAATGGCCACTATCACGGCCAACATGCCGTAGCCGAAGAACTCCCAGGTGGTCAGCAAGGTGTGCAGGTTGTGCACTTCGCCCGTGGCCGAGTCCACGGTGAAACGTGGCGGTGCGTTGAACAGCGGTGCCGCCGGGCCGGCGGCCACAGGGCTCAGGGGCAAGCCGAAGGCGATCAGCGGAATCAGGGCTTCGGCAATATAGGTTGATTCAGTCACGCCATTACGGGCGGTCAAGACGGTGGTGAGGCGATGATAAACATGCTTGATCCGCGCGCCGACCATTTCCCCCATGATCACCGTCATGGCCACCGGGCTGAACACAAACGTGGCGCTGGAAATCACCGCCGTGATGGCGGTCCAGCGGCTTTGTTGAGGGTCCAGCACCTTGAACGGGTTAGGGAAAAACCCGCCACTGCTTTTAACGTCTGGCGACAGGGAAAAGGTGCGTACTTCACTGCGCCGCATACTGGCGCGTTCCGCCGGTGCAAGCATGGCGAACAAGGCCGCAATCAACGGGCCGATGGCAATGCCCAGAAAGTAGCTGACGGTCAGCTTCACCCCGTGCTGCGCGGTAAGGGCTTGCAGGCCGAGGATAATCAGCACAAACGGAATCAACGCCAGCACCGCCGCCAGACGCCCTTTGGAGAACCATGCGATGGCTACCGCCGCTGCAAGGAAAATCCACGGGGCGGTGCGTTTGATCGTGTCACCAAACGGTGCCAGCATGACCGCGAACAGTACAGCCATCGGCACCGCAATCAGCGCGGCGATCACCGCTCCCGAGAGCATTTTGCGCAAGGCAATATGCGGCACCCCCAGGTTGCGCAGCAGGTTGGCTTCACGCATCAGGGGCGTGGCCAGAGTGTCGCCCGGAATGCCCAGCAGTGCCGTCGGCACCGCATGGGTCATGTGCTTGGCGACGGCCCCGGCCAGAAAGAAGGTCAGCACCCCGGGAGCCGGCACGCCCAGCAGCACCACCAGCAAGGTCAACGGTGCCAGGGTGGTGGTTTCGTCACTGCCGGAAATGAGCCCGATGGCAGCAAACACCACCGCCCCCAAAATGCCCATGCCCAAGGCAATCAGGATTTGATCCATAAGTGGTTCGATCATGACCGGCCTCCTTCGGCGCGCAGGCCATCCGGTGCCGTGGTCGAGGCTGGCGCAGCCAGGCCCTTCTCGTAATCGACGAACAGGTCGTAGAGGTCCATTTCACGCAACTCAGCGATGGTCTGAGGCGGCAGGTCGGCCAGCCGGCCCAGGTCGCCAAACTCATTTTGCAGGTCGATCAGCGCCTGCCCACGCCAGGCCGGATCGACCTGATGCACCACCACATGGCGCTTGGGCTTGAACAGCGACGCACTTAACGCGCCGCCCCCCAGGCAACCGAGTATCCCCACCAGCATGGCGTAGGCCCGCGCCATTTGCGCGGACTCCACCCAGTCGAGCAGAACGTACTGAGCCGTAAAGAACGTCCCCAGGCTGACGACAGCACCGATGCCAATCGAATACAGCAAATGCCGGGGGTCGACGGTGTCGCCCCATACTTCATAGAGTTCGGGTTTCAAGGGAGTCTCCCACTGCCCGTGCGGGCTTTTATTGTTATGAATGGGGTGCGCGTGCCACGGGCAATCACTGCCCGCGCTTGCCCTTCAACAGGGTCGCGGCATGATCGGCACGCACGTCCCGAGCCTCGACCATCTGTTTAACCAACCAGTTGACCTCTTCACCCCGTGCGCCGGCCGACAAGGCAATATTGCGTGCATGCAGCGCCATGTGCCCGCGCTGGATGCCTTCGGTGGACAATGCCCGCAGTGCGCCCAGGTTTTGCGCCAGGCCCACGGCCACGGCGATTTCAGCCAGCTCTTGCGCGGTCTTCACCCCAAGGATGCGCAATGATAACTGCGCCAGCGGATGAGTTTTAGTCGCACCGCCCACCAAGCCCACCGGCATCGGCATTTCCAGGGTGCCCACCAGGTTACCGTGGCTGTCTTTTTCCCAGGTGGTCAACGAGCCGTAATGGCCGTCGCGGCAGGCGTAGGCATGCGCGCCAGCCTCTACGGCGCGCCAGTCGTTGCCGGTGGCAACGATCAGCGGGTCGATGCCGTTCATGATGCCTTTGTTGTGGGTGGCCGCGCGGTACGGGTCAACCACGGCGAAGTTGTAGGCATCGAGGATGCCTTCGATCACGTCCTCCCCCTTGTACGCCTCGGTGGTCAACAAGTGCGGGGCCACGGTGATTTGCGCGCGGGCCAGCCGCAGGTCCGCCAGGTTGGACAGAATACGCAGGCGCACCTTGCCCCCGGTAATCTCTTCCATCAACGGTGCCACGGCTTCGGCCATGGTGTTGACGGTGTTGGCCCCCATGGCATCGCGCACGTCGACAATCAGGTGCGCCACCAGCATTGGCCCACGCGGGCTCTGGGCAAAAGTGTGGATTTCCAGGTCACGGCAACCGCCGCCCAGGGAGTTGAGCAACTGGTCCTTGCGATTGGCCAGCTCGATGATTTCGTCCTTGCGGCGCATCAGGCTCAAACGGGCGTTGTAAGGGTCAGACACCTCGACAATCTGCACTTGGGCGCGCATCAACGGTTGCGAGCTGGAGGTCTGAAAACCGCCCGCTTCCCGCGCCAGCTTGGCCATAAACGAGGCGGCCGCCACCACCGACGGCTCTTCGACCACCATCGGCACCACGACGTCCCGGCCATTGAGCTGGAAATTGCTCGCCACCGCATAAGGCAGCTCAAACGTGCCGATCACGTTTTCGATCATCCCGTCAGCGATTTCCAGTGCCAGCGCACCCGGCTCGCGCAGCAGCGCCACGTCATCGGCGGACAGTTGCAGGGCGGTTTGCAGATGATCGAGGCGTTCGGCGGGGGTCAAGCTGCGGAACTGGGGAAGGCGCGAATCAATAGGCATACGTACAGTCCTGAGTCTTTATTGTTGTCGATGCCCTGCACCCTAATTCCCCAGGCACCCACAGAGAAGGTACAGTTCGGACAAACAGTACCCAAGCTGTACCCTTAACAGGAATTCCGGCATGTCACGCCTGACCCTCGCCCAACAATTGGCTGCTTCACTGGTGGAACAGATCGGCAATGGCACGTACCGCGTGGGCGATCGTTTGCCGTCGTTGCGCGAGTGCATGCGCCTGTTTGGCCATTCCAAAAACACCGTGATCAACGCCTATGAATCACTGGCTTCCCAAGGGCTGGTGGAAGCCCGCCACGGCCAGGGTTTCTTCGTGCGCCAGGGCGCGCCCACCGGCAGTGAACCCGACGAGCCGTTGCCCTACGCCCGAGCCATGGACACGGTGTGGCTGATGCGCCAGCAGTTTGTCCGCGAGCCGGGCCAGTCCCCGCTCGGCGAAGGCTTTCCGCCCGTGGAATGGCTGATGGACCTGCGCCTGGACAAATTCACCCGGCAGATCATGCGCACCGGCGTCAGCACCCTGTTCCGCTACGGCAACCGGCTGGGCAATGCGAGTTTGCGCCAGCACCTGGTGCAAAAGCTGGCGAGTTACTCGATCACCGTCAGCCCGCGCCAGATCGTCACCACCCACGGTGCCAATCACGCACTGGACCTGATCATTCGCCGCTTTATCGCGCCGGGCGATACCGTGCTGGTCGAAGACCCCGGCTACTACCCGCTGTTCGGCAAACTGCAATTACAGGGCGCACGCATGCTGGCAGTACCGCGTTTGGCAGACGGGCCCGACATGGATGCGCTGGAGCAGCACCTGCGCGAACACACGCCCAAGCTTTTTTTTATCCAGTCGGTGGGGCATAACCCCACCGGCTCCGATATTTCACCGGCCAAGGCCCATCGGCTGGTGCAACTGGCGCAGGCCCACGGTTTTATCCTGGTGGACGACGACGCCCTGGCCGATTTCAAACCCGCCTCGGCCATCAAGGTGTCGGCGCTGGACCAGCTCAGCCGCTCGCTGTATGTGGGCAGCTTTTCCAAGTCGGTTTCTGCGGCGTTGCGGGTGGGGTTTATCGCAGGCAGCAAAGACCTGATCGATGAGTTGGGCGACCTGAAAATGCTGCTGCACACCAGCTCCTCCGAGTTCTGCGAGCGCACGGTGGATGTGGTGTTGATGGAGGGGCACTTTTTGCGCCACCAGCTTCGTCTGCAAGAACGCCTCACAGAAGCCACGGCCCAAGGGTTGCAACTGCTGGATGAGATCGGGGCTCAGGTGTTTTGCCGCCCGGAACAAAGCCTGTACCTGTGGGCACGGTTTGCCCACCTGAACGACGCGCGGGAACTGACGCGGCAACTGCTGCCCAAGGGTTTTATGATCGCCCCGGGGCATATCTTTTCCCCTGAGCAGTCACGTATCAACCCTTGGACACGCCTGAACGTGGCGTACCTGAACGACCCCCGGCTCAAGGCGGTGTTCAAGGACGCCAACGCCTATCAGAAACCGACCGTGGCCGACAGCAGGTAGGTGCGCGGGGTCGCGAGGGTCAGGCCGGGGTCGCTGTCATCCGGCGCACCGGCCGAACTCCAGAAGCGGGTACCCAGCACGTTTTCCACCGACCCGCGCACCGTGACGGCTTTGTCATCCACTTTGAAGGCGTAGCGGGCCCCTACATCGAAGCGTTTCCAGCCATCGATTTTCTTGGTATTGGCCTGGTCCAGGTACTGGGAGCTGGAGTAAATGCTGCGGCCGGTCAACGTCAGCCCCTGCACCGCCGGCAGGTCCCACTCCGCGCCCAGGCTCACGTTGAAGGTGGGCGTGGCCGGGGCGCGGTTGCCGTCAAAGGCACCGCTGAGGGTGTCTTCCAGCTTACTGTCGATGTACATCACACCGCCCAGCAGCCGCACGCCCTTGTGCGGCTCGCCAAACACGCTCACCTCAACGCCCTGGTTCTGGCGCTTGCCATTGGGGCCGAACACCAGCGAGGTGGCATTGGTTTCATAGGCCGGTTGCTTGATGCGGAACGCACTCGCCGTGACGGCCACTGTGCCCAGGTCGTACTTGGCACCAACCTCGACCTGACGGCTGATAAACGGCGGAAAGATTTCGTCCGAGTTTTTCGCGATCGAGGGCGCAATCTTGCCCTGGCTCAAGCCTTCCATGTAGTTGGCGTACACCGACAGTTCATCGGTCAACTTGTAGAGCACCCCACCCGACGGCGAGACTTTTTCTTCGTCGTAGGCCGTTTTGCCCTTGATGCCATTGCTCCAGTCATCCACTTTGATCCGCTGCCAGCGGGCCCCGAGGGTCAACAGTAAACGGTCGTCAAAAAAACCCAGCGTGTCGGACAGCGCCACACCGCTGAAGCGGTTTTCGGTGTAGGCCTTCGGGTCATCACGCACCGGTTGGAGCGGTTTGGGCGTGGGCACCGGGTCATAAATATTGCTGGTGGACTGCCCGTAACGGGCACCGCCGTTCTGGAAGTCCATGTAGAAGTAGTTGGCCGCCAGGTTGAGTTCATGGCTGACGCTGGCGGTGTGAAACCAGCTGCGAACCCCGGCAGTGGCCGTGCGCACGTTTTCGTCCCGGGTGAAGTAGCGCGGCAGCACGGTAAAGTCGCCGGCGTCGTTGCTCACCGACACGGCGTGCCGCAAAAACGCGTGGTTGCCTTTGCGCGCCCCGACCCCGCCGTAGACCATGACCGAATCATTGACATCGAATTCGCCATTCACTGCGCCAAACGTGTCTTTGGTGCGGCCCCAGCTCCAGGCCTGGGCATAGTTGTGCCGTATAGCGTTGGCATCCGGCACTTTGGCCTTGGGGTTGACCTGCACCCGTTCCTGCGGGGCATCGGTGTCACGCTCGCTGTGGCCGATGTCCGTGGACAAGCGCAACCGCTCACCGTGGAAATCCAGCCCCAACACCGCCATTTCGCGGTCTACGTTTTGATGGCCCCATTCGGTGTCACCGCCCTGTTTGACGCCGTTGAACCGCACGCCGAACTGGTTGCCTTCACCGAACCGGCGGCCGATATCCACTGCGCCGCCCACTTGGCTGCTGGAAGCGTAATTGGCGGTGAACTCGGTCACGGGCGCGTCGGTGGCCCGCTTGGGCACCACGTTGATCCCGCCGCCGACACTGCCCCGGGGCGAAATACCGTTGATCAACTGGGTGGGGCCTTTGAGGATATCAATACGGTCGGCCATCTCCATGTCGATGGTGTACGTGGGCAAGATGCCGTAGAGGCCGTTATAGGACACGTCGCTGTTCAACAGGCTGAAACCGCGAATGGAGAATTGCTCGAAGCGCCCGCCTGCCGGGTTGATGGCGCGCACCGAGGGGTCGCTGGCGATCACATCGCCCAGGGTGCGGGCTTGCAGGTTCTTGGCGGTTTCACCGGTGTAGGTGGTCATGCTGAACGGCGTGTCCATAAAGTCCCGCGAGCCCAGCAAGCCTTGCGAGCCACGGCGTGCCACCTGGCCGCCGGCAAACACCTCACCGCCCGCTGCACCCTCCGTGCCCAGTACCGAGGTGCTGGGCAGGTGCAACGAATCGCTGCCCTCGGGCACCGGCATCAAGGTGTAAGCCTGAGTGCCGAGCGGCACCAATTGCAGGCCAGACCCTTGCAGCAGGCGTTCGAAGCCCTCCTGCACCGCATACTCCCCGGACAAGCCAGCACTGGCGTGGCCGCTGACCAGTGCAGGGTCCACAGACAGGCTCACCCCAGCCAGCCCGGCAAAACGGGTCAGGGCTGCGTCCAGGCTGCCCGCAGGCACCTGATAACTGCGGCGTTGCGAGGTGTCGGCCCAACTGGCGGTCATCAACAGGGGGCTGGCGCTCAGGGTCAGCGCAAACCCCAAATGCAACAGCGGGCGCAAGCGCAAGGACGGTACGGCGGTCATGGCACAACTCTCTTGTAGGGATTCACTTGCCTTACATGACCGGCGAGATTGAAAAAAGGGACACCGATGTGCATCCCTTTGTCGAGACGGCGCGATTAAGCGTGTCGATGACGCGGCACCAGGGTGACCCAATAGCGCGTACGGGTGTGGACCTCCACCGGCAAGGTCACGGCCAGCAAGGCGAGGATGCGATCGGTGTCGTCCAGTTGAAAACTGCCCGTGACCCGCAAGTGTTCAAGGGACGGTTCCCAGCGCAGCACCCCGGGCCGGTAGCGGTCCAATTCCCGCAAAAAGTCCCCCAACGGCTGGTTGTGCGCCATCAACACGCCGTCCCGCCAACCGGGCACATCGGCGTCGAACGAAGTCACCGCCGTTGCGCCCGAGGCGCGCAACATAACCTGTTGCCCGCCATGCAACTGCACAGCAGCCCCCTGCAACGGCTGCACCTGGACTGTGCCGCGCAGAACCGACACCTGACAACCGCTGGCCGTAAGGCGCAGACAGACGTCGCTGTGGCTAACGCTGACACGCCCGTAGGGTGAGCCAACCGTCAGCGCAGCGCGGCCCGGTACCGAGAGCGCGAGTTCGCCGCGTAGCAGCGTCAGCTGGCGGGCCTTCAGGTCGACATTGACCGCCGAGTCGGTGTTCAGTTGCACCGCACTGCCGTCCGCCAGCCGCACCCGCGTGCGCTCGCCGGTGGCGCTGTGCAAGTCGGCGCGCCATACGTCCAACGGCATGTGCCGCGTCAACAGCCAGGCGGTCGGTACCACCACGGCAACGCCCAAGGCGTGTTTCAAGAGGGCCCGCCGTGCCACATCCGGCCGGTCCAACGTGGCCATGGCCAACGCCGGCGGCAAGCCACTGAAACGCTGGCGCAGCCCTTGGGCTTTCTGCCAGGCGCTTTCGTGAGCGCTGTGACTCTCACGCCAGTGTTGCAACTGTGCCAGGTCCTGGGCGCTCGCCGAGCCGGACTCGATGAGCGCCAACCATTGCGCTGCCGCCCGAATCACTTCGCGCTCCCCTGCCGCAGGCGCGGTCACGCTCACATCGGCACCCGCAAGCAATGCTCATAGGCCTGGGCCATGTAGCGTTTGACGGTGCGTTCAGACACCTTTAGCCGCTCGGCGATGTCCTGATACCCCAGCCCTTCGAGCTGGCTCCAGAGAAATGCGCGGCGCACCACGGCCGGCAAGCCGTCGAGCAGCTCGTCCAGTGCTTGCAGGGTTTCCAGCAGCAGCCAGCGCTGTTCGGGGGACGGCACGCAGGCTGGCGGCAACTGTGCCAGCGCCTCCAGATACGCCTGTTCCAGGCTGCGCCGGGTATAGAAATTACTCAGCAGGCGCTTGCCAACGGTCAACAGGTAGGCCCTGGGCTCGCGCACCTCGGCCAGTGGCTGGGCGCTGGACAGCACCCGCACAAACGTGTCCTGGCTCAGGTCCGCAGCATCCCAAGCGTTGCCCATGCGCTTGCGCAGCCAGCACTGCAGCCAACTGCTGTGGTCGCGGTACAAGGTGTGCAAGGTCTGCTCGTGGGTAGGTGCGGCGTCAGTCATGTCAAGGAACCCGGTGAAAGGCTGAGTAAATGAGACTGATTCTAATTAGTGTTTCTTCATATATCCAAGCTCTTTTTGCACCCAGGTGCCTCAGAGCACCCTGCGAAAAGCCTGCGAATGCGCCTACAATCGCGTTTATTCCCGTACTTCAGGCAGGCCGGTCACTCCATGGCACTCGACCCTCTCACCCTGTTGACCCTCACTGTCGCGCTGGCGGCGGCCGCCGCATTCTACCTGGCCATTGAATGGCGCAGCGTGCGCGAACCGTCACTGCTGTTCTGGAGCGCGGGGTTTGCCACCATTACCGTGGGCTCGACCCTGGCCCTGTTGCGCAGCCACGGGTTGTTGCTGATCGGCATCTGGTTCGCCAATGGCCTGCTGGTGGTCGCCCACTGGTTGTTCTTGCTGGGCGTGGCGCGCTTCACCCAGTCACGCCTGGCACGGGGCTGGTACCTGGTGTTTGCCGTCTGGCCCCTGCTGCTGTTGGTACCGAGCCAGCCGTCCTGGTCGTGGGTCATGTTGCTGGTCAACTCACTGCTGGTGGCCCTGTTAACACTCAAAGCCTGCTGGCTATTGCGCCCCCACGGTAAGTCGCTGAGCGTGGGGGCTGTGCAGTTGCGCTATGTGCTGCTGATCCACGGGCTGTTTTATATCGCCAAGGCCATCACGGCAGTGATACCGGGAGAATTGATCGACCTGGCGGCGTTTCGCGGTGAGATCATTCAAATTTCCCTGGTCGAGGGAGCAATGGCCATCATGCTGATTGCCTTGTCGATGACCGGCACCGAGCGCTACCGACGCGAAAAACTGATCGCCCGCCTTGCCGCTCGAGACCCGCTCACCGCCCTGTACAACCGCCGCGCCCTTGAAGTACGGGCACCGCACCTGTTGAACGGTGTGTCTGCCGCGCAGCCCGGGGCGTTGCTGCTGATTGATATCGACCACTTCAAACTGGTCAATGACCTGTACGGCCACACGGCCGGTGACCGCTTGCTGGTCACGCTGAGCGAGATGATTCGGGCGCACTTGCCCAAAGGCGCACTGGCCGCCCGGCTGGGGGGCGATGAGTTCGTGATGCTGTTGGGCAACGTGTCAAACGAGCACATCGAAACCCTGGGCAACAGCCTGCGCGATCAGTTTTACCACGCCACATCACAGGCCTTTGCCACCCCCCAACCGGTGACGCTGAGCATCGGAGCCGAGCGGTTCGACAGCCCGCCCGCCAGCCTCAGCCACTTGATTGAACTGGGCGACGCTGCGCTTTACGCCTCTAAACGCGGCGGCCGCAACCGCCTGCGCCTGGTCGACCGGACCGTGGCCGGTGAGATGGCGTCATCGCCATGAATGGCTCAAAACAGCCTTCTCAGGGCGCGGTCCAGACCATTGTCTGAACGTTGATATGAGGGTAGCTAGCCAGTGGCTCCCATTCATCAATAAAGACAAAACCCTGTTTGAGATAAAAACGGCTGGCACCGATGTTGTCCGGGGAGACGTCGAGGTAAACCTGTGAATGGCCGTCTCGCAGGGCGAATGCCTTGACCCCCATGACTAACTGGTCAGCCACCCCGCTACCGCGAAGTGCAGGGTGAACCCACATGCCGATCAGGTTGCAGCGGCCGACGTTATTTATCACCGCACCTACCATACCCAGTGGGTTACCGCCCTCGAGGGCCAGCCAGAATTGCGTGCCGGTGCTGGAGTCGGCACGTTCTTGCCATTGCTCATCCGTGTTGTCCAGCGCTGACCCATAACTCACGCCAAACGCCGTAGGGGTGTCCAGCAAGGCGGCCAGACGCGCCTGTTTCAGCAACTTCCAGTCGCGCTTTTGTGTCAGTCGTATGTCCATGCTCATCCTGGTTGGTACTCCATCGGGGGGTGAATCTTGAGGTCCTCTTTCGTTGCTAAAGCGCTGTGCCACAGGCCCATAATGTGGGTGACGGCGGTATCGAGGGTGGCATGCGCAACACCATCGCGAACCAACGTCGACAGGCCCAGCAGAAAGCTGTCGAACACCGTGGCCAGCGCTTGCGCTGACACACTTGGTGCCAACTCGCCCGAGGCGATGGCGCGCTCAACGCAGGCCAGCAAGCCCGCCCGGGTTCTGTCCCGCGCTTGAGCCAAGGGCCGGGAGATGAGTGTGCTCTCCTGCGAACAGGTGCTCATCAACCCCAATGCCACCAGGCACCCCTTGGGGTGGTCCGGCTCGCATTGCATACGGGCCGAGCGCCGCAAGGCCAGCTCGATGGCTTCAGCGGGCGGTAGCGAGGTGTCGAACAGGCTGTCGGTGACCCGCCCGTGGGTGGCCAGGTAACGTGCCATGACTTCACTGAACAAGGCCTGTTTAGAGCCGAATGCCGCGTAGAAACTGGGCGCGGTGATGCCCCCGCCGATACCCGCCTTGAGTTGACTGAGTGATGTCGCGTCATAACCATGCTCCCAAAACAGGTGCATGGCCTGTGTGATTGCCACGTCACGGTCGAACGTGCGCGGGCGTCCCATTCTTGCCATGTGAACCTCCTTTCGCTTCACATACATACTAGTCGATACATAAGTCATTGACCATCCATGCGCCCCTCTCTATATTTATATCGATCAGTACATAACTTGAGAGCGCTTCGATGACAACCGCTGAACCGCAGGGCGAAACACTTCCACTGGGGGCGCTGCTGGCGCTGGCGATGACCGGCTTTCTGTGCATCGTGACCGAAACATTGCCCGCCGGCTTGTTGCCCGAAATTGGCAGCGGCCTGGGCGTCAGTGAGGCGCTGGCCGGCCAGTGGGTGACGGTCTATGCCCTGGGCTCGCTGCTGGCGGCCATTCCGCTGACCATCGCCACTCAAGGTTGGCGTCGACGCACGGTACTGCTGCTGACCATCATCGGCTTTTTAGTGTTCAACACGCTCACCGCTTTGTCTCACGATTACGCACTGACCCTAGTTGCGCGGTTTTTCGCCGGGGTGTCTGCGGGGCTGGCCTGGAGCCTGATTGCGGGCTATGCGCGGCGCATGGTTGTGCCCAAGCTGCAGGGGCGGGCACTCGCCGTGGCGATGGTGGGTACGCCCATCGCTTTGTCACTGGGCGTGCCATTGGGCACTTGGCTCGGCGGGGTAATGGGGTGGCGCATGGCGTTTGGCATGATGTCCGGGCTGTCCCTGGTGCTGATTGCCTGGGTCGTAATCAAGGTTCCGGATTACGCCGGGCAGCCATCCTCCCGCCGCCTGCCCCTGCGCAAGGTGCTGTTCACGCCCGGTGTCGGCTCGGTGCTGGGCGTAGTGATGACCTGGATGCTGGCCCACAACATTCTGTACACCTATATCGCACCCTTCGTGTCCACGGCCGGGCTGGGTCGCGAAGTGGGTCAAGTGCTGCTGGTATTCGGTGTCGCGGCACTGTCGGGCATCTGGATCACCGGCCGCCTGGTTGACCGTCACCTGCGCACCGCCGTGCTGGCCAGCCTCGCGGCGTTCGCCGCCGTCGCCGTTGCTTTCGGGGTGTTCTCAGGCTCCGCCACCGCCATTTACGCCGGCGTGCTGGTCTGGGGTGTGTCGTTTGGCGGAGCCGGGACGCTGTTGCAAACCGCCTTGGCCGACGCGGCAGGCGATGGGGCCGATGTGGCCCTCTCCCTGAACGTAGTGGTGTGGAACAGCGCAATTGCAGGCGGTGGGCTGTTGGGCGGCGTGCTGCTCGGCCAATGGGGGCCCGGAGCCTTTGCCTGGGTGATTGCCGCCCTGATGCTGATCAGCCTGGCCATCGCCTTTCGCGCCCGCGCCCAAGGTTTCCCCCACGGTGAGCGGCAAGGCGTTGCAGCCATCGCCGCACACTAAGGGGTGGCCGCTGCGGTCAGGCGAGTACGTGATAACGGCTTTGCACAAAGCCGTTATCGGACACCGAGGCGTCAATCAAACGTAACGCTCGCGGTTCGCCCACCAGGCTGAACAGCGTAATGCCCTGGCCCAGCAATACCGGAATGCGCGTGATCACCAGTTCGTTAATCAACCCCGCCGCGAGAAACCCTTGAATGGTCTGACCGCCATCAATGTACAGGTGCTTGAGCCCGCGCGCCGCCAGTTGCGCCACGATGACGGCGGGTTCACCCGCCAGCACTTCGACCTTGTCACGCAAGGCCTCGGGCAAGGTCACCCCGGCCTGTGAAAGCACAACGACGGGCGTGTTTTCGTAGGGCCAGTCTGGAAACGACAGCACTTTTTCCAGGGTTTTACGCCCCATCACCAGCGCGTCAACGCTGGCCATAAACGCTTCGTAGCTGAGCCCGTTCAGCACAGGGCATTCGTACTCAGGCCGGTGCAGCCACTCAATATCGCCATCCGCCCTGGCAATAAAACCATCCACACTGGCTGCAATAAAAACCGAACACTTGATATCCATAGCCTGGGCGCTCCTTTTTGGGGGCGTTTATATACCACGAAGACCGCCCCGGGCAGAGCGGCACTTTTCGCACTTGCCTTATATGTGAATATCCGTATATTCATATAAGCCTACCTTAAGGACACCTTCCATGCTGACCCCTGCCGCCCTGTTCAAGTGCCTGGCCGACGAAACCCGTGCACGGGCCACATTGCTGATCTGTCGTGAAGGTGAGTTGTGCGTCTGCGAACTGGTGTGTGCACTGGGCGACAGCCAACCGAAAATCTCCCGCCACCTCGCCCTGTTGCGCAGTGGCGGGCTGTTGCTCGACCGCCGTCAGGGTCAATGGGTGTACTACCGCCTCAACCCCCACTTGCCAGACTGGGTGCGCACCGTGCTGGACACCACCCAGATCGGCAATGCCGACTGGCTGGCGGATGACAGCGCCCGGCTGCGTGCCATGGGCGACCGCCCGCTCAATACGTCGGCTTGCTGCCAAGCCACGACCTGACGAGGTTTATATGCTGATTGCCTTCGCCATTTTTGTACTCACGCTGGTGCTGGTCATCTGGCAACCCAAAGGCTTGGGTGTGGGCTGGAGTGCCTCATTGGGTGCGCTGCTGGCGTTGCTGGCCGGGGTGGTGAGCCTGGCGGATATCGGGGTGGTGTGGGGGATTGTATGGAACGCCACCGGCACCTTTATCGCCGTGATCATCATCAGCCTGCTGCTCGACGAAGCCGGCTTTTTCAAATGGGCCGCCTTGCATGTGGCCCGCTGGGCCAAGGGTGACGGGCGCCGCCTGTTTGTGTTTACCGTGCTGTTGGGGGCCGGGGTTTCAGCGCTGTTCGCCAATGACGGGGCCGCGCTTATTCTGACCCCCATCGTGATTTCGATACTGCTGGCGCTGCGCTTTTCGGCCGCCTCCACCCTGGCCTTTGTGATGGCCGCCGGATTTATCGCCGACACGGCCAGCCTGCCGCTGGTGGTGTCGAACCTGGTGAATATCGTCTCGGCGGACTACTTCGGCCTGGGCTTCAGCGACTACGCGGCGGTGATGGTGCCAGTCAATCTGGTGTCCGTGGCGGCCACATTGCTGGTGCTGTACGGGTTTTTCCGCCGCGACATTCCTCGCCACTACGCCCTGACGGACTTGCCCGACCCACGCCAGGCAATCCGCGACCCACTGACCTTTTATGTCGGCTGGGCCGTGCTCGCCTTGCTGCTGATCGGGCTGTTCGTGCTGGAGCCCCTGGGCATTCCCGTGAGTGTGATTGCCGCCGTGTGCGCCGCCCTGCTCTTCGCAGTGGCAGCACGGGGCCAGGTGATTTCGACCCGGCGCGTGTTGCGCGAAGCCCCTTGGCAAGTGGTGACCTTTTCACTGGGCATGTACCTGGTGGTCTACGGCTTGAAAAACGCAGGCCTCACCACCTGGCTGACGCTGGCGCTTAACCACTTGGCCACCCTAGGCCTGTGGGGCGCGACGGTAGGCACCGGCCTGCTCGCGGCGCTGTTGTCGTCGGTCATGAACAACATGCCTGCCGTGCTGCTGGGAGCCCTGTCGATTCAAGCCAGCGACACCAGCGACGCCGTGCGCGAAGCCATGATCTACGCCAATATCATCGGCGCAGACCTGGGCCCCAAAATTACCCCCATCGGCAGCCTCGCCACCCTGCTGTGGCTGCATGTACTGGCGCGCAAGGGCATCCGCATCACCTGGGGTTACTACTTCAAAACCGGCGTGATCCTGACCCTGCCGATTCTGCTGATCACCTTATGCGCACTGGCTTTGCGCCTGAGTGTGTAGTACTGGCCAACCCTGGGCAAACACCGGCGCGCGCTGTTTACAGGCACCACTGCGCCTTGGCCCGCGCACGCTTACCGCTCATCAAGAAATATCTGCGACGGCAAGGTGAAGCCGCGCAGGGCGAGTAGCGCCATCGGCCCTGCGCCCAGTTCCGTGCGCAAGTGCCAGGTCAGGTCCAGGCCGTCCGGGGCTTTGAGGACCATGCGGTACTGGCTGTCGCTGTCGTCCAGAGCGGTGATCCGGGCGGCTTCCAGTAGCCGGATCAGCCCCCAGGTGCCTTGGTAGTCGCCATACAGGCGCTCTCCCGCCGTGACGCTGGTCCACCTCAGGCTC
>NZ_JASLGE010000096.1 GCF_030150285.1 Pseudomonas sp. | reverse complement strand
GACCCCTGCCCTGGCTTTGGCCATAAGCAGTTCACCGATGCTTGGGGCCTTGCCGTCGCGGATAAAGTACATCGACGGCTGAAAGCCCCAACAAATGATGTCGATGGTTTTAGTGGCCTTGGCGATAGCCAAATGCACGGCTTTGAAGGTTTCTTCACCGTTGATCAGCGCTTGATAGGTGGCTATCGCAGGCGGGTATTCGGTGTACTGCACGTACCAGGGCGGGGTGCAGGTCGCCTGCTGGCTGTGTTGCAGGGCGACGGGCACCACAATGTCGGGGTCATTCATGGGCTTTCCCTTCCGGGTCATGGGTTGAGTGCATCACAGCCGCGTACAGGGCTCGGTGGTAGTCCGTGGGGATGGAGCCGGACAAGCCGTGACCACGCCGTGCACGGTGCGCAACGGCTTGACCTGCGGCCAGCTCAACCCCGGCAGCGCCGGGCCGGGCGGTCGGCCATACCGGCTAAAGCGAGCAGCGCGCACGTCGAGGTTATGGCGGCTGTGATCGAAAAAAGAGGTGAGCGTGGGCATCGGCTACATCCTGGCGTAAACACTTCAGCAGGCCGGCGGAGCGTGGAGAGATACGCTCCCTACAGGGCGCTTAAAGTTTCATGCCAAGGGGGTAAAAGGATGTAGGGGCTTTCCTATTGTTTGGAAAGACTTGAGGGGATTTATCAAAAGCCGGCTGAATCGCGTGACCCAAGCCGGCCTTGATCAAGCGTTAGCGCGGCTGCAAGGCCAACCGGCGGCTGGCAAAACTGAACGCCAGCACCCACAGAATCAAGCCACCGGTTGCCACTTGCTGCCAATAAAAATTCCAGCCAATCAACAGCAGCCCGTTGGCAATCACGTTGATAAACAGTACCCCAAGCAAGGTGCCCGGGATGTTGGCCCGGCCGGTACGGCTCAAGGTCGTGCCCATAAACACCGCTCCCATGGCGTTGATCAAAAACGCATTGCCCGACATGGGCACGTAAGCATTCACGGTCGAGCTCAACACCACGCCCGCCACTGCGCACGCCACGGCACTGGCCAGAAATACCTTGAGGGTGATCAGCCGAATCGATAACCCCGAGTAACGCGCTACCTGCACCTGAGTGCCCACGGCCAGGATTTCACGCCCCAGCCGCCCGCGAGCCAGTACGAGGCCGTACAGCAGGGCCAGGCCCGCCACGCACCATAACGTCAGCGGCACACCCAGCCAGGTGAGGCGTGTGATGCCGGGCAAGACGTGCTGGGCGATGTAGATCGGCTGCCCGCCTTCGCTAAGCAGTTGCTGAACACTGGTGCCGATAAATAGCGTGCCCAACGTCGCCAGGAACGGGGTAATGCGCAGCCCCGCAATCAGGCCGGCATTGAAGCCGCCGACCAGCGCACCCGCCAGCAAAGCACCAGGGATGGCCACGCTCAGGCCATGCCCGGCATTGAGCAGCACCACAAAGGCCAGGCTGGCGAAGTCCACCGCCGTGCCCACCGACAGATCGATCCCCCCTGCCGCCACCGCCCAGGTCATGCCGATGGCGACAATCGCCAACAAAACGAAGTTATTGAGTACCAGGCTGCTGAGGTTGCCCACGCTCAGAAACCCCGGAGCGGTCAGGGAAAAAAACACGACGATCAGGATGATCAGCAACGGTAATACCCCGCGCAGGGCGCGGCTCAGTAGAACCCTGGAACCCGGTGTTTGCGCCGGCGCGGTCATTGGCCACCCTCCTCTTGGCGCAAGGCGCTGGATAGAGCCACCACCAGCAATATCAAGACACCCTGCACACCGTTGACCCAGAAACTGGCGATGCTGAGCAGTTGAAAACCATTGATCAAAAAGCCCAGCAACAGGGCCGCCAGTAATGTGCCCGGGATGTTGGCCACCAGTCGGCGTGAAAACACCACCCCAAGAAAGGTGATGGCCACCACCGACAGCAACAGGTCGCCCGACCCGGTGGTGCTGCCACTGAAGTACGCTGCCGAGCAAAACGCCGCCACTGCGGCACAAAGACCCGCCAGCAGGTAGCTGGAAAAGACGTAGGCCTTTACGTTCAACCCCGCCGCCCGTGCGGCTTCGGGGTATTCACCCACGGCGTACAGGCGCAAACCGTAAGGGCTGTGCTGGATCAACAACCCCAACAGCAACCCCGTGCCCAACAACACCCAGGCCAGCGCGGGCACGTGCAGCCACACCCCGTCTACCAGCGCATCGAGCACCGCAGAATCGGTGGGCAATACACTGTTTTGAGTCAGCACCAATTCCAGCCCGGCAATCAGGTTCATGCTTGCCAAGGTGGCCAATAACGGGGGCAAGCGCAGCACTACCACGGTGAAACCGTTTAACGCGCCCACCGCCAAGCCGCACATCAGGGTCAGCCCGATGGCCTGCGGAGCATTCACGCCGGCGTTGTTGAGGCTGCTGTAGACCGCCGCGCACACCCCCAGGTTGGCGGCCAGCGACAGGTCGAGGCCGCCCGACACCACATGGGAACCTCCGCCGATCACCACGCAGGTCAACCCGAAGGCGAGAATGCCGAGAATCGCCGACTGGGCGAACACGTTGGCAATGTTGCCGGCACTGAGAAAGTGGGGGGCCGTCACGGCAAACACCGCCAAAATGCCGGCAAACGCGAGCAACGAGCCGCGTCGCAGCAGTAACACGCTCAGTTGGCGAGAAAAGCCGGGCACCTGGCCCAGTACGTCAGACGAAGGCATGTTCAGGCTCCCGCGCAGGTGTAAGAGGCGTCGCCACGGTTTCCCGGGCTCCGGTGGCACAGGCCAGCAGGCGATCACTGTCGACTTGCCGCGCGTCGAACGTACCCGCCAGTGTGCCGCGGTGCATGACCAGAATGCGGTCGGTGATACCGATCAGTTCCGGCAGGTCAGAAGACAGCACCAGCACCGCCGCGCCTTGTTGCGCCAGGCGTGCGATCAAACGGTAAATTTCAACCTTGGCACCGATATCGATGCCCACTGTGGGCTCATCCAGCAGGTACAGCACACCGTCGCGGCTGAGCCATTTGCCCAGCGCGACTTTCTGCTGATTGCCGCCACTGAGGTGTTGCACGGCGGCGTCGTGGCCAGCCGTTTTAATACCCAGTTCGGCAATCAGTCGATCACTTTCCTGCGCCTGCGCCCCGGCGCTCAACAACCCATACCGACTGAACCGCGAAAGCCCGGCCAGGGTCAGGTTTTCAAGCACCGACAGCAACGGTGCAACGCCATGGCTGCGACGTTCTTCAGGCACCAGCGCAATGCCGTGGTGCACCGCAGCGCGCGGCGACGTCAGGCGAATCACCTGCCCCTGGAAATGCAGTGTGCCGCGATCTGGCTGCACCAGCCCGAACAGGCTTTTGAGCAAAGGCTTGGCACCTGAGCCCACCAGCCCGGTCAGCCCCAGCACTTCACCACGGCGCAGGGTCAGGTCCATATCACGATAGGCCTGCCCGGCACCGAGCCCCTTGAGTTCCAGCACCACCTCCCCCGGTGTGATGACGGGTTTGGGGTACATATCGCTGACCTCGCGGTTGACCATCAGCCGAGCGATGTGGGCAGTGGAGGTGGTACGCGGGTCCACCACCGCCACCGCACGGCCGTTACGCAACACGGTCACGCGGTCACACAGGCACTCGATTTCCTGCAGGTAATGGGAGATGTATAGAATTGACAGCCCTTGATCGCGCAGGCGACGGATAATCGCCAGCAATTGGTCGACCTCGCGCTTGACCAGCGACACGCTGGGCTCGTCGAACACCAGGATTTTCGGTTTGGCCAGCAAGGCACGGGTAATTTGCAGGATCTGGCGTTGGGCACTGTCCAGCTCGCTCACCAGCGCACCCGGCGGGAACTCCAGGTCAAAATACTCTCGCAGCAGACGCGCCGCTTCACGGGCCTGGGCGCGCCGCCGGATAAAGGGCCCGTAACGCAGCTCATGGCCGAAAAACAGCGCCTCCCCCACGGTAAAGCTCGGCGGCAACAGGCGCTCCTGATGAATAAAGTGCACCCCCAGCGCTTCGACCTGGCGCGGGCTCAATGCGCTGAACACCTGGCCGTCGACCGCCAGGGTGCCGCTGTCCGCCCGGTGAATGCCGGCCAGCACTTTGATCAGGGTCGACTTGCCAGCCCCGTTCTCACCGACCAGCCCATGAATGGAGCCGCGCTCAACCCGCAAGTCGACACCGTCCAGCGCCCGGGTTGGCCCAAAGCGCTTGAACACTCCCTGAAGGTGCAAGGCGGGGGGTGTCTCAGCCGTCATTGATCGCCTCGCAACTGTTGCACCTGGGTCAGGTTCGCGGCGGTGGTCAGCAGGGTCGGCACTTGGGTTTCTTTGGGCACGTCGTGCTGCCCGGCCAGGTAACGCGCCACGTTCTGCACTGCGGTCTTGCCGATCAGCGCCGGTTGCTGGGCGACCACGGCCCCCACAGGCGAATTCTCGCGCTTAAGCAGTTCCAGCACTTCGGGCGTGCCATCCACGCCATAGGTCTTGATCTCGGTGCGGCCGGCATCCACCAGCGCTTTGCTGGCCCCCAACTGCGGAATGTCCCAGGCCGACCAAATGGCGCTGACACTGCCCTTGGGGTACTTGTTGAGCAGCGCACTGACCTGGCTGTACGCGTCCTGTACCGTGTTGGGGATCACGTCGCGCAGTTCGGGCTCGATGATAGTCAGCTCAGGGTGATCCTTGAGGGCGAGCTTGAGCTGGTCATAACGAATCGCGCACACCGGCACGCCGTAAAAACCGTTGAACACCAGAATGCGGCCTTTGCCGCCACTGTCGGCAATCAATTGATCCGCCAGGTTTTTGCCCGTGGCGACGTTATCCGAGGTGGTGTTGTTAAGGCTGTACTGCGACGGGGCATCAATGGTGAACAACGGGATGCCGGCCTTGCTGATGCGCTTGAGCCACGGGTCAATGACGCTCAGCGTGCCGAGGGTTTGAATCACCGCGTCGGGCTTTTGCGTGACCACGGTTTGCAGTTGGGTCACCAGGTTCTTATCGTTACGCCCGGCATCCAGGGTAATCGGCGTCCCGCCCAGCCGTTTGATCTCAGCGATCTGCGCCTCGAAAGCCTTGATATCGAAGTAGTGACTGGTACCGGTCATGCTGATGGCGATGCGTTTACCGGCCAGGGACGGCACGTCTGAGTCATCGGCCTGAGCCAGTGTTGCCAGGCCGACACCCAGCACAGCCAATGACAGGGCTTGCCAGAAACGGGTGGGACGAAAACGGGGAAGACGAGCAGTGAGTGCAGGCATGGGGCGCAGTTCCTGGGTTATTTTCCAGGGCTGTTGCACAGACCATGCCGCCTCGTGTGCGCCGGGTTTTCAGGCTCCGGCACAGCCTGTCGCTGCTCTCAGAGCGACAGTCTGTTGAGCAACTGTTGCGTCACCCACAGTGGCCACTGTACGGAGGGTGCCCCACACGCAACGTTTCAATGCGGTGCCTGTTCTTCGCGTACTTCTGGCAGGGTCAGGATGTGCTTGAGCAGCTCGACCGACTCCTGGCGGGTGGTCTTCCTGAATTCAACCGTCACGCATTCCGTGCCCAGTTCCGGGCCTTGTTCGACGATCACTTGCTTGATCCGATCAGCCTGCACGCCCAGCAGTTTTTCCAGGCTTTGGCGCGTCAATACGCCCGTGGGGGCAACCAGCCGGAAGACATGAACCTTGATGTAATCGCGGTACTTGTGCTCCAGCGGGCCCACGGCAATCAGAATGGTCAGAATCAAAGTGGTTGCGGCAATGGCCAGCCAGTAGAGCCCGCCGCCCACGGTCATGCCGATGGCCGCCACAGCCCACAGGCTGGCAGCGGTGGTCAGGCCTTTGATGACCTCCCCACGCATCATGATGGACCCGGCACCGAGAAAACCGATGCCGGTCACGATTTGCGCCGCAATCCGGGACGGGTCCAGCTGGGTGCCCGGTTGAGTCAGCGCCTGTTGAAAGCCGAAAGCGGAAACGATCATAAACAAGCAGGCACCGGTGGCGACCAGCATGTGGGTACGCAACCCGGCCGTCCATATCAGGTGTTCACGCTGTATACCGATCAGGCTGCCCAACCCGGCTGCCAGCAATAGCCGTAAACACATTTCCCATTCTGGAATCATTTCTTTCCCTCAGCCGAAATGGCCGTTAAATACATAGTCAACGTTAAAAGTAGCGGTGCAGGCAAGCTCATGCGGGTATTCGCAGGGTCTTTATCAGCATGTTGTAGAGGCTGTCCACGGGTTTCGAACCTTGCGAGGCCCGGCTGCGATACACCGCGACCTGCATCGGTTCCAGTGGGCCCAGGCCATGTTCCGGGCCGAGCACTTGCAAATGGTCGGGGGCGCTGCAGCGTGCCAGAGCAGCCACCGCAAGGCCACTTTCGACAGCCGCGATCTGCCCGGCCAGGCTGGAGCTGTTATACACCACCCGGTAATGGCGGCCCTGCCGGGCCAATGAGTTAATTGCACTGCGCCGCGCCAGGCTGGCCCCTTCATACGTGGCAATCGGAATGGGATCCCGTCGCCAGATATCAAATTCGTGGGAGCCGACCCACACCATGGGTTCAGGAAACAGCAGCGTGCCGCGCCGCGGGTGATCACGCGATACCAGCGCCAGGTCCAGCTCACCGCGCTGAATACGCGGAATCAGAGAGGTGGACTGCTCGCAGTCCAGCTCAATCTCAACCGCGCCGTAGCGTGGCGCAAAACGCTTGAGCACGGGGGTCAGGTACTTGGCGGCGTAATCGTCAGGCACCCCCAGACGAATCCGCCCCGCCAGCTCGTCGCCATGAAAGGCGGCCTGAGCATCGGCGTGCAGTTCCAGGATCCGCCGCGCATACCCCAGCAACAGTTGCCCGTCGTGGGTCAGTTGCTGATGGCGGGCGTCTCGTATCAACAAGGGCCGTCCCACTGCCGCTTCCAGCTTCTTGAGCTGCATGCTCACCGCCGACTGGGAGCGGTGCACCTCAGGGGCCGCGCTGGACAAGGATCCGGTATCGACCACGGCGACAAAGCATTTGAGCCAATCAATCTGAAGATTCTGCTGATTCATGCCCAGTGCCTGCATTCGATAATCAAATATGGGAATGTCGAATTATGCGTTTATCGCTTTTTTGTATCCAGAGGATACTGTTCGCAGCCGTGCACTTAATAAGAAGGAGATGAGGCTTGCAACCTATTGAAAAGAGCATCACGACGCTGGAACTCAGCGATGTATGGGGGGGATTCAAACAACTGATGCCCATCTCCCTGTTCGTGGTTATTTTTGGTTTGGCGTTTGGCCTTGCCGCCGCACAAACGGGTTTGAGTGAAGCCTCAAGCCTGACCATGAGCGCCCTGGTGTTTGCCGGTGCCTCGCAGTTCGCGGTGCTGGAACAATGGGGGGACCAGGTGCCGCTGATTCCCCTGGTGATCACGGTATTTGCCGTGAACGCCCGCCACCTGTTGATGGGAGCCACGTTGTTCCCCTGGGTGCGCGACCTGCCACTGGCCAAGCGTTATGGCGTGATGTTCGTAGTGTCGGATGCCAACTGGGCCATGTCGATGCAAGCGTTCAGCCGGGGCGAACCCGGCCTGGGCCTGCTCTTGGGGGGCGGCATTGCCTTGTGGGCCGCCTGGCTGTTGGGCAGTTGGCTGGGCCTGCATTTCGGCAATGAGATTCACGACCCGGTCAGCCTGGGGCTGGACATGGTGATGGGCTGCTTCTTGCTGGCCATGGTCGTGGGCGGTCAGAAAAACCTGCGCATGTTTGTGGTCTGGAGCGTCGCCGCCTGCTCGTCATTGCTCGCTTATCGCTATCTGCCGCCGAACAGCCATGTGGTGGTCGGGGCATTGGCGGGCGGTTTGTTAGGGGCCTTCTGGATGGACGATAAAAAGTGAATATTGATACCAGCGGTTCAGGGGCCTTCATCATCATTGCGATCATGGCCCTGGTCACCCTTGCCACCCGATGGGGCGGGGTTTTCATCATGTCGTTCATCCCGATCGGCCGTCGGGTACAGCTGTTTATCAGCGCCATGTCCGGCTCGGTATTGATCGCCGTGCTCGCCCCGCTGGCCGTCACCGGTGACAACGGTGCCCGCGCCGCGCTACTCACCACGGCCGTCATCATGCTGATCGTGAAAAAGCCACTGCCCGCCATTGCGGCCGGTATCGCGGCAGCGGCGCTGGTACGGGCACTCTAGCCTGTACGGTGGGCAGCACTGCGGTGCTGCCCCTGCCCCGTCAACCGTGCCAGCAGCGGTACCAGCCCTTGTTCTCCGACACCTGCAGATCCGTCTGGTAAAGGGCCGACAGCTGCTCGCTGGTCAAAATCTCGTGTTTAGGGCCATCGGCAACCAGACGTCCCTGGTTGATCAATATGACGCGATCGATTTCGGGGATGATTTCATCAATGTGGTGGGTGGTAATGATCATGGCGCGCCCCTCGCCACAGTAACGACGCATTAAAGACAGCAACCCCAAGCTGGCCCCCATGTCGAGACCACTGGTGGGCTCATCCAGAATCAAGGCCTGAGGGTGATGAACCAGCGCACGCGCCAACAGCAACCGGCGTTTCTGCCCGGTGGACAGGCGCTGGAACATGCGCTGCTCATCAATGTCCACGCACAATTGGTTCATCAATACGCGCGCCAGGGCGATTTGCGCCTCGTTCGGCTGTAAGTGCGCATGGGCCCCCATGGAACCGAAGAAACCGGAAATAACGACATCTAGGGCCGTGGTATACGGGGTGTACTCCTCCTGCATGTCCTGAGAAACGAAACCGATCTTGCTACGCAGAGCCCAGAGGTTCACCGTTTCATTGCCGAACAGTTTCAGGTAGCTCCCGTCCCGCTCAACCGGATAAAGCTCGCGATTGATGAGCTTCAACAAGGTGCTCTTGCCTGCACCGTTGGGCCCCAGAATGGCGACACGTTCGTTATAACCAATGGTTAACGACACCCGGTCGAACACCTGCGTCTGTTGTTGAAAGGCAGAAACCTGGTTCAATTCGATCATTGTTTGGCCTTGATTGAAGGGGGGGCGTACAGCGAACGCTGCCCGTCTCGACGGGCGATGCCATCACCATTACCACCATGATGATGGGTTGCCAAGCGGGCGCAGGCAACTTTCATCGGCCCTGTTACCGCCCAGCGCAAGGCGGCCCGCCAGGCTTCAATCGCCGGCAGGCCGCATTCGATGACACTTGACGCTGAAGGGTTATTTCGTTTTAGCAACCCAGGAATTGAAGCGCTGCTCCAGTTCCTCGCCATGGTTGACCCAGAATTCGTTGTTGATCGGCATGGCCTGCGACAGGTTATCCGGTGCGGTGTTCAAGCGCGCCGCCAGTGCCGGGTCCAACAACCCTGCGGTGTTCAGGTTGACCGAACCATAGCCCAGTTCTTTGGTATGGATCTTCTGGTTTTCCGGCTTGAGGGTGAACGCAATAAAGTCTTCAGCCGCGGCCTTGTTTTTGCTGCCCGTTGGAATCGCCCACGAGTCGATGGCGTAGATGCTGCCATTCCAGACAATTTTGAGGTTGGCACCGGTTTCCTGAGCGGCGAATACCCGACCATTAAAGGCCGTACTCATGATCACGTCACCGCTGGCCAGGAACTGCATCGGCTGCGCGCCGGCTTCCCACCACTGGATATCCGACTTGATTTCGTCCAGCTTACGGAACGCGCGATCCACCCCTTCCTTGGTCGACAGCTGTTTGTAGATATCCGCGTAAGGCACGCCGTCGGCCATCAAGGCCACTTCAAGCGTGTATTTGGCACCTTTGCGCAGGCTGCGCTTGCCAGGAAACTTCTGGGTGTCCCAGAAATCGGTCCAGCCGGTCGGGGCGCTGCTGACTTTGTCACCGTTGTAAGCAATGGCCATCGACCATACCAACACACCGGCACCGCACTCGGAGAGCGTGCCGGGCACGTAGTCCGCAGGCTTGCCCAGCTTGCTCTGGTCCAGCGGTTCAAACAGGCCTTCTTCGCAACCGCGAATCAGTTCCGGCGCTTCGACCTGCACGACGTCCCAGTTGACACTTTTGGTGTCAACCATCGCCTTGATCCGGCCCATCTCGCCGTTGTACTCGCCAGCGATCACTTTGGTGCCACTGGCTTTGGCGAAGGGTTTGTAGAACGCTTCGGTCTGTACATCCTTGCTGGCCCCACCGAACGAAATCACGGTAATTTCGTCAGCCATTGCATTGGCTGAAATGGCTGCGATAAGCAAGGCTGCGATTGCTGTCTTTTTCATATCTACCTCTAGGATTAATTGTTTTTGGCAGAGTTGAATCACGCGTGGCAGCGCTCATTGAGCACGCTGCCAGCTTCCCACCTCTGGCTCTGGGGCCAGTCGAGTGTTAATAAATCAGGCCCGTGACGGCCTGACACCAGCCATCCCTCAGCGTTGGTAATCTCCTTCATTGTCCGCTATCAACCGCAACACTGACGCCCAGGCCAGTTGGTGCAAGTCTTGGTCGATCTCGTCATCTGACTGTTTCGCGGTCAATTCACATACCGCCTCGGAAGGGAAGCGCAAGGTTGCCCCGCCGGCTAGCGCCTGAACCTGGGCCTGACAGGCACGTTCCAGGAAATAAATTTGATTGAACGCTTCGGCAATGGAACGACCGGCAGCGAGCAAGCCGTGGTTGCGCAGAATCATGGCCATGTGCGTGCCCAGGTCGCGCACCAGGCGCTGACGCTCATCCGGGTTGAGGGCGATGCCCTCGTAATCGTGGTAACCCAGGCGCCGGTAGAATTTCAGCGCGTGCTGGCTGATGGGCAACAAACCGTCTTCCTGGGCTGACACGGCGATGCCGGCCGAGGTATGGGTATGCACGATGCAGCTGATGTCATGGCGCGCGGCGTGGATGGCCGAGTGAATGATGAAGCCCGCGCGGTTAACGCTGTCAGGGCCGTGGTGAGCGTCCACGGTATTGCCGTCGTAGTCGATCTTGACCAGGTCCGAAGCGCGCATCTCATGGAACAACACACCGTAGCGGTTAATCAGGAAATGCCCATCTTCCCCGGGAACCCGGGCCGAAATGTGCGTATCGATCAGATCGGTCATCCGAAAATGCGCGATCAGCCGGTAGAGCGCAGCCAGGTCGCAACGGGTTTTCCACTCCGCCTCGGAAATCAGGCTACGGTCGATTTGAAAGGCCTTGTCGTGCATCGCATGTCCTTGTTCGTGATAAGTTTGTGCCATTACCGCCCCCTGAAAACCTGCGCGCTACCCCTGCCTGCTTGGCTGCCGCGTTTCAAAGACCCGATAAAGGCAACCGGGAATGACTTAAGCTTGCGCCAGCCCACTACCGGCGGCCATGAACAGAAAACCTGCTGTTGCAGCATTACTGTTATGGTCTTTTTACCAGTACACACCGCAGCAGCACTCGCCTGGACGGATGTTTATGATGTTTTTGGATCCCGACTCCGAGGAGTCACTGGTCAACCAGATCGTTTCGGGGATCAGCCTTGCGATCAAAGAGCACCGGCTGAGGGCCGGCGGTAAACTGCCGTCGATTCGCAAATTTGCGCAAACCCACAAGGTCAGCCACTTCACCGCTGTCGAAGCCTATGACCGGCTGGTGGCGCTGGGTTATCTGACGCCGGTTCGCAATGCCGGCTTTTATGTGCGCAACAGCCCTGGCAACCCCGCGCCCGAACCCGCCCCTGCGGCAAACGAGGAAGACAGCGAATTCGATTTCGACGCGCACCTGCTGCTGCAAAAAGTCTTTCAACCCATGGGCATGGAGTTGCGCCCGGGGGTGGGCCTGCTACCCGAACACTGGATTGACCAGGACGGCTTACAGCGCAGCCTGCGCGCCATGGCTCGCAGCGAGCCCGGCGGTTTTTCCGGCTACGGGCATGCCAAGGGCTCCGTTCGGCTGCGCGCCAAACTCGCGGAAAAACTGGGCGACACGCGCATTGCCGCCCACCCTGAGCAAATCATGCTGACCAGCGGTGGCAGCCATGCGCTGGATCTGGTCACGCGCTATTTGGTGCAGCGCGGTGACAGCGTGCTGGTCGACGAGCCGGGGTATCACAACCTGTTCCTCAACTTGCGCCTGCAAGGTGCCAAACTGCTGGGCGTGCCGCGCACCCTCGATGGTTTCGACCTGGACGTGCTCGAAGCGCTGATTCTTGAACATCGGCCCAAAGTGTTCTTCACCAACACCCGCCTGCAATGCCCGACGGGCACCAGCCTGTCCCTGGCCGTGGCGCACCGGGTGCTGCAACTGGCTGAAAAGTACGATTTCCTGATCGTCGAGAACGATATCTATGCCGACCTCGACACCACCGGCCAACAAGCGCTGGCGGGCATGGACCAACTGTCGCGGGTGATCTACATCGGCAGTTTTTCCAAAACCATTGCCCCGGCCTTACGGGTCGGCTTTGTGGCCGCGCACCAGGAACTGATTGACGAGTTGGTGCCCCTCAAGCTGGTCAGCGGCCTTACCACCTCTGAACTGACCGAAGAACTGGCCCTGACCGTGCTGCTGCAAGGCCGCCACCGCAAGCACGTCAACCAGTTGCAGAGCAACCTCGCAGAGGCCCACGAAACGGTCGCGCGGTTGCTGGAAAGTGTGGGCATGGAGATTTTCGTCAAGCCCCATGCAGGGATGTTCCTCTGGGCCCGTCACCCCCTGATCGACGACTCGACGGCGCTCGCAACGAAAGCCAAGGACGAAAAAATCCTCTTCGCCCCCGGTCAGTTGTTTATGCCCAACGCCCAGATCGTTCCGTGGATGCGTTTCAATGTGGCGCACTCACTGGATGAACGCATTTACAGGGTGTTGGAGCGTGAGATCGGGCACTGCCGCTAAGCGGCTGCGTGGCATAAGGGGATTGCCACCTTTAAAGCGCGTAACGCTGCAAAAAAACCTGCCCCGAGGGGCAGGTAAAATCCAGGTGATCGAGCAAGGGATCACAGAGGATGGGCGTGCTTAAAAATGGTGAACGTAGCGCATTTGCACGCGGCTGCCATCGGGGCGATTCTCAGCGTCCTGCTCGAAGTACGCGTTCACAAACAGATGATCGTCGCGGGAAAAGCTGTACATCGCTCCCGGCCCAAGGGCCCAGACTTTTTCACGGCGGCCGGACACTTCATGACCGTCCACTTTGGTGTCCGTGATTTGCTTGAGCCAATAGCCGTTGATGCCCAAACGCAGTTGCGGGGTCACTGCGTATTCGGTCGCAAAGTTGGCATGCAAGGCCTGGCCCGCTTGAATATCACTCGCCGCGCCAAACCCCGGCCCCGGTTCATCATTCTTGCCGTTATACAAATAGTGAGCCCGAACAGAGGCCGTCCATTTCGGCGTCATCCAATACGTGCCCGCCCAATAAGGGTTGAATGACCACGCGTTGGCACCGGGGTTGATGTCATGTTTATCGTCGTACTTGCCGGTCGGCAAATTGACCTGGAACTCAATGCGCTGTGCAAAGACCGGCCCGTCTGGCCCCATGATCGGATCGAACTGGATCATGGGCCCTAACATCAGGTCGCCAAACCCGCTTTGAGCTTTAAGCGCCGCGTTATCCAAGCCGTCATCAACCCGCATACGGGTCACAAAAGGCAGTACCGCGTTCATGCCCAGCGTTGCATTGCCCAGGCGAATATCCGAGAAGTAACTGACTTGAGTGACCGCCACCTGGTAGTTCAATGTTTGCTTGGGCAAACCTAATGCCTTGCCCTCTTCATCCCTCAGGCGGTTGGCGCTGTAGTTCTGGAAGTACTCTTGAAAATACCACCCCCCACCCGCCGGCGGCGCACCGTCAAGAAACGAGGTTAACCCCAGGTTAACCACCGGCAGGTCGTACGCCTGCACGTTTGCCGCCAGCAACACACTCACGCCCGCCCAATACACTGATAGCCGTTTTATTCTTCTTGTCATCATGCTCTCCACATGCTGCACAACCAAAGGCAGGGTCATTGCAAGCCACAACAACGGATACCTGTAAAGGCGAAGCCGTTACTTGCGATTGACCGCCGTATTATTTTTACTTCCAGGCCACGTTCATCCGCAGGTGGATTTACCGCGTTAACCCGGGGTGTTGCGCCGCCACGCGATACTGCCCGCCGTGAAACACCAACGGCTCCCCCGCCCCCTGGCGGTAATGCTCGACCTGCCCCAGAAAAATCAGGTGATCTCCGCCCTCGTACTGGGTGAAATTGCGGCACACCAACGTCGCAATCACACCATCGAGCAGCGGCACGCCGGCTTCTGCCTCCTTGAAGCCCACCCCCGCGAACTTGTCGGGTGCAGCGCGCGCGAAACGGCCAGAAATAGCGTGCTGGTCAGCCCCCAATACGTTGATCGCGAAATGGCTGCAGGACAGGAAGTCCTCCAGGCTGGGGGCCGTGCGCGAAATACTCCAGAGCACCAGCGGCGGGTCAAGGGACACCGAAGAAAAGGAATTGGCGGTCATGCCAACGTTGCGCCCGTCCGGGGTGCGCGTGGTGATCACAGTCACGCCCGTGGCGAACTGCCCGAGCAGATTGCGCAGCTCTCGTGGGTCGCAACCCTGCGCGCTGACCAGGTCATGCTGGGCGGGCTGAACGGTAAATGCATTCATGAGTAACTCCTGATTCGACGGCGGCTCAAGCGACCTGACGCGTTTTTTCCTGAATAAAGGCTTGGCACGACGGGGCGTCGAACCACCAAGGCGCAAAGTTGCGCGGGTCATCGAAACCATTGACGATGGCCGATGCCAGCGGCTGCGACTGGCTGGCGGCCCCCAGCAGTTCAAGCAAGTGCTGAGGCGGTGGGGCCAGCATGGTGTTCGTCCACTTCACCACATGCTGGGCGTAGCTCCAGTATTGCTCGAACGTGTCGTGCATCCAGTCGGGCGTGAAACCTTGCGCACCGCGGGCAATAATCGCGTCCAGGTAAACGCTGCTGCACTTGGCCGCATTGTTGGAGCCCTGACCCGTAATCGGATCGTTGACCACCAGGGCGTCGGCCATGCCGAATACCTTGCGGCCTGATGGCAATGTCAGCACCGGTTTGCGCACCATCGGGGTAAAACGCCCGGACACAAACCCTTTGTCATCGGTCATTTCCACAGCGCGGCAACGCTCGGCTTCCCAGGGGGCAAAGCGGTTGATGATCTCCAGGCTTTTCTCAAGGTGCTGTTCGGGCGACGTGATCCCCTGCCAGCAATCCATCGGCCCACCCGGAATGCCTTCAAACACCATGATTTCGCATGGGCCCGTTGTTGTCAGGCTCGGGAACACAAAGTACTCGCCCACACCGGGAATCAGGTTGAAGGCGACGCGGGAAAACGGCGACATCGGCGTCATGCCCTTTACGTAAGTCAAGGCCAGCGCCCGTTGCGGTTGCTGGAACTGAGTCCGCTCGGCGTCCCGTTCGAACAGATTGACGATCTCGCCCTTACCCGCCGCCAGCAAGACCAGGTCATGGCTGGCCGACAATTGCTCAAGCTCGGCCACGCCCACATCCTGGATAATCACTTCACCGCCGCGCCGCACGACTTCATCCAGCCATACCGGCATCTTCACGCGCTGGTCAACGGACTGCGCATAACGGTCCAGCCGGGTGCTCCAGCTGAACAGCGATTGCTTCGGGTTTTCCGGGTTGGCAACGGTCAGACCAATCCCCTCAACGGCCGGGCATTGGTCTTCCCAGTAGTTGAGCCCCAGGTCGCGCTCGGTTTGCAGGGCGGCGTTGAACATGCACTGGCTGGACATCACCTTGCCGTTGCGAATGTCCTCGCCTGTGCGATTGGTGGTCAGGGTCACGTGATAGCCCTTGGCGAGCAGACCCAGAGCCAGTTGCAGACCGGCTTGACCGGCCCCGACGATAGCGATTCGACGCATTATTATTGTTCTCCTGATAATTGACGGTGACGGGTGTTGCATTCGGGTTACTCGGCGAGCCGAGGGATTGCCGGCAGGTTCTGCTCGGGCCCCATGACCGAGTAGCCCCCATCGACGGCGTAATCTGCGCCGGTCACAAAGCTCGCCGCCGAAGAGCACAGGAACGTCACCACATTGGCCACTTCGCCGGGTTCCCCCAAGCGCCCCAACAGGTGGTACGACGCAGCGACCGCATCGGCTTTTTCACGGTTGCCGTTGCTGGCACCGGCGATGACCCGCGACCAGGTCCAGCCGGGCGACACCGAGTTGACGCGAATGCCATCGGCGGCCAGGTCCATGGCCATGCAACGCGTCAGTTGCACCATGGCGGCTTTGGACACCGGGTACAGCCAGCGCCCGGTCTGGGCGCACTTGGCCGAGATCGACGTGAAATTGACAATGGCCCCGCGGCGGGACTTGAGGTCTTGATGCACGGCCTGAGTCAGCACAACGGCCGACACCAGGTTTACATCCAGGGCCTGCAGCCACTCCTGGCGGTTCGAGGCAAACCCCTGATCGGTGTAAGTGCACGCCAGATTGACCAGCAGGTCGATGCCGCCGAAACGGGCACGCACCTGCTCCACCGCCTGAGTGACAACGGCGTCCTGGGTGACATCCACCTCGAAAAACGCGGCATTTTCGCCCAGCTCGGCGGCCGCTTTCAGGCCTGCTTCAACGTCGATATCAAACAGCGCGACGCGGGCACCGGCGTTGATAAGCCCTTGAGCCACGGCAGAACCGATCAGGGTGGCACCACCGCTGATCACGGCAACTTTAGTGTGCAGATCAAACATGGCTGCCCCCTTGCACCGACTCGCCTGGGCAAAAAACCCAACGTGGCATCAACGCCATGGAAGGCAGCCATTCATCCTGCAACTTCTGACCTGTCATTTCGATTCTCCAAGGGTTCAAGGAACGTTGGAGCCGATAGTGCGCAGGTTTGCACAGGCCGACTATCCGCTGAATGCGACGCCTGTCCGTGGCATGCGGGAAGTTAAAAAAGGCAACAACACCGGAAAACACACCCTCAAGTGCCCGCCACCTGCCGCTCACACAACAGGCCCCTACATGGCATGTCCATTGCTTTGGCAGGTAACAGACCCCGTCGAGGGCACAAAAAGAAACAGACATGCACCCAGGCTATCCGACGACTGCGGCGACTATCCGAATCCTGCAAATCCGCGGTAACACTCCTGTGCGCCATGCCTTGAAACCGTGCATCAAGTGAGGCGACCATGAACCAGAATCTCACTCCAAAGCGTTGCGATAACCTCTTTGACAGCGCTTCGTTATTTACGCCAAACAACCAGTTGTTTCTTCTCAATGACCTGAACGCCATACGTGAAGGCGTCAGCAGTGTGTTCACCACACACGACCTGCGTTGTATGGAAGGCACTGACCGCATCAGTGCCCGTATGCACCACGTCCATCGTGGGCGCTTGTCCTTGAACAGGCTGGAATACGGTGCCCGGGTCTATATAGACCCGGGCCGGCTGGAAGATTTCTTTTTGATCCAGATCCCCATCTGTGGCCAGGCGCAGATCAAATGCGGCGATCACGAATTTATCTCTTCGCCGCACAAAGCCTCGCTGATCTCCCCGCACTTGCCGTTAGCGATGTGCTGGGAAGCCAACGCCCCTCAACTGGCGCTGCGCATTGAACGCAGTGAGGTGGAATACCATTGCGCGCAGCACCTTGGGCATGTGATCGACCGCTCACTGGCGTTTCAGCCCGAGCTCGACCTGACCACGCCGGGGGGCAACTACCTTCTCCAGCTCATCACAATGCTGGCAGATGCCATCACGCTGAGCGAACACCCGCTGCATCACGCTTTAGTGCTCAAACAGTTCGAGTCGGCGCTGATCAATGCATTGGTCTACGGCCAGCCCAACAGCCTCAAGCAACAGCTGGAGGACGCCAGCAAACCCAAAACGCTCTTGCCTTATTTTGTCAAAAAGACCGAAGAATACATGCGGGCACACGCGCATCAGGCCCTGAGCATCGAACAACTGGCCGAACACGCCGGCGTCAGCGTGCGCACGCTGTTTACCGGTTTCCGCGACTTCTGCGGGACCACCCCCATGGCTTACTTGCGCAACCTCAGGCTGGAACAGGTCCACCTTGAACTGAGCACACACAGCCATGACGCGTCAGTCACCGACATCGCCTTCAAATGGGGCTTTGCCCACCTGGGGCGTTTTTCCCAGGAGTACAAAAAACGCTTCGGTGAAGCCCCTTCGACTACGCTCAGGTTTCGCAAATGAATGGGCCGGCGGTTCCGTGCAGCCTGGCTCTACGATAATGCGTAATCTGTGTACGATGATCCGAATCGTGGCGGTTGGAATACCCGATGCAGGTAATCCATGGATAATTCACATGACACATTAACTGGCTTATCAAACATGGCATTCCCGGATTTCACACCGCCCAACCCCGCGTCCCCTGATGCGCTGTCCAACGATCTGGCAACGCTCATCGCGCGTTTTGCGCCGATTGACGGCATTCATCACACGGCTATTGCGTCCTTAACCTTCCACCGTTTCAGCACCCCGGCAAAGGAAGAATCGGCCTTTACCAAGGTCGCACTCATCTTCGCGGCACAAGGCGCGAAAACGGTCACGGTGGGCGACGCGTCTTATAGCTACGACACGAAGCATTGCCTGGTCACCTCGCTGGACATGCCCGTGATCGGCCGGGTTACGCAGGCGAGCCCAGAAGCACCCTACCTGTGTTTTGCGATGGAAATAGACATGCAGAAAGTCGCAGACATCGTCGCTTCGCACGACCTTCCGCCGCCTGACGAGCCGCCAGCAGGCTTGGGTATCAGCCTCAGCCCTCTCCCTGCCGAACTGCTGGAGGCCACCTGGCGCCTGGCGCGCCTGCTCAACACCCCCAAGCATATTCCGACCCTGGCCCCCTTGATCGAGCAGGAGATCCTGTATCGCCTGCTGATGAGCAGCCAGGGCATGAGGCTGCGCCATACCCTGGTTGCGGATAGCCGTGCCTTCAAAGTCAGCAAGGCGGTCGAATGGATCAAAACACACTATGCCGGGCCCATCAGCATTGATGCACTGGCCAGCCATGTGAATATGAGCGTTTCCTCGCTGCACCAGCACTTCAAGGAAGCGACCGCGATGAGCCCGCTGCAATACCAAAAGCGCCTCAGGTTGCTTGAAGCACGCCGGCTCCTGATAAAACGACCGGGTGACCTGGGTGTGGTGGCGTCAGCGGTGGGCTACGAAAACCTGTCGCAGTTCCATCGCGAATACAAACGCCTGTTCGGAGCACCGCCGATTCAAGATGCCGCGCGGCTGCGCAGCGACTCGGTTTGATTGCGCCACCACGGGGGTGACGCGCCTGCCTGCTCACTGCTCTACCACCGCCCACTGAAGATCAGATGAGTGATTCGGATTTTTGTGCACTCTCTTCGGAAGAACAGACAGCCGGGCCCGGCGTTATTCACGAATAATGGACGTCAAGCCTGAAGCCGGGTTTGCACCTGAACACTGCTTTATATCGGCACGTTCAAAGCGACCTTGGCTTTACACTCAAAACGCCCAGTGTGAACACCGCGAGACTATCGAGGATTATGATGAAAAAAGTGTTGATTATAAACGCGTTCCAATTATATGAAGACTTCTCCAAAGGCGAACTTAACGACACCATGGCCCACGTTATTCAGGACGTCATGGAACACCGGGGCTACGAGGTTAAAACAACGATTATTGAGCGCGGCTATAACATCGACGAGGAAGTTGAAAAGCATGTATGGGCAGACATTATCTTTTTGCAAACGCCCATTCATTGGTTTGGTGCGCCGTGGTTGTACAAAAAGTATGCCGATGAAATATTCACCGCTGGGCTACTTCAGAAACGCCTGATCGTCGACGATGGCCGAACTCGCAACGACCCCGCCAAACAATACGGCACGGGAGGCCTGATGCAGGGCAAGCAATACATGTTGTCCTTGACCTGGAATGCTCCTCTGGCCGCGTTTGATGACGAGCGCCAATACCTGTTTGGCGCAAAGTCCGTTGACGACGTGATGATCGCCAACACCACCAATTACCGGTTCTGTGGGGCAGAAACGCTACCGGCGTTCTCGTGTTTCAACGTCATCAAAGACCCGAAAATCGCCCAGGATATCGAGCGCCTTCGAGATCACTTGGCACAGCACTTTCCACTGCCGGTGCACGAAACGGGCGATTCACCCCCATCGCCACGTGCGCACACCGCTGTTTAACAGGAAAACCGCTGGCTACGGGAGCGGGCAACTGACATCGCCTTCGTTGCACTGTGTATATCGGTCTAACTGTGCGGTTCTCGCACGGGTCAGGCTGCCCAGGCACGCACTGATGACCATGGGTTGGATTGATCCGCCTGCGGTTCTATCGGCAACGAACTGACACTCCGCGTCGCGGAACTTGACCCATGCGCGCTGCGCCGACTTGAGGTGTTGAGCCCTGTCGGGCTGTGTATCGAGCCGGCCCATGATGTGTTTATAAACCGTATTCAACTGGGCGTCCGCGTCACGGTAAGCACGTGCCGAACAGTCATTTAACTGACCCTGCGTCATGGCCGAATCACAGTGATCCGCGCCATACGCCAAACCGGTAAAACTCAACAACGTCACAATAAATAAAAGCGCGCGCATTCGATAGGTCCTGCCATAAGGTATGTCGGGCAGACTTTATATCGCCACTGCGACAAGAGCAAAGTAATCAGTGCTCCTTAGGGGGCCTGTATCTAAAAGTCGCTTCACCGTGCACGGCACTCTCGTTGACCTAACTAAAACAGAAAGAGCCCTGATCTTTTATTCGCCCCATCACATTGCTGATTCAAGAGAAACTTATGAATACTTCCAACGTTCCTCAAACACTCACCGGTAAAGTTGCGCTGGTGACAGGCGCAAGTTCCGGGATCGGCCGCGCCACTGCACTCGAACTTGCCCGGCGCGGGGCTAAAGTTGTCGCCAGCGCACGCCGTCAAGTCGAGCTTGAAGCGCTTGTCGCCGAAATCAAAGGCGCTGGTCACGAAGCCACCGCCGTCGTCGCGGATATCAACGTCGAACAGGAGGTGATCGATCTGGTTGCCAAGACGATCTCGACCTACGGCCGCATCGATATTGCCTTCAATAATGCGGGCACCGAGGGCACGTTCTCGCCGTTTATCGAGCAGACCAACGACACCTACGAGACGATTTTCAATGCCAATGTCCGCGGGGTGTTCTGGTCCATGAAGCACCAGGCCAAAGCCATGCTGGAACAAGGTAGCGGCACGATTATCAACAATGCGTCCATGGGCGGTGTCATCGGGTTCGCCAATGCGGGTCTCTACATTGCCAGCAAGCATGCCGTACTCGGCCTGACCAAAACGGCGTCAATTGAGCTATTCAAACAGGGCGTGCGCGTCAACGCGGTCAACCCCGGCATCATCGACACACCGTTCCAGGATCGCATCTGGCCAAGCACCGAAGCGAAGGACGCCTTCGCGGCCTCAACCGTGCCCGGCCGGGCAGGTGCGGCGGCCGAAATCGCCACCGTGGTCGCCTTCCTCGCCTCGGATGACGCGTCCTTTGTCTCTGGCCACGGCGTACTGATCGACGGCGGTTACTCGATTGCCTGACCGCCTGCCAAGGCCTTGGGCTCACTCAGGAGAGGTTCCCTGGAACCGCCTGGATGGGCCCCATCGGCCTCGTTTTAATGCAGCTTATTAAGGATCCAAATCATCTGTAGGAACGAGCTTTCTCGTGATCTTTTAACGACCAAAAGCTCACGAGCAAGCTCGTTCCTACAGGCGTTTCCACAACAGCGTGGTCCGCGCGATCATCCTCTTTTAGTAGCGTTTATCCCGCCGAGGGCAGGCGTTTAAAACGCCGAATACCCAGCCAACACACCAGCCCTGCCAGGGCAAACAGTGCGCAGAGCGAGCCGACAAGGGATGCGCCCTGGGCGGCACGCGGTGTAAAACTCGGCTGCTTGGCAAAGTCGTCTGTACCGAACGGCTGGCCATTGAACAGGTACGGGTAATAAAAGTGGCGGATCTGACGATGGAAGGCCGTGATCTGATCCTGGTAGGCAAGTTGCGCCAGCAAGTCCGTATCGGCGGCACGGTGCAGGGCCGCCTGGGCTCCCACGCCAGGCAGCACCCAGCCAAGCCGTTCTGTCCACGTCTGGCGCGCCTGTAACCCTTCGCGATAGGCCTGCACCTGCTTGGCCACGCTCTCGTCGCCCAGTTGCTGGAAGGCGAAGTACCATTTCCAGTTGAAACCGGCCGACAACGGTGCAGTGGCCTGCCATTCGGGATGGCTGACGAAAAAACGCTGCATCGTTTCCTCTCGTGGAACCTCCCAGGCACCATGAATCGCTTGGCGCTGTGCCAGCATCAGGTCGACCCCCTGGTGCACAGGAATCTGACGCGTCAAGGCCACATTGGCCAATGTTGGCAGCACCAGCGTCAGCAATGCCCAAGCCCCCATCAGCGCGGTGGCATTGGCGACTGAACGCCAGCCGCCGGTGGCAATCACCAGCGACAACCCCACCCAAAACGCCAGATAACTCGCCACTATCGCCAACACCAAGGCAACCGTGCCGGCTGCAGTGCCGGACACCGCCGCACCGGCCAATACCGGCAGTGTGAGGCAGGCCAATAGCAGCAGGTAGCGCAGCGCGACGCGGCGTTGCCATAGCCGAGCGCTGTCGGGCAACGACATCAGCAAGCGCAACCGCCCTGCCTGGCGTTCACCCGAGATCAGGTCGTGCAGCAGCGCAATAACGAACAATGGCACCAGATAGATCAGCACGAAAGCAAAATCAAACCGCCCCGGCAGCGCCAGTTCAGGGTTGAACACTTCGCCCTCATAGAGTTGCGCCTGCAAACCCAGGGCCCGTATGCGCAGCGCGTAAGGCGTGACATCGCGCAACCCCACCGCCAGGAACGCCGCTTCACGCGGCGGATCCCAGGTGCTGTAAAAGCTGTAATACGCCGGGTAGCCGGCATCGGAGCTCTGCGCATACCGGGCAGCAATCGCCGCCCCATCCTGTTCATGCAGCGGTGCCAAACGGGCAATCGTTTGCTGCTGACGCTCGACGTCCTGCAAGCCCGACCACACCGCCAACACCGTGAGACCCAGCAGCAACAGCAGGGCCACCCTCGACAGCCGCGAACGCAGCAACAGCCGCACTTCGTGTTCTAACCACTTCATCGCGCAGCCCTTCCCAGTCGACTCGCCACACACCCAGTCAAGATCGCTAACGCCGCCAGCCACAGCAGCAGGATGGCACCTGCCGGCAGCGCTCGTTGCAACGTTTGAGCCGTTGTTGCACCGCTCAATTGAAACGCAGGGAACGCCTGCCAGTGGCTGTGCGAGAGACGGTTTTGCTGGGTGGGGTTGGTATCGTCTGCATAGGCCAATAGGTGTGTCTGCAGCCGGTTCAAGCCCTGTACCAAGTCGTAGCGGTAGGTTTCCCCCTGCTCCAGGAAGGCGTTGAAACTGGCCAGGTCTGTACCGGCCGCTGTCATCGACAAACGGCGTAATGCCAGCGTTGGGCTGAGCCAGCCGAACGCATCGACCCTCGCGCTTTGTCGGGCTTGCCGGTCAAAGGTAGCCGCCGCGTAGCGGTTAAACAGCGCGCTTGACTGGCGCTCGCCTTCCATGCCGACCAGGCCTTTGAAGTTCACCGGCAAGTCCTCGATACGCGACACGCCATAGGTGTTCAACACCTTGTCGCGAAACGCCGAAAACACGGGATCATCTGGGTTGTGCGCGTCACCCAGCGCCTGGTACTCGCGCTCGACGTGAATCTGGTTTTCGAAGCGGGTTGGCATGGGCACCGTCGTGTTTGCCACATCAGGCACCCAGCGCGGCAGCAGGATCACCCACACTGTCCAGACCGCCAACAACGCCAGCAACGCATCGCGGCCACGTGACGACAGGCTGGACACTAACACCACCGCCAACGCCCACAGCAGCACCCAGGCCGCATAACCTGCAGCCAGCAACACGACCATCGCCCAGGCGGTCTGGCCGCTTGCCGCCAGCCAGCCCAAGGACAGCAGCGCGGGCAGCAGCATCAAACCTGCAAAACCTGACAGGGCGATCAGCTTGCCCAGCACGAGTTGGCGACTGCTCACGCCCTGGGCCAGCAATACGCGCAGCGTGCCCGTTTCGCGCTCGCGAGCCACGCCCGCATGGCCTACAAAAATCAGCAGCAACGGGGCCAGCACCTGCAACACAAAGGCCGGTGTCAATTGGCCAAAGCGCAGCAGCAGCGAAGACTGGCGCACATCGCCAAAGTTGGCGCTGTTCTGGCGATGCGCTTCGAGGAACAGGGTGTTGCCGGTGTAAGCCTCAATACCCGGGTCAAAGGCGGCCAGCGGGTTCAGTGGTCGGAACAGAAAATGCCCGAAGTGTGTCACCCGGTGCGGATGACGATCGGGCTGGGTTTCAAATTCATGGTTGGCTTGCGCCTGATAGCGGGCCCGCTCGCTATTGGTGTGGCGCTGGTGCTCCCAGGCATTGAGCGCGGCAACCAGCGTGAGCACCGTCAGCAGCGCCAAGCCGAACACCGCCACACGGTCACGAAACAAGGCTCGCCACTCCTCGCGGGCAATACGCAGCCCCACACTCATACGGCCACCTTGGCCGCATAGCGGCGGTGCAGAGCGCGAACGTCAAAACGCTCGTCCCCCGAGGCGATCACTTCTTCAATTAAACGCCCGCCATCGAGAAACCCGATGCGGTCGGCCATATCAGCGGCACTGAGCAGGTCATGCGTGACCATCAGAACCGCCACATTGCGCGCGCGCAGCAGCCCCAATAGCTGGTTGAAATCAGCGGTCGCCTGCGGGTCCAACCCCGAGGTCGGCTCATCCAGCAGCAATACCGGCACTTTGCGCATAAGGGCCAAGGCGATTGCTACCTTCTGGCGCATCCCCTTGGAAAAACCCGAGACCCTGCGATCGAATGCGGGCACCGCCAGCCCGGCCGCCATCAGCGCTTGGCCGATGGCATCAGCGGTTTCGCGCTGCCCCGCCAGGTCCAGTAGATAGGCGACATTTTCGCGCGCGGTCAGGTGCTCGTACAGCGCAACGTTTTCGGGAATATAGGCCAGATGGCGACGGGCTTCGGCAGCCTGGGTGGCCGGGTCGATCGACGCGACACGCACCTGGCCGGATAAAGGCACTATAAAACCCAGAAACAGGCTCAGCGTGGTGGTTTTACCCGCACCGTTGGCCCCCAGCAGTGCGTAGATTTCGCCCGCACGAACCGTCAGATCCAGCCCATTGAGCAGGGGCTTGCCGCCATACCCGGCGCATACCGCTTTGGCCTCGAGCAGGCTGCCAGGCGCGCTGGCGGCTCCGTTTGTTTCATTTCCCATCGTCTCTTTGAGTCCTGTCTTGCCATGCATTGGTTGTGGAACGGAAGGCATGCACCGTCTCAATGCAATGAACCCACCATCAAAGCCACGATATAACATAACCAATACACTCAAACAAACAGCGCGCTTGCGCTGCCCGGACAGCACGACGCTGTACAGGCGTGCAACTATCCATTCTCGACACCCATGACGGGCTGCCCACACGCCCCCACTTGAGGAACGAGGTGGATGTCCACACGGCGGTTGGCGATACGGCCCGGCTCGTTGTCGTTGCTGGCAACCGGTTGACTGGCCGCCAGCCCTTGAACGGCGAAGCAACTGTCAGCGATATCGCCCATACGCTGCATCCAGTCACGTACGGCCGAGGCACGGGCGTGTGACAGGCGCAGGTTTTGTTCAGCCTCACCGGAGGCATCGGCATGCCCGGCGATCACAATCAGCCAGCCAGGCCGGGCCTTGATACCGACCAGCGCATTGATCAGCACCTTGTTCGAGCTCGGTTTGAGTTCGGCACTGCCGGCATCGAACAGCGACAGGCTGTCCAGGTGCACGGGATCCGGCAGTACCCGCTCACGCGCCTGATGAAACCGCCACTGCTGCCAGCCAAACCCACTGGCCAGCAGGCCGCTGGTCACTACGGCCAGCAGCCACAGCGCCCTGCGACGCCGTTTGGCTTTCAGCTCGAACACTGACAGGTCAGGCATGGGAGCTGCCGGCAAGATCACCACAGGCATTACCACACCAGGCTCCGCGCTGCGCGTCGACAGGGCCACCGGTGAGTGCGGCATACGCTCACGTTGCCCGCGCTTCAGCAATCCGGCGACGTGCTGACGCAGCGTCAGCAGTGTGAGCAAAGGTGCCGGGGCGTGACGGTTCAACTGTTCGTTCAAACGTTCCAACCCGGCATCCAGTTCCTGCAATGCCGGCAGGCTCCACGGTGTAATGTCCAGACTGCGCAGCAACACCTGCAACCGGGCGAACAACCCGCTCAGAATATCCAGGCGCACAGCGACCTTGGGTGGCCACAACGACGACCACTCCGCGCCCAGCGACTCGATCAGCGCCACCCCCTGCGTCATGCCTTCCAGGCCAAAGCGCTGGCTGCGAGACAGTGCAAAGAAGGCCACTGTTTGTAGGTCGGCTCCGTTTTTATGAAACAAGGCCAGGCACAACGCTTCGACCTGAGCCCAGTTCACATCCGGGCAGGCCGGGTGGCTGAGTTTGCCCAGTTCATCGTGCAGCGCCGTAAATTCAGCGAAGGTTCGCGGATCACCGCCCACCCGAATGCGCATTTCAAACAACGACGTCATTCAACTTCCCATCCCTTACAGGTTTACGGCTGCGACAGGTAATGCTGTCGCTTCAGGTGACGCACCAACACTTTGCCCTCGGGTGCCAGGGTGGTGCCGAAGCTCATGTGCTCGCCTCCCTTCAGTTCCACATCCAGGGCATAGTCCAGATGGCCCGGCAGCGCCTGCGGCAGCAGTTCGATGTTCACCGCCGCCAGGCGCGGCTCGTACTTGAGCAAGGTGTTGACCAAGGTGTTCATCAAGTCATGGGCGGTGGCGGGCAGGCCTTGCAGGATCAGGCCCATGTCCGGCAGGCCATAGTCGGGCAGATGACTAAGCGTGCCAGCGCGGCTATTGAGAATGCGTTGCAGGTTGTCCAGCACGGACAAGGTGAGTTGATCGGCTTCGCTGACCCGGTACAGCTCCAGCTCGCCATCAAAGTTCTGCAACAGCATTTCGTAGAGTGAAGGGTTGAGTTCGCTCATGGCCTAGTCCTGCGCCAGCGGGCGCAAGGTCAGTTGGTTGTCCCCCAGTTCGATGACGCGCGCTCGGTCCGGGTCCAGGTCATCCCGTGTCAGCAACACACGCCACGTCTTGCGCTGGGTATCAGGTTCACGAAACAACGCCACCACCGCGACACAATCAGCGTCCTTGTGCAGAGGGACATTCACTTGGGCACCTTCACCGGGCTTCACCACCACGGTTTGTTGAGCCAGCAGGTCGGTGTTCAACAGACGTTCATCGTCGCTCAACACGCTGTCGTAGCTGGCCTTCTCCAGCACTTTTCCATCGCGCAATTGGTACACCCGCACCAAGGTCGCTGCCGACATCTCGCTCATGTCCGTGGTGTCGGTGTTGATCGCCGCCCGACCACTGAAGTCCAGGTGCAGGCTGTTCACCTGCTTGTAGAACATCGCCCTGGCCGTTGAGGTGGTGGCATCGGCGACGGTCTGGCTTAGCCCGCAGCCACCCAGCAGTGAAACGAGCGCGGCCAACATCAATGCATTACAAACGGTACGCGACATGCTGTATCTCCCGGTGATGAGGGTTGGGTTGCAGGCCTTGATAGCGGCCCAGGTTAATCGTGAGGGTGTCGTGTGCGCCAACGGGCCAAGTGTCACTGCCCAAGCCAAGGACACCGGTCATGCCCAAGAGCACCGGTGCGCCTCCGAGCACTGGAATGGGCAATTCGCGCACCGGCAGCGACAACTGCAGTTTCGCGGTGCAACGCCAGCCCAGGTACACCCGCAACAGCACCCGCAGATCGCTGTGTAATGCGCCGCCCGGCAACCAGCCACGAGCCTCTTGCGGATCTTGGGTGAACAGGCTCAGGTGCAACTGGCTGTTGGCGTCGTGCCCGACACTGCCCAAGGGCGTGCCCTGAGACAAACTCACTGGCTGGCGGCTGGACAGACTGGCCGGTTGCGCCAAGGGAATGTGCTGCGGCCAATGGGCCGTGACCTTCGCCTGTGTATGGGGGGCCAGCAGCTTGACCAGCGCCATCACGCCTTCGGCGTTGCGGGTGGGCAGGCGCATCACACTGAGCAGCGCCAGAAAGCGCGAGACCGGCGTGGCTATTTGTTTGGCGGTGCCGGGAATGCCAAGGCCAATCAACCCCAGCAAGCACTGTGAGGTTGCATCCGTTGCACCCGCTTCAAACGTGGCCGGGTACGAATACTTGCGCCAGATGCGGTAGAACTGGGTAAAGATGCGGTGGTTGAACATGTCGAGGAAGGCCTCCAACGCTTCATGCCCTTCGCGCCGCTGGGCGATGTCGTCCAGGTAGACCGTCGGCAACGGCGAATCAACCCCGTACAGCCCGAGCAGGCGAGTACGCACCGTGGCTGGACGCTGCGGATGAAGCGCATCGGTTTCAATCGCCCTTAGCTCGCTGGAGGGAAACCCCATGCCCGGGTCCGGCCGAAAACGCACCGGGTCATCGCCTGGGTGCGCCGTACTGCCCAGCGGCGGATGATCGGGCAACGCCTGTTCCAGCAGTTGGCAGATGCGGTACAGGTTGCCCTCAGCCACCTCGCCTTCCAGGGCGGCCAGCAAGCCGCTGGCCTTTAGCCGGGTATACGCTGACTGTGGTTCTCGTTCCATCGCAGGCACTTTCCAGTAGGTTGCAGGATCAGCGTGAGCTGGTTGAACAGATGAATGTCGGCATACAGGGTGAAGAAGCGATTGAGCATCTCGCCAAACAGACTGATGTCGCCCTCCCCCGAAAAACCATTGGCATCCAGGGTGACTTCGATATCCACCCCGCGCAGCAGAAAGCCCTTCTCAAAGCGCTGAATCAGGTGGTGACGAACCTCGACGATGGCTTCCAGGCGCCGGCGGTTCAGCTCACTGCCGGTCCAGTCGTACAGCGCCAGGGTGCCGCGCAACACCTCGGCGCTGTCGAGCATCGGCAGAAAGTTGGAGCCCAAGTGGCTGAGCACGCGCCAATGAAAGCGGTCACGGTTTGGCGGGTAGCACGGCAAGGTCGGTGCGGTCAGATTGCGCACCCGCAAACCGGCCTGGGTGGATTGCACCACGGTGTCCAGCAGGGTGCTTTGCAGCGCCTTGCGCGGCAGTTGCCCATGGGTGCCGGTCAACCGCAACGACAGGCTTTCGCTGACGCGCAACTGATCCACGTCAAACCCCTCGCCCCCCAGGATCAGCCAAGTGTCGTGCAGGCCATTGGCACCGCGCTTTAACCGCGTATGAAAGTAACGTTCGGGGGCTTCGTCGCGCAGCATGCCGCCCTTGTGGCGAAAACTGGTGAAGGGCACGTAGTCGTGGCGCTCTGCGTTTTTTGAAGACGTGACTTGGTCCACCGAATAGATTTCAAGGTGCCCGTCTTGCAGGCGCATGGGCCGCAACAGGTAATCGGTCTGTAACGGGGTAAGGGCCAGCGGATCCGCTTCCAGCGGGAACAGATTGATTACCGGCACCGCATGCAGGCGAAGGTGATCAGCACTCAAACCAAACTCATGAGGCCACGCTTCGCTCAGCACCACGTCCAGCTCAAAGCCTTCCATGCCAGGGGCGAGGTTCAGATGCTCCAACCCGCACAAGGTCACGAACATAAATTTTTCGCGGAAGGTGAAGTACTCCAGCAGCAACTGATAGCCACTGAAGGCACTGTCCCCTTTGGGCCACAGACGGTCCTCATCCGCAAATCCCTTGGGCGAGAAACAAGCCTGCAGCGGTGCGCGGTCCAACGTCCCCGGCAAACGGGCGTACACCGCTTGCGCATTAAGCGTCAGTGCCTGATGCAAGGCACTGGCCAAGGGGGCATCGGCATTCAGGTACAACGGCAATCGGCTCAGGTCGATCTTGGACCAGTCCGTCAACGCGCCGCAGGCAAAGCGCAGGCGCAGCACCGAGCGACCGTCGGGCTCATGGGCGACGTGCACCGTTTCCAGGGCCAGCGGTTGCAGTGTCAGCGCTTGAGTGGTGGTGTAACGGCAGCGTGTGCGTTGCGGCCCGATCGGTTGCGACAGCACTTCAAAGCCTTGCTCGATCGACTCACTGCCCTTCATCTGTGCCAATTCCGGCACCAGTTCGATGATGGAGAGCGAAGGAATGGTGCGCAGGTAATGCGGCCACAGCAAACTGACCAGCCCCTCGGTCATCTCCGGCAGGTCATCGTCGAGCTTTTCGCGCAGGCGCCCCATCAAAAAGGCAAAGCCCTCGAACAGGCGCTCCACGTAGGGGTCATGTGCCCCCGGCTTGTCCAGGTTCAACTGGGCCGCTCGATCCGGGAAAGCGTCTGCAAACTCCTTACCGGCTTCGCGCAGATAGCGCATTTCGGCGTCGTAATAACGCAGTGTCAGGTTGTCCATGCTCAAAGATAAATCCTGATAGTGAAGGGTTAGCTGCAAAGCACTGCAGCGCGTACCGGGTCAATGGCCACCAGCGCTGCCAGCAACGCGTCCATGTGCCGGGCGAGGGTCGGTTTGTCGGCATCATTGCGTTGAAATTTCAAGCGCAGCAGCTTGAGCAGGCGGGCCTTGATGTCGAAGTTCAGCGCTGGCTCCCAATCCGCCAACCGATGCAACTGCGCAGTGGCATCCAGTTCCGTCAGCAGGTGCACAGCCAGATCGCTCTTGCCATACTGCTCGGCCACTCGCGCCATCAGCAGGCGCAACAGCCAACGCTGCCGCCCGGTGTGCACGCCGGGCCTGTCGGCCAACCACGCCAGCGCCTGCTCCACGCCGTCGCTGTCCGCCTGCGCCAAGGCCTCACGTTCCAGTGACAGGATGTCGTCATCGCCGGGTGTCGAGACCGGTGCCGGCGCGGGCAACCACTGCGGTGAACGATTGCCGCTCACCTGCTGGGCAATCCATTCCCGCGTGGTCTCGTCAGCGAACGGCGTACCGTCGTCCCAGTACAAGGCCTCCAGGCCCGGCAAACGGTCCAGAAACATGCCCAGATCTCGCTTGACGATGTCGGCCCAGTCACTCAATGGGGCGGGCTGTTTGCTTAAGGCGTGGTACGCATACGTTTGCAGGTCCAGCCAAAAATGGTTGACCCCCTCGGCGTACATGCGCTCGGTCTGCTCCAGCAGCGCTGTCCAGTTCTGCTGCGCATACAGGCGTTTGAGTTGCGCCCGATACTCGCCGCGTGGAGGTGCCAGGCGCGTTTTACCGCTGGCGTCCTGAGGTGGCGTCTGATGCACAGTGTCCCAACGCAGGCTCTTCATCAGGCGGTGCGCCGCCAGCCAGCCTTCGGGCTGCTCGCGCAGATACACTGCCAAGGCGCGGCCACTGTCCAGCAAATCGCGGCCAGACTTGATCGGCGAAAGGCTTGAGGGGGTTATCGGGCTGTTAGGCAGATGGCTGGCACTGTGCTGTGGCACCACCGCATCAACCCCACCGGATTGCGCCAAACGGGCCGATAACGCGCCATACAGGGCATCCAGCGCCGGGCGGTGCGCCTGGGGCCATGCGCTAAGCCCTTGTTCCAGCCAGGCCAGCGCGGTCACCGTACGCTCAGATTCACCCGTGTCCACCTCCGGATAACGCGACAGGCTATCCAGCACCTTGCTGCTGGTCAGCCACTCCAGCGCCAACTTGCGACTGGTGGCTCGCACCGGCAACACCTCGCCAGCGTAACGCTCCACCAGCGCGGCGAGCAGGCCCAGGCCGTCAGCCAACCCGGCCTCGCCGTCCTTGTGCAAGCGCGCCCAGAGGTAATACGTGCCTACCCGCAAGTCCTTGCAGGTCTGGGTCAACAGCGTCTCGGCCAACTGAATCACCAGATCGGCATCGGCCCCCGACAGTTTATTGACCTCTTCGCGCATCCGCTGAAAGTCATCGTCGTAACCCGGGTCTTCGCCAACCGGGGCATCGGCACGGATGGGCATAAGCCAGGCGGCCCAACGTTCGGTGTGCTGTGGGCTCAACGGCAAGATACCCCGCGCGCCCAGGCACTTGTTGATCAACGTAGAGAGGCTCATCTAAAGCTCCAATGCTGTGCGATAGCGGTGTTTCTGATGGCTAACAACCTGCTCGTGCCCTTGAAACGCAAACACGCGGCAACGCAAGCGTGGGCATGGGTCACTTCGAACATGACGGCGGCTCCGGCAAGTGCAACGAGGTTTTGATCGGGTACTCGGGGCTGCCGTAGGCGTAGCAGGACGTGGTGACCTGAACCTCGTCACAGGGCAGGAAATGCACGGCCCAATACGGGGGCAGGTTCATTCAAACCTCCCGTTCTGCGCATAAGGCTGTGTCGCAGCACCCTCATCAAGAAATATCTGCGACGGCAAGGTGAAGCCGCGCAGGGCGAGTAGCGCCATCGGCCCTGCGCCCAGTTCCGTGCGCAAGTGCCAGGTCAGGTCCAGGCCGTCCGGGGCGTTGAGGACCATGCGGTACTGGCTGTCGCTGTCGTCCAGAGCGGTGATCCGGGCGGCTTCCAGTAGCCGGATCAGCCCCCAGGTGCCTTGGTAGTCGCCATACAGGCGCTCTCCCGCCGTGACGCTGGTCCACCTCAGGCTC